>CAVPGG010000163.1:0-7998 GCA_963703755.1 uncultured Pseudomonadota bacterium
ACACGCCCGGCCATGACGTCGGGAGCTTATTGAACGCCGAACATCTTCGCGGCGTTCGATCCCACGATCATGTCCTTGTCGGCGTCGGAGAGGCCGGGCGTGTCGCGTACGAACTCGATCGGCTTCCACTCGCCGACCGGATAGTCGGAGCCGAGGATCACCTGGCTGGCGCCGACCTTCTCGACCAGGTGGCGCAGCACGTCGTGGTCGTAGACGCAGCTGTCGTAGTAGAGCCGGCGCAGGTACTCGTCCGGGCTCTTCTTCATATTGGCGCGCGTGGTCGGCTTCTCGAGATAGTTGCGGCTGACGCGGCCCATGCACAGCGGCATGTAGCCGCCGCCATGCGAGATGCAGATCTTCACGTTCGGGAACGTCTCGAGCACGCCCTCGTACATCAGCGAGGCGATCGCCATCAACTCCTCGAAGTTCTGCCCGACGCTGTTCCACAGGAAGTGCTTCTGGAAGCGCGGGCTCGGGTTGCCGGCCGGATGGATATAGACGATGGCGTCGTGCTCGGCGGCCTTCTCCCAGAACGGCCACAGGCGGCGGTCGCCGATCTCCAGGTCGCGCGCCGTGGTCGAGATGTTGAAGCCGCGCAGCTTGAGCTCGGACATGCAGCGCTCGGCCTCGCGCACCGCAAGCTCGGGCGCGTGCAGCGGCACGGTGCCGAGACCGATCAGGCGCTTGGGGTTGGTCGCCACCATGGCGGCGCACCTGTCGTTGAGCTTGCGCTCGAGCCGCAGGCTCTCCTCCGGCTCGGCCCAGTAGGTGCATTGATGTACGAGGCTCGCGGTAAGCACCTGGACGTCGACGCCCATCTTGTCCATGGCGGCGATGCGCTCCTTGGCGTCGCTCATGGTGGCGCAGACGAAGTCGCTGCGCTCCTTCGCCTTCTTCTTGGCCTCGGGGCTGAGCGTCGGATCGAAGGTCGACTTGCCGAAGGCGCTGTGCCCGACCGTCACCGCATAGACGTCGAGGTCCATCATGTGGGCGTGGATGTCGATGGCGATTTTTTTCATCTTTTCTACTCCCTCTGACTCGTCACCCTGAGGCGCGAGCGAAGCGAGCCTCGAAGGGCCCGTGCGGTGCCGCTTGCTCGACTGTTGCACGACCTCGGCCGATCATCCTTCGAGGCTCCCCCGGATCAAGTCCGGGGTCGCACCTCAGGATGACGATCTGGTTCAGTACTATGTTGCTCGGGCCGAAAGATCACCCGCCGCTGCAGCGGAAAGATCTGCCAATCGAGCTTGTCGACGATCACGCCCCAGATGCCCTTGGGCGCCCACAGCATCACGACGATGGCGACGGCGCCGAGCATCAGGAGATAGAGCGCGCCGAGGTCGGCGAGGCCCCGGCGCAGCGCGAAGAACACGAGGGTGCCGACGATCGGTCCCTCGATGCGGCCGATGCCGCCGATCACGGTGATGAAGATGACGAAGGCGGTCCAATCGTTGACGCTGAAGGCGGCGTCGGGGGAGATGCGCAGCTTCTGCAGAAAGAGCAGCGCGCCGACCGTCGCGGTGCCGCAGGCCGTGAACACGTAGACAACGAACTTCACCCGCGTCACGTCGACGCCGTTGCTGCGCGCCGCGAGCTCGTTGTCGCGGATCGCCGTGAGCGCAAGGCCGTAGCGCGAACGCAGCAGCAGCAGAATCAGGACCAGGATCGCGACCACGATGGCGAGCGCGATCCAGTAGATGGTGAACTCGCGCATGGTGCGCGTCGGCGCGATGGCGATGACGATCGCGGCCGGCAGGCTGGTGCCCGAGCCACCGCCGAGCGCTGACGCCTGCGCGGCCAGCAGGCGGAAGACTTCCGCCACCACCCAAGTGCCGATCGCGAAATAGTGCCCGCGCAGGCGGAAGACGAGCGCCGCGACCGGCATGGCGGCCGCCGCGCCGATCAGGCCGGCGAGCGGGATCGCCCACAGCGGCGGCACGTCGGCCAGGATGGTGAGCGCGAACAGCATGTAGGCGCCGAGGCCGACATAGGCCTGCTGGCCGACGGAGACGAGGCCCGCATAGCCGGCGAGCAGATTCCACAGGCTCGCCAGCGCCACATAGGCGAAGATTTCCTCCAGCAGGTAGAGCCCGTCGCGGCCGGCCCACAGCGGCGCGCCCGCGAGCGCGACCAGCAGCAACGCGAAGCCCGCGAGGCTGATCGCGCTGCCGCGATCGGTGAAGCGCACTTGAAAGGCCGGCGCGCTCATGTGCGGATCCGCGGGAAGAGACCCTCGGGCCTGACGGCGAGCACCAGCAGGAAGGCGAGGTGGCCCGCGAGCAGCTGCCAGCCCGGGTCGAGCTTGGCGCCGACCGCCTGGGCGACGCCGAGCACGATGCCGCCCGCGAGCGTGCCCCACAGATTGCCGAGCCCGCCGATGATCACGGCCTCGAAGCCGAAGATGAGACGGGCGGGGCCGATCGCGGGATCGAAATTCGCCCGCACCGCGAGAAGCACGCCGGCGAGACCGACGACGGCGAGCGAGAGCGCCATGGCGAGCGCGAAGACGTGGCGGTTGTCGAGGCCCATGAGCTGGGCGACGGCGGGATCGTCGGAGGTGGCGCGGAAGGCGCGGCCGAAGGCCGTGCGGTAGAACAGCGCCTGCAGGGCGCCGATCACCGCGACGGCGGCGACGAACTGCAGCAGCGGCAGCACGCCGATCGAAAGGCCTTGCGCGACCTGCCAGGTCGCGACCTCGAGCGCGCCCGCCTGCAGGCGGCGGCTGTCGGCGGTGAACAATTCGAGGAGGCCGTTCTGGATGATGATCGAAAGGCCGAAGGTGACGAGCAGCGGCGGCAGCAGATCGTCGCCGAGCGTGCGGTTGAGCAGGCCGCGCTGGAGTGCGTAGCCGATCGCGGCCATCAGCGGCATGACGATGAGCAGCGCCGGCAGCGGGCCGATGCCGAGCGTCTCGGTGACGACGAGCGCGAGATAGGCGGCGAGCACGATGAAGTCGCCATGCGCGATGTTGACGAGGCGCATCACGCCGAAGATGAGCGACAGGCCGGTCGCGAACATGGCGTAGAGGCCGCCGGTGAGAATGCCCTGCACGATGGTGTTGAGCCATTGCATCAAGATGGCTCCACGAGAATGACAGCGTAAGGCGAGCACGACGGTCGCGCTCCCTCTCCCCGCAGGGGAGAGGGTCGGGGTGAGGGGCTCGCGGAGCCAGTAATCGGACTCCGAGAGCCCCTCACCCGGCTCGCTTCGCTCGCCACCCTCTCCCCTGCGGGGAGAGGGGGAAGACCGACGTGCTGCATCAACATCTTGCTAAACTCCGAAATACGCGGCGGCCACCGCCTCGCGGGTGGCATCGCGGGCGGCACCCGCGAAGGCGACGCGGCCTTCCTGCAGGCAGTAGACCTGGGATGCGGCGGCAAGCGCCTGGGCGATGTCCTGCTCGACGATGACGAGCCCGGTGCCCTCGGCGACGATCGAGGGCAGGCGCGCATAGATGTCGCGGATGACGATGGGCGCGAGGCCGAGGCTGATCTCGTCGCACAGGAGGAGCTCCGGGTTGGACATGAGCGCGCGGCCGATGGCGACCATCTGCTGCTGGCCGCCGGAGAGCGCCGTGCTCGGCAGATGGCGGCGCTCGGCTAGCGCCGGAAAGAGCGCGTAGATGCGCGTGAGCGTCCACGGGCCGGGGCGGCGCAGCTGGCCGCCGATCAGCAGGTTCTCCTCGACGCTGAGCGAGGCAAAGAGCCGCCGCCCTTCGGGCACGAGCGCGATGCCGCGCGCCACGACCTTGTGCGCCGGCAGGTCGCCGATCGGCGCGCCATTGAAGACGATCGCGTCGCGCCGCGCCGGCATCAACCCCGCGATGCTCCTGAGCAGCGTGCTCTTGCCAGCGCCGTTCGCGCCGATGATGGCGACCCCCTGGCCGCGCGCGACGGTCAGCGAGACGCGGAACAGCGCCTGGAAGTCGCCGTAGAAGGCGGCGAGGTCGCGCACCTCGAGCATCTCAGGCATCGGCCTCGATCCCCATGTAGATCTCGGCGACCGCCGGCGTGCGGATGACGGCATGCGGCTCGCCCTGCGCGATGATGGCCCCGCCATGCAGCACGGCGAGGCGGTCGACCACGGCGACGAGCGCGTGCACGATGTGCTCGATCCAGATGATCGAGACGCCCTCGCGCCGGATGTCCCTGATGAGCGTGACCAGCGCGGCGCATTCGTGCTCGGTGAGGCCGCCCGCGACCTCATCGAGCAGCAGGACTTTTGGCCGCGTCGCGAGCGCGCGGGCGAGCTCGAGGCGCTTGCGGTCGAGCAGGGTCAGCGCGCCGGCAAGGCGATTCGCCTTGCTGGCCAAGCCGCAGCGATCGAGGATGCCGAAACAATCCGCATAGGCGTGGCGCTCGCCGCGGCCGCCGCCGAAGGCCGCGGCGACGACGAGATTTTCGAACACCGTCATGCCGCCGAATGGCTGCGGGACCTGGAACGTGCGCGCGAGGCCCAGCGAGCAGCGGCGCGCCGGCGCAAGCCGCGTGACATCCGCGCCGGCATAGAGGACGCGGCCCGCATCGGCCGCGACCGTGCCGGTCATGATGCCGAACAAGGTGGTCTTGCCGGCGCCGTTCGGCCCGATGATGCCGAGCGCCTCGCCCGTCTGGAGCGCGAGATCGATCCCGTTCGCAATGACGATCGCGCCGAAGCGTTTGAAGACATTCTCCAGGGCGAGGATCGGGGCCATTACGCGTCGCATCCTTGCCAGCGGCCGGGGAGATCAGCTAGATGCCCGGCCATCGGCAAACACGGGTGCGACACGATGGCGGACAACAGGTCGATCCTCCGGTTGCTGATTCTCCTCGTCGCCGTCACGACCGGCTTGACCCTGTATGCCAGCCTGCGCTTCGACCAGACGCTGCCGCCGACGCTGCTCACCTTCGTCCACGCGCCGACCAATTCGGACACCTCGGTTCCCGAGGCGATCCTCGGGCTGGCAATCATGTTGCAGCTGATCGGAATGCTGGCAGGGCTGGTCGGAATGTGGTGGTGCCGCGGGTGGGCGCGGTGGATTTTCACAGTCGCCGTCCTGGCGTCTCCGGTTCTGTCCGTCCTGCTGGGCCTCACCGATGCCCGGTCGCTGGTCTCCAATGCCATTGCGAGCGGCGCCAATTCGGCAAGCGACATCGCAGTCGGCGCGACCCTGGCCTTGATCTGGTTCGGCATGGAACGCGACTTCACGATCAGTCCGGAACGTAAGTCGAATACGGCCTGATGCGCAAGGTTGGGTCGAGCCGCAGGCGAGACCCAACGCGCCGCATGGTTGTTGTCGGATCTCGCAGACGCTCGACCAACCTACGACATCTACGACAGCAGCTGCAGCTTCCCGCCAACCGGGATCTCCGGCGCCGGCTTGTTGGCGACGATGACCAACTCGAACTTGTCGTTCTTGCGCTGCCACTGGCCGGCGACGAGCGGGGTCTTGGTGACGTTCTTCACCGGCTGGCCGGTCCACTTCACGGGACCGACGATCGAGCGGTAGTCGGTCGCGACGATCGCGGCGAGGATCGCCTTGGGGTCGAGCGCCTTGGCGCGCTTGAGCACGTCGATCGCGACCTCGAACAGCGCGTGCTGGAAGCCGATCGGCTGCGTCCACGGCCGTTTGGTCGCTGCGGTGTAGGCATCGGTGAGCTGCTGCGCATTCTGGCCGGTGAGGCCCGACTTGAACGGATGATGCGGTGTCCACCAGATCTCGCTGGTGAGCCCGTTGCCGCGGGCGCCGAGTGAATCGATCACCGAGGGGAAGAGCAGCGCCTTGCCAATGGTGACGATCTTCGGCTTGAAGCCCTGCTGCGCGGCCTGCGACCAGAAGGTCGCGAAGTCGGGCGGAATCATGTTGCCGGTGACGATCTCGGCGCCGGCGCTCTTGAAGGCGGAGATCTGCGCCGTGAAGTCGTTGTTCATCACCTGGTAGCGGCCGGGATCGTGCAGCTTGTAGCCCGCCTTGGCGAGCGCCGGCGGCAGGCCGCGCTCGGGATCGCCCCACGCATTCCCGTCGGCGTCATTGGGGAAGAGGCCGCCCACCACCTTGTTGGTCGGCGCGCCGTCCCACAGCGCGAGAAACGCGCCGATCACGTCCTCGAGGCCCCAGAAGAAATGGTAGGTCCAGGTAAAACCCTTCTTCGGGTCGCCGCGGCGGCCGAAGAAATAGGGCTGCCATGGGCAGTTGGTGGTGATGCAGGGCACCTCGTTGACCTCGGCCTGGTCGGCGACCGGGTTCGTCGTGTCGGGCGTCGCCGACGCGACGATGAGATCGACCTTGTCGCCGAGGATCAGCTCGGAGGCGACGTCGGAGGCGCGGCTTGCGCTCGATTGGCTGTCCTTGCTGATGATCTGCACCGGATAGGTCTTGCCGCCGAGGCTCAGGCCCTTGGCGAGCACGGTTTTCATCTGCTCGATGATGAAGGCGTCCGCCTCGCCGAAGCCGGCGAGCGGGCCGGTCTTGGGGCTGACGTGCCCGATCTTGATGGCGCGCGACTGGGCGTTGGCCGGGATGGCGTGGAGCACGGCGGGCGCCGCGACGGCGCCGAGGCCGGCTTTGACCACGGTGCGGCGCGAGAGCGGATTCTTCATGGTGACCTCCCTGGAGCGGGCTTATTTTAGTACGTCATTGCGAGCGAAGCGAAGCAATCCCACTTCGCTTGCTCATGCATACGCGGATCTGGATTGCTTCGTCGGCCTTCGGCCTCCTCGCAATGACACGGCGAATGTTGTCAGGCATCGTTCTCGCGCGCCTTCTTCAGATGCTGCAGGACCTTTGCCCGCAATGCGGATTGTTGAGCTGGCGTCCACGTGCAGAATCCTTCGCCGCTCTTGAATCCGAGCTTTCCATCGGCGACCAGCTTGGCCAGATATGGCGAGGGCCCAGGCCGACTCTCGATCGCGGGCAGCACGGTCTTGTGGATCGCGAGCGTGAGATCGGTGCCGACCATGTCGGCATTCTCCAGCGGCCCGAGCACCGCAAGTCGACGGCCGAACGCCGCCTTGATCACCGTGTCGACGGTCTCGGCGTCGCAGATGCCGTGCTCGACCAGCGCGATCGCCTCGCGCCACAGCGCGTGCTGCAACCGGTTGCCGATGAAGCCGGGCACGTCCTTCTTCACGTGCGCGGGCGTCTTGCCGGCATCCTTGTGCAGCTTCATCGTCCAATCGATCACTGTTGGCAACGTCCATTCGGTGCCGATGACCTCGACGAGGGGAACGAGATAGGGCGGGTTCCACCAGTGAGTGCCGAGCGCACGCTCGCGCCGGCGCAGACCACACATGATGTCTGTGATCGGGATCACCGATGTGTTGCTGGCGAGGATCGTGTCGGCGCGCACATGGGTCTCGACCTCGGCGAAGAGCTTCTGCTTGAGCGGCAGGTCCTCCGACACAGCCTCGACGACGTAGTCGGCGGCGCGCACGGCGTCGGCGAGATCGCCGGTTGGCCGCACCCGCTCGACGGCGCGCGGATCGTCGCCGAGGTCGCGCAGGTTGGCGGAGATGCGCTCCTTGACGGTGGCGAGGCTCGCCGCGACCGCATCGTAGATCGTCACGTCATGGCCGCCGAGGGCGAAGACCTGGGCGAGGCCGTGCCCCATCAGGCCGGCGCCGATGACGGCGATGCGTGCCTGCTCGGCCATCGTTCAGCCCGCCGTGTAGCCGCCGTCGGCGTAAAGGATGTGGCCGGTGTAGAAGTCGGAGGCGCGCGAGGCGAGAAAGAGCAGCGGGCCGGCGAGGTCGGCGGGCTCGCCGAGGCGGCCCTTCGGCACGCGGGCGAGAAAGCCCTTGCGCACGTCGCGGGCGCGCTCCGAGTCCTCGTACATCCAGGCGGTGAGCGGCGAGCGAAAGACGGTGGGGCCAAGCGCGTTGACCGTGATGCCGGTGTCGCCCCATTCGCAGCCGAGCGCCTTGGTGATGCCGTCGACCGCGGACTTCGACGCGCAGTAGGCCGTGTAGCCGGCCGGATGGCCGAGCAGGCCGCGCGCCGACGACATGAGGATCACCTTG
>CAVPGG010000164.1:0-5695 GCA_963703755.1 uncultured Pseudomonadota bacterium
TCGCGGCGTCGATATCGGCGTCCTCGAACACGATGAACGGCGCGTTGCCGCCGAGCTCCATCGCGGGCTTGAGCACGTTGTCGGCGGCCTCGTGCAGCAGCTTGCGCCCGACCTCGGTCGAGCCCGTGAACGAGACGACCCGTACCCGCGGATCATGCAGCATGGCGCTCACCACCGGCCCCGAGCGGCGCGACGGAATGACGTTGACGACCCCCGCCGGCACGCCGGCCTCTTCCAGGAGCGGCATCAGCGCCAGCATGGTGAGCGGCGTCTCCGACGCCGGCTTGAGCACGACCGGGCAGCCGGCCGCGAGCGCCGGGCCGATCTTGCGCGTCGCCATGGCGGCGGGGAAATTCCACGGCGTCACCAGCACCGCGATGCCGGCCGGCTTGTGATGGACGAAGATGCGGGCGCCGGATGAGGGTGCGCGGGAGACCTGGCCGATGGCGCGCACCGCCTCCTCGGCATACCAGCGGAAGAACTCGGCCGCATAGGCGACCTCGCCGCGCGAGTCGGACAGCGCCTTGCCGTTCTCCAGCGTGATCAGCTTCGCGAGGCGCTCGCTCTGCGCCATGATGACCTCATAGGCCTTGCGCAGGATCTCGCCGCGCTCGCGCGGCTTGCGACTGGCCCAGCCGTCGAAGGCGGCCGATGCGGCGTCGACCGCCGCCTTGGCATCGTCGATGCTCGCGCTCGCGACCGAGGTGATCTTGTTCTCGGTCGCCGGATCGATCACGTCGAAGCGCGCGCCGTCCGACGCCTTGCGCCATTTGCCGCCGATCCACAGGTCGGTCGGGACATTCGCGAGGAGGTTCTCGTACATGGCTTCAATCCTGTGCAAGCATCACGCGCGGGCGTTCAACCTGTCGACCACCTAAGCGGGGACCAGCGTTCGACGAGTGGAACGTCTTGCACGCAGCGAAAGGTCAAGCACGACGTCAGTATAAGGCGTACGCGGGACAAGTGTACGGCCTTTTCCCTTTTCGAAACGCACGAGGCCATATTGCTCCATGGTCTTCAGTGTTCGCGACAAATTGGATTTGGCGCGGCCGGTAGCCTCGGCGAGCTCATTGAGCGATTGCGGCTTGGTCTCGGCGATTATCCGAAGCAGCTCGCGATTTCGCTCTGAGAGCACCTTGGCGAAGCTGTCGATTGATGAGAACCACACCTTGGGCTCGTCCGGCGCTCGTTTGTGCTCTCCACGTGCGATTGCCATCGTATAGTCGCGGAACTGCTCTAGGGAAGCGATTCCCACCTTCAATGTTGTCATGGGTACACTCCTCTTTCCGTCAGAACCGAGATGACCTCGGTCCAGAAATCTGCAAGCAGGCTGGCCGCATCTCGGTATTCATAAGATCGGGTTGCCTCAAATCGGTGCCGATGATCATGCGGCACGCGCTTTCCGTGTCCTCTCCTTGCCGGCGCCGCGTGAGCATTATCGAAGCCCATCAGACGCACGCCTTTCTCGTCGTGCAGCGTCAGGCTGTAGCTCAGGCCATGCGGTCGTTCCGGACTTGAGGGCACTTGCTTGACGACGAATTTGACCTTGTAATCGCCGGAGGAAATCGCGCCGAACACCGCGCCGTCGAGGTCGAGCAGGATATCAAGGCCAGGGTCGTGGCTCTTGGCCATTTTTTTACGTTATCACAAGATGATAACTTATTTCAAGGATACCCGGTTCCGACCCGAATGGAATGTTGAGCCGCTACGCCGACAGCGACCGCCGCACCGTATCGGCAATGCGATCGACGGTCGGCAGGATCATGTCTTCCAGGATGTCCGCGGCCGGCAGCGGACAATGCGGCGTCGTGATCCGCACCGGCGGGCCGTCGAGGTCGTAGAACGCCTCGTCGGCGACGATCGAGACGATCTCGGCGCCCCACCCGCATAGACGTGGGTTCTCCTCGACCGTAAACAAGCGGTGGGTGCGCGCGACCGAGCCTAGGATCGCCTGCGTGTCGAGCGGAACCAGCGAGCGCACGTCGATCACCTCGACGTCGAGCCCATGCTCGGCCTTTAGCTTCTCCGCCGCCGCGAGCGCGCGCGGCACCATCAGGGCAAGGGCGAGAATCGTTGCATCCTTGCCGGGCCGCACGATCTTCGCCGACCCGAGGGTGTCGACGATCTCGCCGTCCGGCACCTCGCCCTTCGTCGCATAGAGCGACTTGTGCTCGAAGAAGATCACCGGATCCGGATCGCGCACGGCCGCCGCCATGAGCCCGATCACGTCGCGCGGCGTCGACGGCGCCACCACCTTGAGGCCCGGGATCATCATCGCCCAGTTCTCGATGCTCTGCGAATGCTGGGCGCCGAAGCGCGAGCCCGCGCCGTTGCCGGTGCGCACCACCAGCGGGCACTTGAGCTGGCCGTTCGACATATAGCGGCTCTTCGGGAACTCGTTGGCGATGTAGTCGAAGCACACCGCGAAGAAATCCGAGAACATGATCTCGGCGATCGGCTTCAAGCCGGTCATCGCCGCGCCCATGGCGGCGCCGAGGATCGCCTGCTCGGAGATCGGCGTGTCGCGCACGCGCTTCGGCCCGAACTGCTCGTAGAGCCCGACCGTCGCCTTGAACACGCCGCCCGCCTTGGCGACGTCCTCGCCGAAGAAGATGACGTCCGGGTCGCGCGCCATCTCCTGGGCGATGCCGCGCGCGACCGCGTCGCGATAGGTCAGTTCCGCCATGCCCAGCCTCCATCGGCGTAGACGTCGGTGGTGAGGATGTCGGCGGGCGGGTTCGGGGCCTTCCTGCAGGCCTCGGTCGCGGCGTCGATCATCGCCTTGGTCTCGGCATCGATCTTCGCCACTACGTCGTCGCCGATGCCGAACTGCTTAAGGCGCGCCCGATAAATCTTGATCGGATCGCGCTCCTTCCACTTTTCCAGCTCGCCTTCCGGCCGATACTTCGCCGGATCGGCGCGCGAGTGGCCGCTGTGGCGATAGGTCATGCACTCGATCAGCGACGGTCCCTGGCCGGCGCGCGCGCGCACATAGGCGGCGCTCGCCGTGCGATAGACCACGTCGGCGTCGTTGCCGTCGACGACGATGCGCTCGAGCCCGTAGGCGGCCGCGCGATCGGCGGCCGGATGCTCGACTGCCGTCACGTCCCCGATCGGCGTGTATTCCATGTAGAGATTGTTCTCGCACACGAAGATGACGGGCAGCTTCCACACCGCCGCGAAGTTCAACGCCTCGTGGAAGGCGCCGATGTTTGTCGTCCCATCGCCGAAGAAGCAGACCGACACGTCGTCATCGCCGCGGTATTGCGCGCGCAGCGCCGCGCCGCAGGCGATCGGCAGGTGCGCGCCGATGATCGCGTAGGAGCCCATGACGCCGTGCTCGACCGAGGTCAGGTGCATCGAGCCCCCTTGCCGCGCATCAGCCCGTTGTCGCGCTGCATCAGTTCGCCCAGCACCTTCTCGACCGGCACGCCGCGGGCGAGCGTATGGGCGTGCCCGCGGTAGGTGCAGAAGCTCAGATCGCGCGGCTTCATGGCGGCCGCGAAACCGGTCGCGACCGCTTCCTGGCCGAGCGAGAGATGGCTCGTGCCCTTCACCAGGTTCTGCAGGAAGAGATCATAGGCGCGCTGCTCGGCCTCGCGCAGCTCGACCTGCATGCGGTACATGCGCAGCCGCAGCGGCTCGCCGATATCGTCATTCACGTTCGCCCGTGCGGCGGTATCCGGCGCGCGGCTTGGCTTTTTCGTCATCGTTCGACCCCGAGGGCATGAACCAGGCGGTGGGCGCGGGCGATGAACCATCGGTTGGGAGGTACCGACCGCGCGCACGTATCAGGCGTGGCCGGAGACGTTTGTCAACGGGGCCGCGGCGTGCGACCGACGGCTGCTGCTCTAGTCGAGCGCGATGTTGGCCTGCTTGATCACAGGACTCCATCTGTCGAATTCGGCCTTGAGTATCACGGCAAGCTCTTTCGGCGTCGAGCCGGCCGCCACCATGCCGATATTCTCGAACTTTGTCCTCACCGCCGGATCGCGCACCGCCGCAACCGTGTCGACGTGGATCTTCTCGATGATCTCCGGCGGCGTCCTGGCGGGAACGAAGAATGCAAACCATCCGGCCACGTCGAAGTCGCGGAAGCCGGCCTCAGCGACCGTCGGCAGCTCCGGCACCAATTTGCTCCGCTGCGCGGTCGTCACCGCCAGGCCGCGGACCTGTCCGCCCCTGATCTGTTCGACCAACGCGCTGCCGCCGATCTGCAGGTCGACCCGCCCGGCGATCGTGTCCGTGAGGGCGGGATTGTCGCCGCGATAGGGCACGTGCGTCATCTCGATGCCGGCCAGCTGATTGAACAGCAGGCCGGCCAGGTGTGGCACGGTCCCGACGCCGGGCGACGCGAACGTGACCTTGCCCTTCTTCTCCTTGGCGAAGGAGATGAATTGCGTGAGCGATTTCGCCGGCGACGAGTTGGGCACCAGCATCAGGAGCGGGAAGGTGCACACCTGGGTGACCGGTGCGAGATCACTCAGTGCGTAAGGCAGCGTGCGATAGAGAAGGCGGCTCGTCGCCAGCGACGAGCTGCCGATGAACATCGTGTAGCCGTCGGGGTCGGAGCCCGCCACCATCGCGGCGGCGAGGTTAGTGCCGCCGCCCGGCCTGTTCTCGATAAACACCTGCCGGCCCCAGATCGTCGACAGCCGGTCGCCGGTGATGCGGGCGACCGTGTCGGTCGATCCGCCGGGCGCGTACGGGACGACGATGCGCACCGGGTGGGCCGGCCAGGTCTCGGCAAACGCCGGGCGGCTGACGGCGGGCGTAAATGCGGACATCGCGGCAAGGGCCACGAAGCGGCGACGGTCGATGATGAATGCTGTTTTCAATCGACACTCCCCAGATGAGCAGTCATGTGAGGCAGTCAGTCGAGTTCGAGAATACTAGCGGCTTTCCGGCGCGGTGCAAAGCAGAGCTGCGGCGCGCCGCGGCGCCGCCTCCAACCGCTGCGGTGATCTTCTTGAACACCACCAAGCCGTAGCGGAGGCTAGGCCGTGTCCTCATGAACTCACGATGTCCACTTGGCCCCTGACTCGGACATTTCGCTGCGCCGTGGCGAACCGCCGGTCAGGGCCTGGACCAGACCTCGCATCAATCGGGCTCGAGCCCGGCCTGCTTTAGAACAGCCCTTGCGTTCGGCGACCTGAGAAACTCGATCAATACCTTCGCTGCCGCAGGTTCCCTGGCGGCTACCGGAAGTACCGACACGAAGGAAATCGCGCTCTGGAGTTCGGGCGGAATTGGCGCGACCATTTCAAGCGCCGGTCGCGCCAGGATTTCACTGATGGTACCGAACCCGATGTCCGCCTCGCCGTTTATAACCAATTCGAAAGTCACTCCGACCTCTCCAGGACGCGGTGTCCGGCCGTATCGCGCCTTCGCTTTCAACGCCTCTGTCAAGCCCAACTGATCGGTCACGCGTGCTTGATAGGCCCCGGATCGGGCCCTGGACACTGGAATAGGCGATTGAGTTGGCATTCAGCAGCACCTGCCTCAGTGCATCGGCTGTATCGATGTTTGGTTTCGGCGCGCCCGTCTTCACATAGAGCGCCCATTTCACACTGGCGATTTTCGCGCGGACGCCAGCATCGAGCTTTCCCTCCGCTGCAAGGGCCTCCCATTGGGACGGAATCTCCATCGCAAAATCGAACAGCTCTCCCGCTCGAATTCGGGCGGCAATCGAGTT
>CAVPGG010000165.1:0-10111 GCA_963703755.1 uncultured Pseudomonadota bacterium
TCGCCCGCGACGCTCGGCACCGACACCGGCGGCTCGGTGCGCAATCCGGCGACCTGCTGCGGCGTGATCGGCATGAAGCCGACCTACGGCGCGGTAAGCCGCGCCGGCGTCTTCCCGCTCGCCTTCTCGCTCGATCACGTCGGGCCGATCACCCGCACGGTCGAGGACAACGCGATCCTGTTCGAGGCGATCGCCGGCCACGACCCGGCCGATCAGGCCAGCGCGCGCCGCGACCACGCGGATTGCCGCAAGAATCTCAAGGCCGGCGTGAAGGGCCTGCGCGTCGGCATCATCGCGCATTTCTATGAGGAGGACCTGACGGCCGATCCCGAGATGGTCGCCGGCATCGAGGGCGCGATCCTGCTGCTCAAGCAGCTCGGCGCCGACGTCAAGCCGGTGCGCCTCTCGCCGCTATCGCGCTGGATGGATTGCGGCCGCGTGATCCACTACGCCGAGGCCTATGCGATCCACGAGCGCGACCTGCAGGAACGGCCGCAGGATTTCGCCCCGATCACGCTGCGGCGCCTGCTCGGCGGCGCCTTCATCCCGGCCTCCGAATACGTCAAGGCGCAGCAGCTGCGCACGCTGCTCGTCGGGGAATATCGCGCGGCGCTCGCCGACGTCGACGTGCTGATCACGCTCTCGAGCTACGACCTGCCGTGCCGCATCGACGACGATGCCGCGATCGCGCGCACCTACGAGCGGCAGTGCCGCATGCCGTTCAATGTCGCTGGCGGCCCCGCGATCGCGGTGCCGACCGGCTTGTCCAAGTCCGGCATTCCGCTCGCCATGCAGATCGCGGGCCGCGCGTTCGACGAGGCCACCGTCTACCGCGTCGCATGGGCCTACTGCGATGCCGCCGGCTGGACCGAGCGGCATCCGCCGATCGCGCAGGCTGCACGGCAGCCGGCACCCGCGAAGTAACTCGAGAGGGAGCACACTCGATGTCGTCAAAAACCATTCTGGCTGCGCTTCTGGTCCTGACGCTCGGCGCCGGCGCCGCGCACGCCGGCGACGCCGACGTGATGCGCGCCTTCGGCCTCATGGGCAACTCCGCGGCCGATTGCGCCGCACCCGCGGGCCGGACGAACCCCCACATCCTCTTCGCCGACACCGGCTCGGGCGTGACGCGGACGCTCAAGATGGGCCTGCCGCAGCTCGACGGGACATTCAGCGTACGCAACGCGCGCCGCATCGACGATACGCACCTCGCGCTGGAGATCGAGGACTTCGACCAAGACTTTCGCGAAGGTCGTCATCGCCAAATCGGGCAACGAGTGGCACACGGAGCGATCCGAGGAGCTCAACGGCGACCTGCTCATCAAGGACGGACGCTTCGCCGGCAGCGGCGGCCTGGTCCCGCGCTTCCGGATGTGCCCCGCAAATTAGCGCGGCGCGGCCCGCGCCCGTACGACGAACGAACACTCAGCGCGCCACGCGCGCGGCCTTCGCCTCACTCGCCACCGCCGGCCCCGTCGACCCGCGCACGATCAGCTCGATCGGCAGCGTGGTGCGGCCAGGCATCTCGCGGCCCTGCAGCCGCGCCAGCAGATAGAGCGCCGCCTCCTCGCCGAGCCGGGCGGTCGGCAGGTGCACCGTGGTCAGCGCTGGCGTGACGTGCAGCGAAATCTCCAAATTGTCGATGCCGACCACCGAGAGGTCGCGCGGGACCTGCAGGCCACGCGCATGCGCCTCGAACACGGCGCCGGCGGCGAGCAGGTCGTTGCCGCCGACCACCGCGGTCGGCGGCTCGGCGGTGGCAAAGAGCTCGGCCAAGCCGGCGCGGCCGCCGCCGAACGTGAAGGCCTGCTCGCTCACGCGCCACTCGGGGAGATCGAGGCCGTGCTCGCGCAGCGCCGCGCGCGTCCCCTCGAGGCGCAGCCGCGCCCGGTCGTTCGAGCGCCGCGCGCCCGAGATCACGCCGAACACGCGGTGGCCGAGCGAGACGAGGTGCTGCGCCGCAAGGCGGCCCGCGAGCTCGTTGTCGAAGCCGATGCAGGGCAGCCGCTCGTCGAACGACCATGTCAGCACCACGGGAAGCTGCGCGACGGTGAGCAGCTCCCACGCCTCGTCGAGCCGGTCGGCGCCGACCAGCATCAGCCCGTCGACGCCGCGCGACACCATGGCGCGGATCGCCGCGATCTCGGAGGCGGGCGAATATTCATGCGACGCGACGAGCAGCTGATAGCCCGCCGCATCGAGCGCGGTCTGCATCGCCTGGATGGCGCGCGCGAAGATCGCGTGGTCGATCGTCGGCACGATCGCGCCGACGATGCGGCTGCGGCCGGAGACGAGCGCACGCGCCGGTCCGATCGGGATGTAGCCGAGCGCGGCCGCGGTCTGCTGCACCAGGCCGCGCGTCTTGGCGTTGACCATGTCGGGACGCGACAGCGCGCGCGAAACGGTCGCGACCGAGACGCCGGCCCGCCGCGCCACATCCTCCAGCCGAGGTCGCTCGCTGCTCACGCGCCTATTGTTCGCAATCTGCAAAGTTTTGCAAGACTATTTGCAGGAGCGCTTGCAGCGTTTGCGGCTTTGGCGTAGCGGCCGTTGACGCTCTGAGGGAAAAATGAAAGTGTCCCTGCAAACGCTTCCAATCCCGCCCGGGCAGAGCAGGAATGAGCCGGCGCACCGCCATCGGCCTCGCCACCATCGTGACACTCGCGCTCGCCTGGTATCTGGCGACGATGCCGCTGGAATTGATCTCGCCCGGCCGCTTCCCCTCCCCGCTCGATGTCTGGCTGTCGCTGCAACAGGTGGCCCTCACCGGCTACGCCAACGGCCTCCTGCACCAGCACATCCTGCACAGCCTCAACCTCGTGGTGCTCGGCTTTCTGGTGGCCATCGGCACCGGCGTGCCGCTCGGCCTGCTCATGGGCTGGAGCCCGCGCGCGGAGGCGCTGGTCAATCCGGTGTTCCTGCTGATCCGCCCGATCCCGCCGCTCGCCTGGATCCCGCTCGCGATCCTGTGGCTCGGCCTCGGCGATGCCGCCAAGATCATGGTGATCTGGTTTGCGGCCTTCGTGCCGTCGGTGATCAACAGCCACACGGGCGTGCGCACCATCGAGCCGGCCGTGATCGAGGCGGCGCGCATGCTCGGCACGCCGCGCGGCCGCTTCGTGCGCGAGATCCTGGTGCCGGCCGCCGCGCCGATGATCTTCACGGGCCTGCGCCTGTCGCTGCAGGCGAGCTGGACCACGCTGGTCGCCGCCGAGCTCGTCGGCGCGATCTACGGGCTCGGCAAGATCCTCAACGTGGCGCAGACCGACCTCAACCCGGGCATGATCTTCGTCGGCATGGCCTGCGTCGCGATCTTCGGCTGGGCGACGACGCGTGTGCTCGCCGAGATCGAGACGCGCTCGCTCGCCTGGTTCCCCTTGGCGGAAGCGCGCCCGTGACCGCTGCGCTGGCGCAACCGTTGACCCGGGCCGAGCGCCTCGCCTATGGCGCGGTCGGCCTCCTCGCCTTCCTCGCGCTGTGGAGCTTCCTGTCGCTCTCGGGCGTGGTGCCGCATCAGTTCCTCCCCGCCCCGCACCAGGTCGCGGCGCGGTTCGGCCAGCTCCTCGCCACGCCGTTCGCGGGCGCAACCCTCGAGGAGCACCTCGCCTCGAGCGCGCTGCGCTTCGCCTACGGCTTCGTGCTCGGCGCCGTCGTCGGCATCCCGCTCGGCCTGCTGATGGGCTG
Source organism: uncultured Pseudomonadota bacterium (assembly GCA_963703755.1). GTDB lineage: Bacteria > Pseudomonadota > Alphaproteobacteria > Rhizobiales > Xanthobacteraceae > JAVDCA01. The sequence continues at coordinate 3,685 of CAVPGG010000165.1, forward strand.
GTTCCGCGTGCTCGACGAGATCGTCTCGCCCGCCTTCGACGCGATGCGCTTCATCGCGCCGATCGCCTGGGTGCCGTTCGCGGCGCTGTGGTTCGGCACCGGCATCGGCGGGCCGATCCTGATCATCTTCGCGGGCGCCTTCCCGCCCTGCCTGATCAACGCCTATCGCGGCGCGCGTTTCGTGCCCCGCCCGCTGATCGAGGCCGCGCAGATGCTCGGCACCGGCAACCTGCGCATCATCGTCGAGGTGCTTCTGCCGGCCTCCACGGCCTCGATCGTCGCGGGCTTGCGCGTCTCCGCCGGCCTCGGCTGGCAGTCGCTGATCGGCGCCGAGCTGATCGTCGCCTCGACCGGCGTCGGCTTCATGATGGTGCAGGCGCAGCTCGACGCGTCGACGCCCACGGTCATGAGCGCCATGATCGCGATCGGCCTCGTCGGCTTCGCGATCGACATCGCGCTACGCGCACTCGAGGCCGCCGTGCGGCGGCGCGGATTGGCGTGAGGCGCGCGCCATGGCGGCGATCACGTTCGAGGCGGTGGAAAAGACCTTCGCACGCAACGGCACCGGCGTCGTCGCGGTGGAGCGCATCGACCTCGTCATCGCCGACAAGGAGTTCGTCGCCATCGTCGGCCCGTCCGGCTGCGGCAAGACCACCTGCCTGCGCATGGTGGCGGGCTTCGAGTTTCCCACCGCCGGCAGCGTCAGCGTGGACGGCCGCCGCGTCGCCGGCCCGGGCCCCGACCGCGCCGTCGTCTTCCAGCAGTTCGCGCTGTTTCCATGGAAGACCGTGCACGACAACATCGGCCTCGGCCTGCGCAACAAGGGCGTGGCGCGCGAGGAGCGCGAAAAGCGCATCGCGCGGGCGATCACGCTCATGAACCTGCAAGGCTATGAGACCGCCTTCCCGCACCAGCTCTCCGGCGGCATGCAGCAGCGCGTCGCCATCGCGCGCGCCTATGTGCTCGATCCCGACGTGCTGCTGATGGACGAGCCGTTCGGCGCGCTCGATGCGCAGACGCGCGTCACCATGCAGGAGGAGCTGGTGCGGCTCGCCCGCATCAATCCGCGCACCGTGCTGTTCATCACCCATTCGGTCGATGAAGCCGTCTACCTCGCGGACCGCGTCGTCGTGATGTCGCGCCGGCCCGGGCGCGTGAAGGAGATCATCGACGTGCGCACCGTGCGCGCTGCCGAGAAATGGGACCGCATCGAGCGCATCGAGGACGTGATGGATCACGAGTTCTTCATCCACTGGCGCACGCATATCTGGCGCTCGCTGCGCGAGGAGAAAAGCGTTCAGGAGAAGAACGCATGAGATCTTACCACAGGGCGCAAAGCCCGATCATAGGAGGAAAGTCATGTGGAGACGTTTGACTGCCGCGCTCGCGGTTGCCGGTGCGCTGGCCCTGCCGGCGGGCGTGCAGGCGCAGACCAAGATCGGCGTGAGCTATCAGCCCGCCCTCTACTGGGCCCTGCCCTACTACATCGCGACCGAGAAGGGCTGGTGGAAGGACGTGGGCCTCGCGCCCACCTTCTCGGTCTTCCCGGCCGGCGTGCCGCAGATCGCGGCCTCGCAGGCGAAGTCGTGGGACGTCGGCGGCACCGGCTCGGTGCCGGCAGTGCTCGGCGCCGCGCGCTACGGCCTCCTCACCATCGGCATCACCAATGACGAGTTGAAGGCGAACGTCATGATGGTGAGCGGCGCCAAATATGCGGCATTCACGGCCGATCCGAAGCAGCTCAAGGGCCAGCGCATCCTGCTCACCAGCAACTCCACGGGCGACTATGCGGTGCGCAACTGCCTGCGCAAATTCGGCGTCGCCGCGACCGACGTGCAGTTCGTCAATCTCGGCCAGGCGCAGATCATCACGGCGATCTCCTCCAACAACGGCGACGTGGCCGGCGTCTGGGCTCCGAACAACTACACGCTGGACGAAAAGGCGGGCGCCAAAACCTTATGCACCGGCGCCGACGCGGGCGCGATCGTGCCCGGCGCGCTGATCGTACGCGCCGACTTCGCCAAGGAGCACGCCAAGGAGGTCGCGGCCTATCTGGCGGTCTACCTGCGCGGCTGGGGCTGGGCGCTGAAGAACCCGCAGGAGGCGCGCGCCATGATGAAGAAGTTCTACGCCCAGGGCGGCGTGGAGATTTCCGACAAGGGGATGGACGAGGAGTTCGCCCAGCGCCCGGTGTTCCTGCTCAACCAGCAGCTCGCGATCATGGACCGCAGCAAGGGCGCCTCGAAGGTCGACGGCTGGCTCACCGACATCGGCAAGTTCATGGCCAGCGTCGGCACCTTCGCGAAAGCGCCCGAGGTCGGAAGTTTCGTCACCGACGAATACCTGAAGCTGGTCGCCGCCGACCCGAAGCTGAAGGCCTTCGCGACCGAGTTCGACAAGAGGTGAGCCTTTGCCTCCGTCATGGCCGGGGTTGTCCCGGCCATCCACGCCTTTCCTTACGCCAAGAAAGACGTGGATGCGCGGGCCAAGCCCGCGCATGACGGAGTTGATGACGCGGGACAAAGGAATGCCTTCATAATGCCCATCGAGTACCTCAAGCGCGCGGCCAAGACGCCCGAGACCGAGTCGGAGAACGCCCGCACGGTCGTCACCGAGATGCTCGCCGCCATCGCGGCGGGCGGCGAGGCGGCGGTGCGCGACTATGCGCACAAGCTCGACGGCTGGAGCGGGCCGATCGTGGTTTCGCCCGAGGAGGTCGAGCGCCGCGCCGCCGAAGTCCCCGAGTCGGTGCGCCGCGACATCGAGTTCGCGGCGGATCAGGTGCGCCGCTTCGCGCTGGCGCAGCGCCAGAGCATCTCCGACTTCGCGATCGAGCTCCTGCCCGGGCTGACCACCGGCCAGCGCCTCGTGCCCGTCAATGTCGCGGGCTGCTACGTGCCGACCGGGCGCTACGCCCACATCGCCTCCGCCTACATGTCGATCGCGACCGCCAAGGCGGCCGGCGTGAAGACTGTCGTGGCGTGCTCGACGCCGTACCAGGGCCAGGGCATCCACCCGTACGTGCTCTACGCGATGAAGGTCGCGGGCGCCGACAGGATCATGACCCTCGGCGGCGTGCAGGCGATCGCCGCCATGGCGTTCGGCCTCTTCGCCAACGAGCCCGCCGACGTGATCGTCGGGCCCGGCAACAAGTTCGTCGCCGAGGCGAAGCGCATGTTGTTCGGCCGGGTCGGCATCGACGTGTTCGCCGGGCCGTCCGAGGTCGCGATCATCGCCGACGCGAGCGCCGATCCCGAGATCGTCGCGGTCGACCTCGTCGGCCAGGCCGAGCACGGTCACGAGAGCCCGGCCTGGCTGTTCACCACCTCGCGTCCCCTCGCCGAGCGCGTGATGGGCCGCGTGCCGGAGCTGATCGACGCGCTGCCGCCGATCGCCCGTGAGGCCGCGGACGCGGCGTGGCGCGACTACGGCGAGGTCGTGCTCGCCGGCTCGCGCGACGAGCTCGTGCAGGTCTCCGACCGCTATGCCTGCGAGCACCTCGAGGTGCACGCCGCCGATCTCGACTGGTGGCTCGACCGCCTCACCAATTACGGCTCGCTCTTCCTCGGCGAGGAGACCACCGTCGCGTTCGGCGACAAGGCCGCGGGGCCGAACCACATCCTGCCGACCAAGCTTGCGGCACGCTATTCGGCCGGCCTCTCGGTGCACAAATTCCTCAAACCCCTGACGTGGCAGCGCGCCAGCCGCGAGGGCTGCAAGGCGCTCGCGCCCGCCGCCGCCCGCATCTCGCGGCTCGAAGGCATGGAGGCGCATGCGCGCACCGCCGACGCGCGCATGCGGAAATATTTCCCGGGACACAATTTCGACCTCGGCGATCCGGTCGAGGTTTAGCTTTGAGCATGATCTTTTCCGAAAGCCGGTGTCCACCCCGTATCAAGTACGGGGCAGGCCTTTTCGGGATCATGCTCTAATGTCGCATCTGGCGCATCTGTTCGAGCTCAAAGGCCGCACCGCACTCGTCACCGGCGGCAATGCCGGCATCGGCCTGGCGATTGCCCGCGGGCTCGGGCTTGCGGGCGCGCGCGTGATCCTGGTGGCGCGGCGCGAGGCGCAGCTCGCCGAAGCGGCGCGCGCCTTGTGCGCCGACGGCATCGCGGCGCAGACGATCGCGACCGATCTCGCCACGCCCTATGGGCCGGACCGCGCCGCCGACGGCGCCCGCGCGGTCGCGCCGCAGGTCGACATCATCGTCAACGCCGCCGGCATCAACCTGCGCCGCCCGTTCGACGAGGTCACCACCGAGGAATTCGACCGCCACCTCGCGATTCACCTGCGCGCGCCGTTCCGCCTCACCCAACTGCTCGCGCCCGCCATGGCGGCGCGCGGCTGGGGGCGCATCGTCAACATCGCGTCGCTGCAGTCGGTCCGCGCCTTCGCCAACTCGGCCCCTTATGGTGCCGCGAAAGGCGGCATCGTCCAGCTCACCCGCGCCATCGCCGAGAACTGGTCGCGCCACGGCATCACCTGCAACGCGATCGCGCCCGGCTTCTTCCCGACCGACCTCACGGCGCCCGTGTTCAACGACCCGCCGCGCGCCGCCGCGCTCGCGGCGCAGACCGCCATCGGCCGCAACGGCCGACTGGAGGACCTCTTCGGCGCCGCTGTCTTTCTCGCGTCCGATGCGTCAGGCTATGTCACGGGCCAGACGCTGTTCGTCGACGGCGGCTTCACGGCCAAATAGAGCCCGACCGAAAAAGACCGGAGGAACCCGATGAAAGCCCTCCTCTACACCGGCCCGCACATGGTCGAATGGCGCGACCAGCCCGAGCCCACGCCGGGAAATGACGAGGTGGTGGTGCGCGTCGATGCGGTCGGCATCTGCGGCTCCGACATGCATGCGTATCACGGCCAGGATTCGCGCCGACCGCCGCCGCTCGTGCTCGGTCACGAGGCGGCCGGTATCATTACCAGCGGCCCGAACGCCGGCGCGCGCGTCGCCGTCAACCCGCTCACCAGCTGCGGCACCTGCGACGCGTGCCTCGCCGGCCGCGTGCATCTCTGCCCGACCCGCCAGCTCATCTCATGCCGCCGCGTCCCGGCGCGTTCGCGGAGCTGGTGCGCGTTCCCGAGCGCAACGCGGTGCCGATGCCCGCCGGCCTCGACTTCACCAAGGCGGCGCTGACCGAGCCGCTCGCCGTGTGCCTGCACGCCGTCAACCACGGCGCGCGGCATCTCTCCGTCCTAGTATCCGCCGCGCGCTGCGTCGTGCTCGGCGCCGGCGCGATCGGGCTCGGCTGCGCGCTGGTGCTCGCCATGCAGGGCGCGCGCGAGATCTCGATCGGCGAGACGAACGCGGCGCGGCGCAAGACCGCGGAGCGCGCCGGCAATTTCCGCTGCTACGCGCCGGGCGGCACGGGCGAGCCCGCCGAATCCTCGGTCGACTTCGTCATCGACGCCGTGGGTGCCGTGCCGACGCGCGCCGCCGCGAGCCGGCTGGTCAGGCCGGGCGGCGTGATCGTGCACGTCGGGCTCCTGCCCGGCTCGGACGGCCTCGACGTGCGCAAGGTGACGCTGCAGGAGATCGTCTTCACCGGCACCTATTGCTACACGCCGCTCGAATTCCGCGACACGCTGCACGCCATCGCGGCCGGCCGCCTCGGCACGCTCGACTGGTTCGAGGAGCGCCCCCTCGCCGCCGGCCCGCAGGCCTTCCGCGACATCGACGCCGGCGCCGTCGCGGCCGCGAAGATCGTGCTACGGCCGTGATTGATCGCGTCATTGCGAGGCGCGCATAACGCGCCGAAGCAATCTCGATCCGCAGACGCATGCGCAAGTGAAGAGAGATTGCTTCGCTTCGCTCGCAATGACAGAGTGTTCCGCCATGCCCACCTACCCGCGCGACCGCTTCGCCTACTCCTCGCCCTTCACCCGCCCGCCGCTGCGCCTGCCCAAGGGGCGCATGATCGTGTGGAGCGTGGTCAACATCGAGGAATGGGAGATCACCCGCCCGATGGCGCGCGCGCTGTCGCAGCCGCCGCAGGGCCAGTTCGCGATCCCCGATTTCCCCAACTGGACCTGGTACAGTACGGCATGCGGGTGGGCTTCTGGCGCCTCATGCGCGCGCTCGCGAGCGCCGGCGTCACGCCGACGATGTCGCTCAACGCCAAAGTCTGCGAGACCTATCCGGAGGTCGCCGGCGCGGCGCGCGACGCCGGCTGGGAGTTCATGGCGCATTCCTACGTGCAGATGCCGATCCAGCAGATCGCCGACCAGCGCGCCGTGATGCGGCAGTCGATCGAGATCATCGAGCAATTCACCGGCAGGAAGCCGACCGGCTGGCTCGGCCCCGGCCGCGGCCAGACCTACGAGACGCACGACTTCGCGACCGAATGCGGCTTCACGTGGCCGCGCCGATGGTCCAGCCGAGCGAGGTGAACCCGTAGGCGCGGCCGCGCTGCTCGCGCGG
>CAVPGG010000166.1:0-6901 GCA_963703755.1 uncultured Pseudomonadota bacterium
GTTCGGCGACTGGGTACTCGACGACCAGCCGTTCTGGGTCAAGACCGCGCATGGGCCGGTGCTGTCGGTGCCCTACAGCGCCGAGATCAACGACATCACGCTGATGGTCTCGCACCACCACGAGTCCGAGGTGCTGCTCACCCGCACACGCGACGCCTTCGACCGGCTCTACGCAGAATCGGCGGAGTCAACCGCATCCTGGCGATCGGCGTGCACCCGTACGTGACGGGCGCGGCGCATCGCATCAAATATTTCGAGGAGCTCTACGCCTACATCAACCGGCACGACGTGGTGCACTGGACCGGGCAGCGAATCCACGACTGGTACGCCGCGCAGGTGCCGCGGCCCGCGTGACCCTCGTGGCACATCCCGAGGGTCGCAAAAGGCGCGGCTTTTGCGACCCTCGTCGGCACCGGGAGGCTTGCATCCGGCTTGCACGAGGTCAGTGGCAGATCAGGCCGTTGACCGTGTAGTGGCACTTGGCACTCGAGACGACGCCGAAAGGCGTGCGCACGACGGCGGGGCTCGTCGTCGGTACCGGCGCAGTCGAGGTCGGCACGATGCCGGGGGTCGCGACGGTCGGCGTCGGCACGGTCGCGGCCGGCCGGTAGCCGAAGTAGGTCACGTTGCCGACCTGGCCGCTGTGTCCCGGATAGGTGTAGGGCTGCACGCCGCCGAGGAACGTCACGCCGCCGTATTGGCCGTTGTGGCTCGGCAGGCTGCGCGGCGGCGCACCGAAGAAGGTCACGTTGCCGCTCTGACCGTTGTGGCTGCGGTACGTGTAGCTCCGCGTGAAGAACACCGCGTTGCCGTACTGGCCGTTGTGGCTCGCGAAGGTGCGCGGCTTGACGCCACCCAGGAAGGTCGCGTTGCCGACTTGGCCGTTGTGGGGCACGAGCGTCCGGGGCGGCGCGCGGAAGAACGTGGCGTTTCCGTACTGGCCGGAGTGGCTGGGAAAGCTGAAAGCCCGGACGGTGGGCCGCGCGCCGCCGCCGAGGAACGGCCGCGCCTGCGCCGCCGACGAAGTGGCCGCGAGGGCTGCGAGCGCCGTGAGGATCAGCAATTTGCGTATGGACATGGTCGACATGGGTCTCTCCTAAGGGTTGCTTCAGGGCGCCGATCGCCCTTGATGTCCACACCCTAGGAAAGGGACTGCCGGGCCGATGTGCTGGCCATCACAGAATGTCGCTTTGCGGCGTGGACGGACCGGCGCTGAACCGTTCGGCGCGAATCCGAAAATGGTTGCATTCAATCCAATTACGCCCGCCTCAGTTGTCTGATTCCTGGCGGTTGCGAGACACTAAGCGGACTCAAACCCGCCCCGCAGCTCGCGCAGTACGCGACCGCGCCTTCGCTCGCCCTGCGAGCTATTCGCCCGCGCGGGCGCGCCGCCGGCAAGCCAGAAGGCGAGCACGCCGGCGAGCAGAATGACACCGCCGACCTGGTGCGCGATCGAGAGCGCGGCCGGGACGGCGAGCAGAAGCGTCGCAATTCCGCTCGCCGCCTGCAGGCTGATGAGACCGAAACGCGCCGCCGCGCGTGTCGCCGGATGGCCGCGCCAGAGCGCCGCGCCGAGCTGCCACAGCGCGGCCGCCCATAAGGCGGTCGACACCACGCGATGCGCGAGCTGGATGCCGTACGGATTGAAGGTGAGATTGAGCCACCAGCGCGAATAGGAGACGAGTTGGGCGAGCGGCGGCAGCATGTCGTTGCCATAGCCCGGCCAGGTCGGCCAGGACGCCGCCGCATTGCACGACGCGAACAGCGCGCCGAAGCAGAGGTCGATCAGGATGATCGCGATCCACAGCCAGTCGCCGCGCGCGCCCGCCGCGCGCCGCAAGGCGCCGGCGCGCGGCGGCACGATCGCGGATGCCAGGATCGCCGCGAGCGCCGCGCTCGCGAACGCCACGTCGACGGCATGGCGATATTGCCCGACATTGAAGCTCGAGATGACCGGGTCGACGCCGATCGCGAGCTCGACCGCGATCCGCACCGGCCACCATGCGGCCGCGATCACCGCGATGCCGACGAACCGCGGCAGCGCGACGCGATACCGACCCAATACCGCCGCGGCAAAGAGCCCGGTCGCTGCGGCGGCCATGAAGGCCAAAAGGCTCGCGCGCCGCAGCCATTCCCACCAGTAGAGCAGCCGGTATTGCGCCAGCGTCTCGGTGCCGCCGCAGGCCGCGAAGGCGGGGTCCTGCTGGTGGACCGCGAAGGCCTCATTCCACGCCTGCCCGGTGAGCGGCGGGATCCAATCGACCGGCGGCGGCAGCACGAACAGGCCGCCGGCGGTGAAGCGGTTCTCGACCCCGAGCACGAAGGCCGCGAGGCCGAGCAGCGACAGGAGCACGAAATAGAGCCGGGTCGCCGCCGCAACCGTCGACGCGATGCGGGGCGCGACGATCAGCGGCTGCGATGTGACAAGTTGTTCAGCGACGACCATTCGGGTGGCCCCGGCAGGGGTGTGTCGCCATAGTGACGGGCCGCGGCGATCAATTCAAGCTTCTGGCCGCAGCGACAGCCCGGCGTCGGCCGAGCGGGAACCTACGACGCCCGACTGCCATCCAATTCGCCCACCGTCGCGGCGCGGTTCAGTGCACCCGTGATGGAGCAAAGCCACAGAGTGGAAGGAACGCGCAATGGTTCGAACGCCGATCTGCGATCTCTTCGACATCGATCATCCGGTCGCCCTCGGCGGCATGGGCTCGGCCACCAACCCGGAGCTTGTCGCGGCGGTGTCGTGCGCCGGCGGGCTCGGCGCCTTGGGTTGCCACTACCAGACGCCCGACCAGGTCCGCGAGCGCACCGACTCGATCCGCGCGCAGACCAACCGCCCGTTCGGCCTCAACTTCCTGCTGTTCGATATGCGCGAGGACAGCTTCGCCATGGCGCTGTCGCTGCGGCCCGCCGTGATGCAGTTCGCCTGGGCGCGCCCGGACCAGGATCTCGCCCCGTTTTTCGGCCGCGCCCATGACGCCGGCTGCAAGGTCACCTACATGGCGGGCGCGGTGCCCGAGGCCGTGCGCGCCGCCAAGGCGGGCGCCAACGTCATCGTCGCCCAGGGCACCGAGGGCGGCGGCCATGTCGGCTGGATGGCGAGCATGCCGCTCATCCCCATGGTGGTCGATGCGGTCGGGTCCGTGCCGGTGCTCGCGGCCGGCGGATTCGCCGACGGGCGCGGCCTCGTGGCGGCGCTCGCGCTCGGCGCGCAAGGCATCCTGCTCGGCACCCGCTTTCTCGCGACCGACGAATCCCCGCTGCATCCCAACTTCAAGCGCTCGATCGTCGACAGCGACGGGCACGACACGCAGCTTTCGGAGATTCCCGATCTCGCCGCCGGCCTCGTCTGGCCGGGCGCGATGACGCGCTCGCGGCGCAACAAGTTCATCGAGCGCTGGGCCGGTCGCGAATGGCTCCTGCGCCAGCACCGCGCCGAGGCCTACGCGCGGCTGCAGGCGGCGCGCAACGATGGCGACGTCGACGAGGGTCCGCTGTCGATGGGCCAGGATGCGGGCCTCATCCACGACATCGCGCCGGCCGCCGACATCGTCACCCGCATCGCGCAGGAGGCCGACGAAATCCTGCGCCAGAAGCTGCCGCGGTTCGTGGCGTGATCTTCCGATCGCGTCAGTTCGATTTCATCTTGGTCTTAGTGACGAGGTCGAGCCATTTCGCCGTGTCGGCCGCTTCGCTGCCGTCTCGTAGCCGGCCGCGGCGAGACGCTGACGCAGGGCCGCGTCATCGAGGCCGGCCGCGAGCGCGGCGTTGAGCTTCGCAACGATTGCGTCCGGCGTGCCTTTCGGCGCGCCGAAACCGTTCCAACCGATGACGGCGAATCCGGGCAGGCCGGCTTCCGCGACCGACGGCAGGCCCGGCACCAGCGGCGAGGCCTGCGGCAACGTCACCGCGATGCCGCGCACGGTGCCGCCCGCGATTTGCGCCTGCGCGACCGAGGCGATCGAGAACATCATCTGGGTCGCGCCCGAGACGACCGAGTTGAGCGCCGCGTTCGCCTCGCGGAACGGCACGTGCACGATGTCGACCTGCGCCATCGATTTGAACAGCTCGCCCGCAAGATGCGGCGGCGTGCCGACACCAGACGAGGCGTAGTTGAGCTTACCCGGATTGAGCTTGGCGTAGGCGATCAATTCGCCGAGCGATTTTACCGGCACCGACGGATTGACCACGAGCACGAACGGCGTGGTGCTGACGAGCGCGATCGGCGCGAAATCCTTGGCGAGATCGAGCGGCAGCGTGCCCATCGCGGTATTGATCGTGTAGGACGCTGTCGCCTGCAGCAGCAGGTAGCCGTCGGGCGCCGCATTGGCGACCAACTGCGCCGCGATCACGCCGCCGGCGCCGGGCCGCGGCTCGACCACGACCTGCTGGCCGAGCACGTCGGTCAGCTTCGGCGCGAACAGCCGCGCCACGATGTCGGGACCCGGCCCGACGATCACGCGGATCGGACGAGACGGATAGGTTTGGGCGTGAGCAGAAGAAATGATCGCGAGCAATAGGATGGGCACGGCGCATCGCACCACCGCGCCGCGTGGGCAACATCGCCGAAGCGCCGTGCGCACGCGGGCCAGCGGTGCAAGCGATTTTGCCCACCCTACGTCGCGCAATAGAGCTCTCCGCCCGCCGTGGTGACGAACAGCGTATCAAGTCCTGCGCCGCCGAAGCAGCATTTGTTCGGCATGTCGGCCGGAAACGGATGGCTCGCGATCACGGCGCCCTGCGGCGAGAAGACGTAGACGAGCGGCCCGGGGCCGCCGCGCCGCCAGCCCGCGACCGCGACAATGTTGCCGTCCGCGTCGCGGCACATGCCCTCGATGCCGCGCTGCGGGCCGCGGTGATCAGCGCCGAAGGTGTGCAGCACGACCGGATGATCGACCGTGAGGTCGTCGCGCAGCGGATAGGCGCGCAGCTCGCGCGCCTGGTCCTCCTTGGGCTCGCCGTCCGCGACGTAGAGCGTCTTCTCGTCGGGTGCGAGCAGCACGGCGCGCGGCGCGACCGTGTCGTAGGTCACGCGCGTCGCCACCCAGGCGCGGCGATCGTTGCGCTCGAGGCGGAGCACCGAGCAGTGATCGAGGAACGGGAAGATCGCGGGCCCGAACGGGATGACGGCATGGCGCGGATCGGTGAAATAGATGCGGTGCACGCGGTCGACCACGAGGTCGCTCGGCTGGTTGTGATACGCGCCGCCGAGCAGCGCATCGACCGGCATGACGCGCCCGTCGGGCGTGAACTCGACCAGCCGCCGCCCGCCCTCCTGCGCGCCGTAGAGCTCGCCGTTCGGCCCGCGCCCAAGCCCGTTGACGCGGTTGGTGTAGCGGCGGACCTCGGTCGCCGCCTTGGTCTTTGGATCGAAGCGCAGCAGCAGCCCCGCGTCGATCGCGCTGAAGATCACGCCGTCACCGTCGCGTACCACGCCGCCGAGCGGCCCCTGGTAAGGTCCGGCGACGCGCTCGAATTGCCAACCCATGGCGCCCTCCTACCAGACCGCCACGCCGGGGATGTTCAGGCGCGTGCGATGGACCCCGTGATAGGTGGTGTAATAGAGCGAGCGCCAATCATCGTCGCCCCAGGCCAGGTTGGTGCAGTGGCCAGCGACGCGCAGGCGGCCGACAAGACGACCGTTCGGGTCGATCACGTGGATGCCGCCCGGGCCGGTACAATAGACGTTGCCCTCGACGTTGCACTTCATGCCGTCGGCGACGCCCGGCTCGGTGCCGGTCAGCTTGTGGAACTCGCGGCCGTTGCCGACGCTGCCGTCAGCGTTCACGTCGAAGGCACGGATGTGCGCCATGCGCGTGTCGTTGACGTAGAGGATTTTTTCGTCCGGCGAGAAGCAGAGGCCGTTGGGATAGACCGTGTCCTCGACCGTGAGCCTGACCTCGCCCTGCGGGGTGAGGCGAAAGACCGCCTGGATGTCGAGGTGGCGCTGCATGTCCTCGCCGACCATGCCGGGGATCACGAGGCCACCCGCCGAGTCCGTCCAGTACACGCTGCCGTCCGAGCGCACCACGATGTCGTTCGGGCTGTTGAACTTTTTGCCGTCGTAGCGATCCGCGATGGTGGTGAAGGCGCCATCGTGCTCGATGCGCCAGATCGTGCGCTGCGACCAGCCCGCGATGTTGAGCCGCCCCTCGCGGTCGAACGTCATGCCGTTGGCGTGGCTCGACGGATGCACCAGCGCCTTGGTGCCGACGCCTGGCGTCCACTCGTAGATGGTGTTGCCGATGATATCGACCCACAGGAAACGCTTCTTGCGCCGATCCCACACGGGACCCTCGCCGAAGTAGAGCCCGTGCGCGATCTGGTCGAGCGGCGGATGGGCGCCGGTGATGCGCGCGAGGCCCGGCGCCGCGAGATCGATGTCCATACGCCGTCCCCCTGCTCTGTCATTGCGAGGCACGCGCAGCGTGCCGAAGTAATCTCGCGCGGCATGCACATGCCGATCGAGATTGCTTCGCTTCGCTCGCAATGACGGATCATGCCTCAATCCCACGCCGGCGCGCGGCCGGCCGGGTTGGCGATGCGACCGTCGCGCCGCTTGAGCGCGGCGATGCGGGCCATCTCGTCGTCACTCAGCGTAAAGTCGAACACCGCAAGGTTCTCGGCGATGCGCGGCCGGTTCGACGAGCGCGGGATGGGCGAGACGCCCTGCTGGACCGACCAGCGCAGCGCGATCTGCGCCACGCTCCTTCCCTTCTGCCGCGCGATCTCGCCGACCACCGCGTCATTGACCAGCCGGCCGCGGCCGAGCGGGCAGTAGCCGATGAAGAACATGTCGCGCTGGCGCAGCGCGTCGCGCACCTTGGTCTGATCGAGATAGGGATGGAATTCGGCCTGCAATGCGACCAGCGGCTCGACGCAGAGCCGCGCCGCCTCGTCG
>CAVPGG010000167.1:0-50120 GCA_963703755.1 uncultured Pseudomonadota bacterium
GGTGCCGCCCGGAAAGTGGTTGGAATTGAGCGCGGCGCTCTCCAGCGGTGTTGAAGCTATCTGAATGCGATTTTGCATTCAAACGGCGAGTTACGCTGAGAGGGCGAGCCAATAGGAAGCTCGCTGGTGCGTTTTTCGCGAGTGAGCCGCATGTGAGTACCCCCTTTTCTTGGCGCGTTACGCGGCAAGGTCGATTGGCTGATCGATCGGCTTGACGGCGAGCGTCTGCCATCCGTCGACCTTGCGCATGCTGATCTGCCCGCAAGCGAGCAGTGCCCAGAACAGCATGGCGGCGGTGTCGGCTGACGGCAGCACCGTCTGCGTCTTGATCCGTCGCTTGAACTCCTCGTGCAGCCGCTCGATCGCATTGGTGGTGCGCACGCTGCGCCACTGGCTGGACGGCAGCCGCGTGAAGGCGAACAGCTGCTCGCCGGCCTCCTCCAGACTGTCGGCGACGGCGCGATGCTTGAGACGCCACTTGCGGATGAAGGCCTTGCGCCGCCGCGCGACCTCCTCGCGGCTCGCCGCGTAGATCATGTCGTTGTAATCGGCCGTGACCTCATCGCGCAGCCGTTCGGGTGCATGCGCCAGCAGATTCCTGTGCTTGTGCACGGTGCAGCGCTGCACCGGCACGCCGTCCCACACGGCGGCGATCGCAGCCTCGAGCCCGCCCGCGCCGTCGACGATGAGGAACTCGGGTCGCCGCAGGCCGCGCCGGATCAGATCGTCGAGCACCGTCCGCCAGGCCTCGGCGCTCTCGCTGCCCATGGCCTTGATGGCGAGCAGGACCTTCTGGCCGTCGGCGCGCACGCCGATGACGACAAGCAGCGAGATGGCGGTGGCTTTGCGGTCGAGCCGCACCCGCACAACCGTGCCGTCGAGAATCAACCGCACGATCGGCTCGTCGGCGAGCGGGCGGGCATTCCAGGCGTCCCAGTCGCTCTTCACCTTGCGCCACACCCGGCTCACCGTGTCCTTGCCGACCTCACCGGCGAACAGCGCGCCGAGCGCGCGGCGCACCCGCCGCGTGTTGGTGCCGGACAGATAGACCCCGGCGATCAGCGCGTCGGCGGCGAGCGTGCGGCGCTGATAGGCTCGCAGCACCCCGCTCTTCCACTCGGTCGTCCTGCCCTCGGGTGTGCTCAGCCGCGCGCGCGGCACCGCGATCTCGACCTTGCCGAAGGTGCCGAGCAGCGAGCGCGACCGGTGGCCGTGCCGGTGACCGGTAATACGCTGCGGCTCCTCCGCGGGCTCGTTGCCCGGCTTCGCATGCCGGCCGTAGCGCGAGCGGCCGAGCGCCTCGTCGAGTTCCTCCTCCAGCAGGCCCTGCAGAAACTCACGAACCCGGTCGCGAAGCCCTGCTTCGATCGGATCCAACCAGTTGTCGAAAAGCCCCTCGTCGGCCTCGATTTCCGACTGCGGCAGGAAACGAGTCGTGCTATCGCTTGTCATGGCGTGATCTCCGCCGGCGCTTCAACGCCGGAATCGCTTGTTGGTCCAAGCTGGAGATTACGCCGCTTTCATTTTCCAACCACTCCCGCGACGGCACCCAAGCCGGATTGCCTCCGTGAAGTCGGGGAGCGACCGGGTGTAGTCCTTTTTCAAGACGGCGTTCGCGAGTCCGCGGTTATTGTAGAGCTGGGCCATTTTTGGATCAAGGCGGATCGCCTCGTTGTAGTCGGCGATTGCCCGGTCGTAGTCGCCCTTGATCTTGTACGCGTTACCGCGGTTATTGAAGGCCCAGGCCATCCGTTTGGCATTCGGGTTTACGTTTGCTTGGATAAGGGCCGTGCAACCCTTGAGCTGCACGTCAAGCGAGAAGGCTCCGCCTTTGTTGACGCACCACTCGGTTTGCTGCTTGGTTTGCGCGAGGGCCGGAGTAGCCGCCACAACCACCAGACATACGGCGCCGATCCAATTCCATTGTGCAATTCCCATCGTCCCCTCCCATGGCAACTCCCCCGATATTAGCCCAGCCGGATTGGGGCGTGCCAGAGGTCGCAACGGCCGCCGAAGCGAGACCGAAAACCCGGCGGCGTGCGCAACCCTTCTGCATTGGGTCAGGAGCGACCGACCCGGGGTGCCCGGATGACCCCCCGATGACCGCAACCCTCTGAAAGCCGACACGATTCCGCTGCACTCGGTAGGTGCGGCCGCACATGCTCCTCGCCCTCTGTAACCGAGGAGTACGTCTATGTCAGATATCCAAGCCTGCTTGTTGAAGAGCCCGACCCGCACGCCCTGGAACAAGGGCAAGCTGATCGGAGCCAAGCCCCCGCTGCGGCCGAAGCACGTCTGGTCGATCAGAACACATCTGATGATCGAGCGCCGAACCCGCGACCTCGCCATGTTCAACCTGGCCATCGACAGCAAACTGCGTGGCTGCGACGTGGTTGCTCTCAAGGTCGAGGACATAGCGCCCGGCGGCTATACGATCGCTCGCGCGACCGTTCGCCAGGGGAAGACGGGACGGCCGGTGAAGTTCGAGCTGACGGACCAGACACGCGAGGCTGTCGATGACTACCTCCGGGCCACGGGGAAGAAGCCTGGCGAATTTCTGTTCACGGGCAGCGGCCGGACCGGGCAGAGCATGACGACGCGCCAATACGCGCGGCTCGTCTCTCGATGGGTCACCAGCATCGGGCTCGATGCCAAGCTGTTCGGCACCCACTCGCTACGGCGCACCAAGGCGACCCTGATCTACCGGCGCACCGGCAACCTGCGAGCCGTCCAGCTCCTGCTCGGCCACACCAAGATCGAGAGCACGGTCAGATATCTCGGCATCGAGGTGGATGACGCGCTTGCGATAGCGGAACAGATTGAGGTCTGAAGTACCCGGGCAGAGCGGACACCCTCTGCCCGACCAACGTCCGCCGCTTCGGGCCAGCTCCGGACTTATGCAGCGCGCAAAATTCATCGGAAGGATCGAGCGCGGCTTCGACTTTCTCGGTTACCATTTTTCGGGCTGGACTGACCGTGGCCCGGAAGACGGTTGCCAACTTCATCGAGAAGGCATCTCGGCTTTATGAGCAAAAGCGCAGCGCGGTTTTGGCCGCTACTGCGCTTACCGGGGTCAAATCGCAAAATATTTCAACGGTCGAAGGCGGCGGCGGGGACCGTCTGGCGACGCCTCGGACCCACGAAGCCAGGCGCAAGCGCCGCTGTATTGAACTGCTGATACGCTCCCGGCACTTCCGAGCATGCGTCCTTTATTTCGCGTCATCGCATGTCGTAACCGCGTAGCATTTCTTGAGGCCCGCTGCGCAATCCCCTGCGCAGCACTTGTTGCCAAGACCGCACGCGTCGTCAGTCGTGCAGGCACCCGGCCATCGGCCGCCGCAACGAGAAAGATGTTCGGGTTGTTCTTACAATCGTCGCCGCAACCGTGGTAGCCTAGGAGCGATTTTGAAGGTCCGAAGCGCTTCCTGGTGCACACCCTCAGTTTGCGGTTGAGGCTGCTCAATGTCGGCTGTGGCCGGTCGCAGCCCAAGTGCGAGGAGATTCGGGTCGAGATCGAGGTGAGGTCCCCATGAGAGGTCACTATGAGAGGTCACTATGAGAGGTGGCCACGAGAGGTACCCATGAGAGCCATTCTGACGTTCCTGATCATCGCCGCGTGGATCGCGACGCCGTGCTCGTCGGCCGAGCGTTTCACCAGCGAGCGGCCGACGCCGCTCAAGCAACTCGAGCCTGACAAGGATGGCGGCACCATCGTGCGCTTTGCCGGAAGCGTCCAGATCACCGGCCACTTCCGGATCGTCCACTACCGCGACAATCCTGACCTCCCGTGGCAAATCACGTTCTTTCCCGATGCCGCCTCGGCCGCATTGCTGCCCCACCCGGTCGACGAAAAAGCGGTGAGCGAGCTCGATTTCTCCAACCGTGAACGGGCTGTCGCAATGCTGCGCTATCTCGTGACCATCAGAAGGAAGTGGGCAAACGGCGACACCAGCATGACCGGCGCGGCATCCGTCACGATCCGCAACTACAGTACCGACGTTGAGTGCGACCACCGATGGTACCTCGCCGAGCTCGTGTCGGTCCTCAAACGCGGACCCGTTGTCGCGCGTGCTCGCAAGCCCGATCAAGGCTGCTGATGCCGGTGCAGCGAGTTCACCGCCGGACAGGCGGCCTCTCGCTGCGCCGCGGCGAGATTCCGAGTTGGGCCAACTCCTGACTCATGCAGTGCAGCACAATCGCGCCGGTTGCCTCGCGCGGGAGCGGTAGCGGGTGAACTCCAATTGGAATGGTTCTTCGGCAGCCGGCTCAGCGGTTCAGCGGCGGGCCGGCTCGCTCGTCGTCGCGACCTCGATTAGCGGCGCGGCGGCCGATAGCGGATGCCGTGGCAGGCATTTTCTGATACACTTAGCGCGATCCAAAGGGGGGAAGAGGTTGGCGATCCTTCGTATACGGGCGGTCCCGGGCGACGAACCGCTGGCGCAGTCGATCATTCGCGCGCTCGCGGCAGAAGGCATATTTGCCGACCGCCTGCCGACAATCCCGGCGCCCGACGATGTCCTCATCTTCATCTGGTCGCAGGCGTTCATCTTGTCGGACGCATCACGGCGAATTCATTCGGAAATATCCGAGCATCTCGCGCGCGGCACCGGGGTGGTCGCATGCTTTTTCGACCGCCCCGTATTTTCGCATCTCGATCTCACCGACTGGAACGGCGAGGATCGTCACTTCGCCGGCTTTCGCGATCTCGTTCGCGCATGCGGGCGATTGCTCGGAGACCCGCGAGAGCCGACCGGGCTGGCCATGCCGCAACTCATCGAGCGCCGGCGCAGAGGGCCGGCGCACGCTCCGGCAAGTAGCCCTCCGGACATAAAGACAAGTCCTGCGCGCCCGCAGCCTCCATCCAAAGGATCGCCGGAGCGCGACTGGGTGGAGTGGGCCAAGAGTCTCGCAGGCGAGCAGCCACCGAAGGAAGCGAGCAGGAGGCCCGATCTGGAGGACCTGCTCAAGCGCTTCCCTCAAACGGGATTTCCCAGCGGCGGCGGCAGGATCGGAGCGGGCTCGCGCGAAATCGGCGCAGCCGGGGAAGACCTCGGGGCTGCGGGCGAAGACTATTTTCGCCCAACACGAATCGGGAGCGGCGCTCAATCTCCGGGCAATCGGCCGCTCGGCGGCTACCGGCCATCTTATTCTCCATCGCGTATTCCGTCCTATTCTCCTCCTCCGCCGCGGGCTCCGTCATATCCTCCTTCGCCTCCTCCTCCAGCGCCGTCGTCCTATTCTCCCGCTCGTCCTCCGGACCCGCCTTCGGTGGCTTCTCCCCGGACGCGCGACGCACGGCGGCCCTGGCGGCGATCGTCGCTGCGTCGCGTCCTCATCACGCGCACGCTTTTCGTGCTAGCGCTCGGAGCGCTCTGGTATTGGCGCGAAAACGTCCTGGCGTTCCTTGCCGGCGCGGCCAAATGGTTCGGCGCCGCGCAGCCGCCGCCACCGCTCGCGCCGTCGAGCGGCGGTGACGCGGAAGGAAGAGGCGACCTGGTCGACGCCAGCATCTACGCGCCAAAAGCGGCAGCTGCCGGCAGCGACGTCCTGGTGCAGGTCTTCCTACATCTTGCCGACGACGCGGCCGCGGCCGCTGCGATGGCACAAAGAGCCGATGCGACGACTGCGCAGCGGACTTTGACGACGCTGACGAGCGAGATCGCACGAGGGCAACGCGTCGACGTGATGCTGGAGACGCCGCGTCTTACTGTCGACGAAGCAGTGCAATTCGTCATCTGGCGCGGCAAGCCTTGCGTCTGCCAGTTCCTAGTCGGCGTGCCGGCGGGAAGCGAACGTCGGACCTTCCATCTGAAGGCAAGATTGTTCGTCGGTGGGGCGCCAGTCGGCACCTTGAAGTTCGCGCTTCCGGTCGGCGACACAGCGGGCGACACCGACATCGTCGAGCCCGAGGTCGCACCCTATCGCTATGCGTTCCTCTCTTACGCGAGCGAGGATCGCGCCGAGGTGCTCAAGCGCGCGCACGCGCTCAAGGCGGCGCGCGTCGGCTTCTTCCAGGATCTGCTCTCGCTCGAGCCGGGCGAGCGCTGGGAGAAGCGGCTCTACGTGGAGATCGACAAGTGCGACGTCTTTCTATTGTTCTGGTCGTCGCACGCCGCCAAGTCGGACTGGGTCCTGCGCGAGGCCAAATATGCGCTGGCGCGGCGCAAGCCCCTCGAGGACAGACCCGAGATCGTGCCAATGATCCTGGAAGGCCCGCCAGTTCCGCATGCGCCGGAGGCGCTGAGCGCGATCCACTTCAACGATTCGATGCGCTACATCATGGCCGCCGTCGAGGCGCACGAGTCGGCGCGCCGCCCAGCCGGACCGGCGAGCTGAACGCAGAGATGCCGACGGAGGCCACCCAACCCAACAAACGAAAGTGGATTATCGCCATGGAGCAGCCTGAGCGGTTAGACGACCCGCAAAAGCACGATCTGCTCAAGAAGTACTTGCGGCCCATAACTGTCGCTCCGGAGTTGGACAAGGGGGCCAACATAACCGGAGGGGAGATCATAGCGCGTGTTGAGGACAAGGACTTCAGCCCTAAGTTTTTTGGGCTGTACGCATACTACTTTATCGGCTACCCGACGAAGTACAGAGTCCATCTTCTGTCTCATCCGACCCGCCAGAATTGTGAACCAAACTACGGGATATTTTCGTTCCATGGAGAGATGAATCCGGACGAATTCGAGGAGATATATCCGGGCCGCCTCGACGGCATGAAGCCTTCGAATATGTTGAAGCTTTTAAGGGCGATCGGGATAGGACTCATTATTGCGACCGTCGGTCTCATGTTCTGGGGTAGAGCCATTTTTGCAATCTTCGGCTCGCGCCACTACTGATGTAATCCCACAGCGTTCGGCCCTCGAACCCGCACGCCCTGGAACAAGGGCAAGCTGATCTGGGTGAAGCCGCCGCTGGGACCAAAGCACGTCTGGTCGATCCGAACTCACCTGATGATCCAGCGCCGAACACGCGACCTTGCCATGTTCAATCTAAGCCATCGACAGCAAGCTGCGCGGCTGCGACGTGGTGGCTCTCATGAGAACGCACCGCGTGGCCGCTGTTGCACTGACCATCGCGCCGTCATCGGCTCGCGCCATGACGCCGCCGCCAGAAAATGGGAGCGGTCTCGGCTGCTCGACCGCAAAGGAACCAAGACCCTTTAAGTCCGGTGGGGCGTCTTCGCTATATCCGCACAGCGAACGGCGGCGTTTCTGGTGGCCGAGACCGTGTCAGTGGTTGCAGCCACCCACAGGGGTGGGGCACGCCCCGGAATGAGCTGCCGAGTTGCATATCGCGAAAGCCCGAGCGGAGCTTGCCGCCCCCCCCCAAAGGACCAAGCGTCGCGGCAATCGGCGACCGAAGAGACAGCGATGTAGTAACACTGGTGCGGATAAATAGTACGGGTAACCACGCACCCCGCGCCCCCCATACCCTGGCACCCAGTAATAGCCCGTCGTTCGGCCTCCTCCCGCGAGGGCTCGTTCAAAGACAAGAAAACACGCGCGGGGGCGTGAATCGACCCTCCGCATCCGATGTCATTTCCTAAGGCAACCGCCCCAAACCCGCCCGAGGCAGCGCGGGGGCGGGGGCGAGCTGTCGCCGACGCAGCGACGATCACAAATGATAGAATGAGTGAAAATTGCAATAACCGCGCGAAACGGCTCATTTCACCCCCCCCGATTTGCCCGCTTTCGGGCATTGCAACTTCAGAGTAGCGGGCAGCATTCTATCATAGCTGAGTTGGAGAAAACTCAAGCCGCTTCCTCGAAGCGGAGTTTCAACTATCCCCAAAATCCACAAGCGGCCTTCAAACCACCCGGCCACGCCGGGCAAAAGCGAACGCGCAACTCCTCCGATCGAGTGTCGCAAATGGGTCAGGAAGCGAAATCACGGCTTCCCGCGCGCGTGAAATGAAGAGGCCGCCAACTGAGGCAACCTCCCTGACAAGAGCGAGGTCCAGTCACCTAATCAGCACTTCGCGCTGCCGATGCATTTAGTCGCGCGAGTCCCGATTGACCACAGCGCAGCTGCTTCCGACTGCGTATCGACGCCCGCGCGACACTCGACAATATGGCAGCCGCGATGATGGTCCGAACTGAGGTGGTCCCGGTTGTCTGAACAAATTTTCCGCGTCGATAAGTGGAGCCTCTGCCGGGGTTAAGCTGCCAAGCGGAGAGGCAGCGGCGTGAAGTAGGCTTGATCGGGCGTCATGCCGTCAAGGCTCGAGTGCGGTCGCCGGACGTTGTAGAAGTCGAGATATCGGCCGAGCGACGAACGCGCCTCGCCGACGCTGTCGTAGGCCCGCAGATACACCTCCTCGTATTTGACGCTGCGCCATAGCCGCTCGACGAACACGTTGTCCCGCCAAGCTCCTTTGCCGTCCATGCTGATCGCAATGCCGTTGTCGGCGAGCGCGCCGGTGAAGGCCGCGCCCGTGAACTGCGAGCCTTGATCGGTGTTGAAGATGTCCGGCTTGCCGTGACACGCCAAGGCGTCCTCCAGCGCCTCGATGCAGAATGCCGCCTCCATCGTGATCGACAGTCGCCACGACAGCACGCGACGGCTGAACCAATCGAGCACCACGGCGAGGTAGACGAAGCCACGCGCCATCGGGATGTAGGTGATGTCCATCGCCCACACCTGGTTCGGTCGCGTGACCTCGATTCCGCGCAGCAGATACGGGTAGATCTTGTGGCCGGGCTCCGGCTTGGTCGTGCGCGGTCGGCGATAAAGCGCCTCTATCCCCATCCGCCGCATCAGCGTCTTCACATGCCGACGGCCGATCTTGCACCCCTCGGCGGCCAATATGCCTCGCAACATTCGCGAGCCGGCGAAAGGAAACTCAAGATGCAGCCGGTCGAGGCGCCGCATCACTTCCAGGTCGCTCGCCGACACCGGACGTGGCAAATAATAGACGCTGCCACGGCTGATGCGCAGAACCTCCGTCTGCTTGGTGATCGGCAGATCGTGTGCACGGTCGATCATCGCTTTGCGCTCAGCAATCCCGCCTTGGTGAGCGCGCCCTCTAAAAAATCGTTCTCCAGCGTCAGCTCGCCGATCTTGGCATGCAGCGCCTTCACGTCGATCGCTGGCGGGCTCGCTGCGCCGCCGCTCCCCGGACCGAACACATCGGCAGCCCCGCCTTCGAGCTGCGCCTTCCAGGCGGTGACCTGATTGGGATGAACGTCGAACTGCTCGGCGACCTGCGCCAGCGTTCGATCGCCCTTGACGGCGGCAAGCGCCACCTTCGCCTTGAAGGCCGGTGTGTGGTTCCGGCGGATTCGTCTGCTCATGGTCCCTCCTGATTCGCGGGACACAGCGTGCCCGCCGTCAGGCAGAAATTCCACTTATCGCCCTGTGCAGATTTCCGAGACCGGCTCTATCAGGTAAAATTCGTATTCGGGCTTTCGCCGGTGATCCACAAGAAGGTGACTGACGGCGAACCTGGCGATGTCCTGATCATCCAACCCAATTTTGTCAACGATCTCGTGGTGGCCGGCAAGATCAGGGAAGGTCAACACCCGAGCATTGCCAAGGTCGGAATTGGATTGTTCGCGCGAGCAGGCGCGCAATCTCCGGACGTTCTCGACCGTCGCCGCCTTCAAGCAAGCTCTCCTCAACGCGGATGCCCTAGTGTTCAGCAATGTGGCCGCTGGCAACTACTTTGCGACGGTGCTTGAGCGCCTCGGCATTTCGAGCACCGTCAAAGACAAGGTCGTGCGCGCGAGCCCCCCGGAGGTCGTGAAGCGGGTGCTTGAGGACAAGGGCAACGACATCGGTGTTGCGGTCGTGACCCTCATCAAGGCGGATAAGCGCTTGCGGCTCATTGGTACTCTGCCCGCCGAATTCCAGAGCTATCTCGTCTACGCGGCTGCTCCACTTGCAGCCTCTTCTTCGCCTGAGGCGGCCAGCGACTTCATACAGTTTCTATCGTCGCCGCAGGCGAGGAAGGAGTTCATCGCCTCCGGAGCCGAATAGCGCTCCCTTGCGTTGAGGTCTGCGCCCCGCCCCCGAGGTCCGTTGGTGGGTCACACCCGGAAATGCTCATCGCGAGCACAATGAGTTCTGCTTCCATCAAGAACGTACCACGTTGGAAGTCGGCGGCGGCAGAAAGTGACCGCTCGGGCCTGCAATGTCGCCGCGAGGCGTTGCGGAGCGTCACACGCGGGCGGGAAATCGCCAATGGAACTCGCATCCCGATGAACCTTGCGGCCTTCTGCGGTCACACATGGGGAGAACCAAGTGCTTGCCCGTAGGAGAACCGCCATGCAGCGTACATGCCCGATCGCGGTTTCGCTGATGCTCGCCGGCGCCGCGTTCGCAACCGCCACATCGGTCGAGGCCGCAGTTGTGACGAAACAATGGTCGCCGCGGCCGGGCCTCGCGATCGGCCGCCACATTGCCCCGGTCCGGATCGTTGCGCCGGTCCGCCGCCCGCTCCCCGTGGTCGTCCGACCGGGTGTGCCCACGCGATACGTTCCGCCCCTCGTTCCGACGCACGGCCTAGTTCCCATCAGAGGGGACGTCCGGCTACGTGCCGACGGGCCCCAACGGCGGCGGGGTCACGCCGCCGGTCCCGCCGACGGGCCTCTCCTGCGCGTCGGTGCAGCAGAACATGAGCGACCTGCAGACCAAGATGACCACGCTCCAGGGCTTCATCGCCAACTTCGATCGCGTGATCGCATCGTACGAGCAGCAGCTCAAGGATCTCAACGCTCAGATCGCCAGCGCCATGCAGAGCCTGCAAACGCTCGGCGGCGACATCCAGGGGGCGCAGAAGGCGCAAGACGACATGAACACGGCTGCCGACGCCGCGGACAGCGCGGGACAAGGCGGTATCGCGAGCATGCTGCGCGCCGGCGCGCAGTCGCTTGGTGACGTGATCTCGCGGCTGCATAACGACGAGACCGCGCTGCTCGCGCAGTTGAATGGCCTCCAGCAGCAGGCGCAGACGTTGCAGCAGCTGGCGCAGCAGTTCATCGCCGGCCGCCAGCAGGCGCAGGCCGTGCTTAACCAGCTCAGTCAGCAGTACGCGCTCGCCTTCGGCGGCTACGAGGGCCAGTGCGGCGGCTGAACGGGTGGGACGCCGAGCTCGACACACGCGTGGCACGGCACCGGCATGCGAATGGACGAAAACGGTTGTCACGCCCGATTTGGTCGACGTTCGCCCGCGGGGACAACCGCGTCGGTGCCGCGCCATCCGACCAACGTCGGCTCTGCCCCCGGAGGCGGCGCACAGCGGACATTTGCTGAGGTCGCATTCGGGCCAACAACTGCCGCACGCACGCGCAGCAAATTGGACTGGTAACGGCCGAAGCGAGCCGCCGACGTGGTCTTGTCAAAAGCATCCGATACGATAAAAATCATTGAGAACTGCCGAGCGGGCAAGGTCGATTGAGTTTGCATCGCTAAAAGCTGCAACGTCTTAGTCCACACAGGACGCGCTACACCAGGAGCAATAGCGAGATGGCGAAGCCCCTCGACCTCGACGCCTACCTCGGACGCATCAATTACACCGGCCCCCGCACTCCGACCTACGACGCCCTCACTGGCATCCTTCAAGCCCATATCGCGAGCATTCCCTTCGAAAGCTTCGACGTCCTACTCGGCCGCCCGATCCGGCTCGACCCGGAAGGACTGCAAGCCAAGATCGTCACCGCCCGCCGAGGAGGCTACTGCTTCGAACACGCAAGTCTCATGTACGCCGCTCTCGAGGCGATCGGCTTCGCCCCCGTCAGACATGCATCCCGCGTCCTCCTCTTCGAGCCGCGCCGCGAAAGCGTGCGACAGCACATGTTCGTCACCGTCACAATCGGCGGCGCCACTTACTTATCGACCCTGGCTTCGGCCCCTTCGCTTGCCCCGTCCCTATACCCGTTGATGGCACTCCCGTCCCGACGAGCGCTCCCACCCACCGCCTCGTCCGCGAAGGCAACGATTGGATTCTCTACGTCACCCGTGATGGCGAACAAATCCAAGGCTGGGTCTCCACCATGGAGGAGGAGTACCCCGTCGATTTCGAGATGATGAATTACTACATGGCGACCCACCCGGCTTCCTTCTTCACCCACAACATCCTCGCCAGCGCCGTGACCCAAGAAGGTCGCGTCAACATCATGAACCAGGGCGTCCACATCATCCGCAACGGCGCCGCCGAACCAGTTCACTTGGCGGACCGCAAAGCCCTACGCACGCTCATTGCACAGCATTTCGGGTTCGATCTCCCCGAACTTGAAACGATGAAAGTGGATGCCGTGCCCGACTGGCAGTAGGCGAAAGGCAAGGCCGCGAGGCTCCTACCTCCGTCGCCCTTCGCGCTGCACAATGACACCAACGATGATGTCGCAGTTGTGCCAATCGGAGACCTCTGAGATGCAGTCTAGGCTTTGCGTCGAGCCGGGGATCGTAATAATGATTGAACACCAAGGAAGTTATGTATGGAATTAAAAGGGGCAAGTTATCTTTATGCGCTGGCGACGTTAATGGTCACATTCGCCGGGTTCGCAGCACTTTTGCTTATCATTCGCCAGGGTGCCGGGGCACAACTGTCCGCGCTCGACAGATTCATCACTCGAACGATTGTCGGACACTTGTTCATCTTTACGGCCGGGGCGCTGAGCCCCGTGCTCTTGAGCTTTTACGAAATACCCGAGGCATTGATCTGGAAGGCGTGCGCTTTGATATTCGGACTTCCCATGCTGGTGATCCTATTGACTTATCCGCGCCGGCGCAAAGCGGTGTATGTCAAACAGGCTCCGATGTCCGTACTGGCAACAATGGTTGGACTAGGCTCCGTCAGCATCGCAGCAATGATCGCGTATGTATTAGGCGGTTTCGAACATCCGGCGGGAGCGTACATGTCCGCCCTGACAATCAACTTCCTGTCGACTGCTTTTGGATTTTGGGTAGGGCTTGACTTTGTCGTGACGAAGCAAACGAATATCACGCAGTGAGTTGACCCATCGCTCACCGATGTCGCTTTTCGGTCAATCGCGACAGATCGTTGCGCGCCGAAAATTGTGCCACGTCCGCTGTTCCCCGAACGCGACACAAAATCAGAGCCTTGGCATCCCGTTGCGAAGGGTCACGGCGGTGGTCGCAACGCACGGTTGACCGCTTCGGGCTCTTTGTCGATGACGACCAGGAGCACGCGCGCGGGTCCCTCCGGATGCCGGCGATGCTGCTCCCAGTCGCGAAGTGTGCCGGGCGGAATCCCAAATCGGTGGGCAAATTCGGTCTGGCTCAGGCGCAGGCTGGCGCGAATGGCCTTCACGTCAATATCGGCGGGCACATGCACGCGGTAGGTCGAAGGATCGGCCTTGCCGCGCGCGATCGCGCGAGCCTCCTTTGCGACCTGGTTCAGGCGCTTGCCGAGCTTGCTCATGATCTTCCTCGTTTCAACGGTGCGAACTCTTGCGTGACTATACGGCAATGCCGTATAGTGGTGCAAACATCGCCGGTCTCGCCGCTCTATGATCGTCACGCTGAGGCCGAGCGTGTCTTGCGCCAGCATGGGATCGGAATGGACGTCGTCAAGCTGGAGGAGACGGAAAGATGAAAGCGACGGAATTCAAAATTCAGAGCATGGCGTCCCTGCGCGAAGGGATGCGCGCCGTGGCGCGCGGCGAGCGCCCGGCGCCCCCGGACGCGGGCATGCCGTCGTTCGAGTCGGTCGAAGTCCTGGTGCGCTTGCTGACCCGGGAAAATCGGCAACTGCTCGCAACAATTCGCGATCGCAAGCCGAAGTCGGTCGCCGAGCTGGCGCAAATGACAGGACGCGCGCAGCCCAACCTCACGCGCACGCTGGCGAAACTCGAAGCGGTCGGCTTCATCAAGCTCAAGACGGTCGGCCGTCGCAAGGCTCCGAGCACCACCGTCAAGAAGATCGTGATCGAGATCGATCCATTTTCCGATCGTGATCGTCTGCGTGTGGCGTGAGGAACCGAATGCTCCCCTCCCAGCGCGCGCTCTTCGATATTCCGCCCGACGTGTGCTACCTCAGCGCCGCGTCGTACAGCCCGCTGCCGCTGCAGACGCTCGAGGCCGGCCGTGCCGCGGTCGGGCGCAAGGGACGGCCGTGGCTGATCGACAACGAATTCGCGCAACGGCAATACGAGCGCACGCGCAAGGCGGCGGCGGCGTTGATCAATGCCGCGCCGCAGGACGTGGCGCTGATCTCTTCCGTGGGATACGGCGTCGCGACGGCCGCAAAATCGTTTGCGGTGCGCCCCGGCGCGCGCGTGCTGGTGCTGGAGGACGATCATTCGTCGGCGGTGCTGGAATGGATGACGCGGGCAGGCGAGGGCGGCTTCACGGTCGAGACCATTCGCCGGGCGGACGATGGCGACTGGACGGCGGCCGTGCTGGCGGCGATCGAGCGGCCGGGAGCGGCGCCGATCGCGATGGCGTCGATCTCGTCGGTGCACTGGTGCGACGGCGGCCTCGTCGACCTTGATCGCGTGGCGCCGGCGTTGCGCGCGCGCGGGGCAGCGCTGCTGGTCGACGCGACCCATAGCGTCGGCGTGCTGGCGCTCGATGTGCAAAAGCTCGATCCGGACTTCGTCGCGTTCCCGACCTACAAGTGGCTGCTCGGCCCCTATGGCCGCGCCTTCCTTTATGTTGCCAAGCGCCATCAGGGCGGCGTTCCGCTCGAGCAGACGAGCTACGGCCGGCGCGCGGTGCGCGCCGAGCAGGCGGTCTACTTCACGGACACGAACTATGTCGGCGACGCGCGGCGCTTCGACATGGGCGAGCGCGACCACTTCATCTCCATGGAGATGGCGGCGATCGGCATGGAGATGGTGGCGCGTTGGGGCTCGGCAGTAATCGTCGAGCGGCTCGCCATGCTCACGGCACGGCTGGCCGCGGGCTTGCGCGATGCCGGCGTGACGATTGCGGATGCACGCGTGCGGGCGCCGCACGTTTTGAGCTTGAGTTTTCCGCACGGCATGCCGCCGCAGCTGGTCGCGCGCCTGGCCGCCGAGAGCGTCTACGCCGCGCCGCGGCGCGGCCGCCTGCGCCTCAGCCCGCACGTCTACAACGACGAGGCGGATGTCGAGCGCTTCGTCACGGTCTTTCGGAGGATCGCCGCGCCGAAGGTTGCGAATAGGGAATAGCGAATAGGGAACGGGACCTGGAGCGTGTTGCCTTACTCGCTACTCGCTACTCGCCATTCGCTCATTGCTTCGCGGCCGGCGCCGTCTCCGCGCCGATCGTGAAGCTGTGCTCGAGGAGCTTGCGATCGCCTTGCCAGATCTCGATCGTCCAGGTGCCGGGCACGACCTCCCAGGGCTGGTCGAAGCCGTAGCCGCGCCACTGCACGCTGCCGATCGCGGTGGTGAAGTCGACCACCGACGCGCGATAGGTGTTGTCGTTGCCGGGATTGTGAATGCCGGGCGCGGGGATCTTCCACACCGATCGCAGCGTGGCTTGGCCGCCCCGCGGCTCGCCCGATGTGCGGAAGCGCACGCCGAAGCCGATCCCGACGCGCGCGGTTGCGGCCGGCGGCGGGGTCATGAGCGCGACATCGGCGAGATCGTTGCTCTTGCCGCCGGCGGCGCCAGGCGCCGCGGTGGTGCGGACGACATGCGCGGCAGCGGCGTCGTAGAATCCGGCGGCCACGAGGTCGATCCGCTCGACGTGCGCTTCGGCCGCGCGTGCCGGTGCCGTGAGGGTGGTGAGCAGCGCAACCGCCGCAACGGCGTTGGCGACGCACCGCAATTTTATTCGCAATCGCGCAATCACATTCGTCCCCGTAACGCGAGCACATCGGCGACGCGTGAGCGTTAACAGGTTCCATTTGCCACCGCAAAGCGGCGCGCACAAGGCGTGACATTTTTCATTGCCGGATGCGCGACCGGCGGCCCGGAATGTCTGCCGCCACGCCGCCTGCGGGCCGGCCTGCAACGCCGGAGTGTCGTGGCCGCCATCCGCTACCGCCCCCGTCCAATCGCCCTGCAATCCCCTGTGGACCGTCTAACCCCCTGTTGACCAAGCGTAATCAAGCTCATATCGTTGAAATCTAAGAAGGAACGCTGCCGTGAGTGGGGCTGGGCGATGACCGGAAAGACAGTCACGCGGGCGGACCTGTGCGAGGCGGTGTACCAGAAGGTCGGCCTGTCGCGCACCGAGTCCTCCGCGCTGGTTGAACTCGTGCTCAAGGAGATCACCGATTGCCTCGAACGGGGCGAGACCGTGAAGCTCTCCTCGTTCGGCTCCTTCGTGGTGCGCAAGAAGGGCCAACGCATTGGCCGCAATCCGAAAACCGGCACCGAGGTGCCGATCTCGCCGCGTCGCGTGATGGTGTTCAAGCCGTCCGCGATCCTCAAGCAGCGGATCAACGGCGGTCCCGAGGGCGCCGACAAGTAAGGGCGCCCGCCCACCGCGTAGACAGCACCGGAGAGGCAGCCCGTGGACAAGGCGCCCGAAGCCTTTCGCACCATCAGCGAGGTCGCCGACGACCTCGACGTGCCGCAGCACGTGCTGCGTTTCTGGGAGAGCCGTTTTCCCCAAATTCGTCCGATGAAGCGCGGCGGCGGCCGGCGCTACTATCGCCCCGACGACATCGATCTGCTGCGCGGCATCCGTCACCTGCTGTACGGCCAGGGCTACACCATCCGCGGCGTGCAGCGCATCCTGCGCGAGCAGGGGCCGCGCTTCGTCGGGGCGGTGTGGCAGGAGGGCGCGCCGCAGCCGCCGGTCGGCCGCGGCGGCGACGAGCGCGACGGCGAGGCGGCGGAGCGCGCCGGCCAGCGCGGCCTGTTCGGGCTGTGGCCCGCGATGGGCGCCAAGGAAGAGATCGAAGCGGATGACGGCGAGGAGGCTGCCGCCGAATCCGGCGAGCCGGCCCCGCACGTGCGGCTCGCCGCGCCACCCGCACAGCCGGCCGCGCCGCCGCCGCCGCGCCTGAGCGCCGAGGACCGCAAGCGCCTGCGGGCGACGCTCGACGACCTCCTCGTGGCGCGCAAGATTCTCGAAGCTGTGCTCGCCGCGACGTAGGGTCAAAGGCGGCCGAGGGGGCGGCCATTTGGCACGGGCCTCGATCGCCGTGCCCACGCGCCCGTCATCGGCGTGTCGGCGTGGGCACGGCGGATCGAGTCAGTGCATTACACTGCCATGGAGGCCTCCTTTGCCCACCCTACCAAATTACCGCGAGCGGGAATAAACGTGATCCTCCTCCAGTCATTCATCTCAGCACGGCTTCGCGCCGCGTGGAGGCGCGATGACTGATGAAAGGACACGCTTTGCCAACGTGGTGCTGCCGCATCTCGGCGACGCCTATGCGCTCGCGCGCTGGCTCGCACGCAACGACAGCGATGCCGAGGACATCGTGCAGGAGGCCTGCCTGCGCGCCTTTCGCGGCATCGCCGGCTTCGGCGACATCAATGCACGGGGCTGGGTCTTGAGCATCGTTCGCAACACCGCCTACACGTGGCTCAAGCGCCACCGCGACCCGAAGATGGTCGCGGTCGACAGCGTCGAGGAGGTCGAGGGTGCCGCCGACACGAGCGTCGAGTGGGCGAGCGCGCCGGCCTCGCCTGAGGCGGCCCTGATCGAGCGCGCCGACCTGGGCCGGCTCGAGGCGGCGATCGCCGAACTGCCGATCGAATTCCGCGAGACCCTCGTGCTGCGCGAGGTCGAGGGCCTCGACTACCGTGCCATCGCGGAGGTCACCGGCGTGCCGATCGGCACCGTCATGTCGCGCCTCGCGCGCGCACGCCGCCGGCTGATGGTGCAACTGGGAAAGGACGAGAAATAATGGCGCCGGCATCGGACGATCCGTTCCTGCTCGTGCACGCCTATTGCGACGGTGAGCTTGACCCCGCCAATGCGCTCGCGCTCGAGCGGCGCTTCGCGCAGGACCTGCGGCTCGCCGCCGAGCGCGACCGCATTCTCGCGCTGAAGCGCGCGATGGGCCGGCTCAAGGGCCCCGTGATGGCGCCGCCGGCGCTGCGCGCGAAGGTCGAGCGCGCAGTCGGCATGCGCCGGCCCGCGGCGCGCCCGACCTGGATGGCGCTCGCGGCCTCGGTGGTGCTCGCCGCCGCGATCTCGGTCGGCGCGACCTGGTCGCTGCTCGCGCCCGGGCGCGGCGGGCTCATCGCCGACGAGGTGGTCGGCAATCACATCCGCGCCTTGATGGCGGCGCAGCCGTTCGATGTCGCTTCCGCCGACACGCACACCGTCAAGCCGTGGTTCAACGGCCGCATCCCGGTTTCGCCGCGGGTGATCGACCTTGCGGGCGAGGGCTTCCCGCTGGTCGGCGGGCGCATCGACGTGATCGCCAGGACGCCGGTGCCGTCGCTGGTCTACCGCTTCCGCAAGCACCTGATCAGCGTGACCGAGATGCAGGGCGGCGGCATGCCGCTGCCCGCGCGCGCGGGCGACGGCTACCACGTGGTCGGCTGGACGGCGGGCGGCGTGTCGTACTGGGCGGTGTCGGATGTCGAGCTCGACGAGCTGCAGAAGTTCGTGAAGCTGTTCCAGGCGGCGACGCCGAGCGAGTAAACGCGCGGAACCTGCCGCGACACGCAACGGGGTGGCCGCGCGACCAGCACGCCGCGCGGCGTTTTTTCATCGCGATGCCAGCAAGCGCGCGCCTCACGACGCCGCAGCGAAACCGAGCGGCCGCGCGCGCGCCGTCAGGATGCTACCGCGCCTTGCGGAAATTTGAGCACACGCGCCGCGCGCTTTGAACCAAATCACCTGTCGCGTGGACCATCAGGGGTACGCGGCGTCCATCGCACCGAACTCGCAACGGAACCTGCGGCGGAACCGCGCCGTGACGGGGTGATCGAACGAATCCTCGTCGCGCAAACGCAGGAGATATCCATGTCGAAGGTCATCAAGGTCGTGCTGATCCTCGCGATCGCGACGCTTGCCATCGCGGCCCGGCAGCTCACGTCGTCGGACGCCAAGCACGCCGCGGCTGCGGCCGGCAACTCGGTCGAGCCGATGGAGCTCATGCGCAAGGCCGGCCCGCTGCCGCCGACCGAGGTCGAAAGTTATTACTGATCGCCTCGCCGCTCGCCCGCAGCAGCTTGTCGCACCGCGCGGCGGATCGGTTGCCAAATTCCGCGCCGGCTGCAAAGGTCGCGCCTCGCAATGACACGCGGGCGCGGGGACATCCGATGCGGGCAAGACTCTGGCAGGCGATCGCAGCGTTGGCGCTGGCCACCGCGATGGCGCAGCCGGCGGCGGCGCAGGCCTATCCGAGCCGCACCATCACGATCGTCGTCCCGTTTCCGGCCGGCGGCTATGCGGACAGCTTCGCCCGCATCGTCGGCGACCGCCTCGGCGCCAAGCTCGGCCAGCCCGTGGTGATCGAAAATCGCGGCGGCGCCGGCGGCAATATCGGCGCCGCGAACGTCGCCCATGCGACGGCCGACGGCTATACGCTGCTGGCGACGACCGCGAGCATCGCGGTCAACGAGACCTACTACAAGAACAAGAGCTTCTCGGCCGCCGATCTGCGCGCGGTCGCGCTGCCGGCGGGGGCGCCCGAGACGCTCTCGGTGCTGCCGAACGATCCGGCAAAAAACCTCGGCGATCTGGTGCAGACGGCGCGCACCAAGCCGTTCGACTATGCGAGCCCGGGCATCGGCACGTCCTCGCACGTCGCCGCCGCCTATTTCTTCAAGATGCTCGCCAAGATCAAGCCCGTGCACGTGCCGTTCCAGGGCGGCGCGCCGGCGCTCAACGCCGCGCTCGGCGGGCACGTCGAGGTGCTGGTCGGCACCTTGCCGGGTTTTGCGCCGCAGCTCGCGTCGGGCGTGCTGCGCGGGCTCGCGGTCGCGAGCGAGGCGCGGGTGGCCGGATATCCCAACATGCCGACCTACGGCGAAGGCGGCTACAAGGGCTTCGTCGCCGAGACCTGGGTCGGCGTGTTCGCGCCCGCCAAGCTCGACGATGCGATTGCGGCCAAGCTCAACGGGCTGATCAACGAGATCGTGCAAGAACCCGCGACCAAGGCGAAGCTCGCGACCTTCAGCATGCAGACGCGCGTGCGCGACCTCGCCGGCAGCGAAGCCTACTTCCGCAGCGAGATCACCAAGTGGGGCAAGATGGTCGAGGCGATCGGGCTGGTGGCGAAGTAGTCGCCGCAACAACCGAATCCTCATCCTGAGGAGCGCTCGCACGAAGTGCGAGTGCGTCTCGAAGGATGGGCCGCGCGTGCACGCGGTGCCATGGAGTTCGCGGCCCATGGTTCGAGACGCGCGGACTGCGTCCGCGCTCCTCACCATGAGGGGTCACTCTTGGCTGGCGGCAAGAGGCTCCCTCCGTCATTGCGAGGAGCGCGTAGCGCGACGAAGCAATCTCGGTCGGCAGACGCATGCGTGCGCGGGTCGAGATTGCTTCGCTTCGCTCGCAATGACGCGGCAGGTGTAGCCCCCGCGGCCGAGCTCTTAGGCGTGACCTCTGTCATTGAAGCAAACGGGTGACAAGCATCGGAGTGCCCAATGAGGTCGAACTTGACTCACCTTGCCCAACCGCCTCATATGTACCTTGACCAAAAGGAGTCAAGGCCATGAGGCCGCTCAAAGTTCGTTCTGGACGCAAGAGCTCGCCGTCGAAGAATCGCCGGAAGGTGCTGCCGCGCGCGCTCAACGTTGGAGAAGCCAAAGCATTGTTCTCGCAGCTTGTCGATGAAGCTGCACGCGGGAGGCGCTTCGTGATCGCGAAGGCGGGCACGCCTGTCGCCAGGATCGTCCCGCTCGATGCGGCGGCGGAGAAATTCGTCTTTGGCACCTTGAAGGGCCTGCTGAGCCGGCGAGACGAACAGGCACTGACCGACGCGATCGAAGCGCCGCTGCCGGACGACATCGTCGCCACGTTCCACGCCGGCCCGCTCGACGCGCCGGGCAAATGATGTTGCTGCTCGACACCCAGATCGTGATCTGGGCAGCTCTCGACGCGCCGAAGCTGCCGGCGGCCGCTCGACAGCTGATCGCCAAAGCCGGTGCGGTCTACGTGAGCTCGGTGTCGCTCTGGGAAATCGGCATGAAGGTCTCGGCGACCAAGCTCAGGCTGTCAATGAGCGAACTTGAATCCAGCCTCACCGCATCGCATGCGATGCCCCTGGGGCTGACCTGGAGCCACGCAATCAGGGCTTACGACATTGCTCCGTACCATCGCGACCCATTTGATCGCCTGCTGCTTGCTCAGGCCGTATCCGAGCCCTTGCACCTGCTGACCACGGATCAATCGCTTGGGCGCTACAGCAGTCTGGTTGTCGTCGTGTGAATGCCGATCGGGATTGCTTCGGCGTGCTGCGCACCTCGCAATGACGCTTACCGCAAGTGACACGCCACGAACTGCCCCGGCTTGACCTCGCGCAGCGCCGGGTCCTCGACCTTGCAGCGCTCGACCGCGTAGGGGCAGCGGGTGTGGAAATGGCAGCCTGACGGCGGATTGATCGGGCTCGGCACGTCGCCCTGCAGCAGGCGTTTCTGCCGCTTGATGCGCGGGTCGGGCACCGGGACGGCGGCGAGCAGCGACTCCGTGTAGGGATGCAGCGGCCGGGCGAACAGCGTCTTCTTGTCGGTGTATTCGACGATGCGGCCGAGATACATCACGGCGATGCGGTGACTTATGTGTTCCACCACCGCGAGATTGTGCGAGACGAACAGGTAGGCGAGGCCCATCTCGCGCTGCAAATCCATCATCAGGTTGAGCACCTGCGCCTGGATCGATACGTCGAGCGCCGACACCGGCTCGTCGGCGACGATCAGCTTGGGCCGCAGCGCGAGCGCGCGCGCGATGCCGATGCGCTGGCGCTGGCCGCCGGAGAACTGGTGCGGGAAGCTTTCCATCTGGGCGCGGCGCAGGCCGACGCGGTCGAACAGGGCGGCGACCTGTGCCTGCAGCGCGCGGCCCGTCGCGATCCCGTGCACGCGCAGCGGCTCGGCGACGATGTCGCCTGCCGACATGCGCGGGTCGAGCGAGGAGAACGGATCCTGGAAGATGATCTGCATCTGCGACCGGTAGGGACGCAGATCCGCTTTCGACAGATGCGTGATGTCGCGCCCGTCGAGCCGGATGCTGCCGGCGGTCGGCTCGATCAGGCGCAGCACGGTGCGGCCGACCGTGGACTTGCCGCAGCCCGACTCGCCGACGAGGCCGAGCGTCTCGCGCGGCGCGATCGCGAACGAGACGCCGTCGACCGCAAAAACCTGGCCGCCGGCGCGGCCGAAAAAGCCGTGGCGGACCGCAAAATGCTTCTTCAGGTCGCGCACCTCCAGCACCGGCGCGGCAGTGCCGGTCGTCGGGGCGGTCGCGACCGCGGTGTCAGCCATCGCGCGCTCCGAAAACTTCCTGCGAGCGCCAGCACGCGGCCCAGTGTCCCGGCTGCTTCTCCTCGTAGTCCGGATAGGCCTGAAGGCAGCGGTCCTGCGCATAGGCGCAGCGCGGCGCGAAGGCGCAGCCGGGCGGCAGGTCGGAGAGCGCCGGCACCATGCCGGGAATTTCCTGCAATCGCTCGGGCGCGCTTTCGCCGGTGCCGAGCATGGCGGCAAGGCGCGGGATCGAGGCCATCAGCCCGTGCGTATAGGGATGCTGCGGACGGGCGAACAGGTCGTCGACCGAGGCTTCCTCGACCTTGCGGCCCGCATACATGACGATCACGCGCTGCGCCGTCTCGGCGACGACGCCGAGATCGTGCGTGATCAGGATCACGGCGGTGCCGAGCTCGCGCTGCAGGTCGAGGATGATGGCCAGCACCTGCGCCTGGATGGTGACGTCGAGGGCGGTGGTCGGCTCGTCGGCGATCAGCACTTTGGG
This sequence comes from uncultured Pseudomonadota bacterium, assembly GCA_963703755.1. Lineage (GTDB taxonomy): Bacteria > Pseudomonadota > Alphaproteobacteria > Rhizobiales > Xanthobacteraceae > JAVDCA01. The sequence continues at coordinate 22,783 of CAVPGG010000167.1, forward strand.
ATGACAGGCGAGCGCCATGGCGATCATGGCGCGCTGGCGCATGCCACCCGAGAGCTGGTGCGGATAGGCCTTGGCGCGCTCCTCGGGCTCGGGGATGCGCACGAGGCGCAGCATCTCGACCGCCTTGTCCCAGGCCGCGCGGCGGCTGAGCCGCTCGTGCAGCAGCAGGATCTCGGCGATCTGGCTGCCGATCGTCAGCACCGGGTTGAGCAACGTCATCGGCTCCTGGAAGATCATCGCGACGTCCTTGCCGCGCACGTCGCGCATCGTCTCCTCGTCGAGCGCGAGCAGGTCAACGTCGCCGAGCTTGACGCTGCCGGCGACGATGCGGCCGGGCGGATCGGGCACGAGCCGCATCAGCGAGAGCGCCGTCACGCTCTTGCCGCAGCCGAACTCGCCGACGATCGCCAGCGTCTCGCCGGCGGCCAGGGAGAATGAGACGCCGTCGACGGCCTTGACGACGCCGCGGCGGGTGAAGAAGTGCGTTTTCAGGCCGTCGACGGCGAGCAGGGGTGTGGTGCTCGCGCGTTCGGCCGGCCGAGCCGCGCCTTGATCGGTGGTGGTGACGCTCATTCCGCCATCATACGGTCAGTGGCGCAGGCGCGGATCGAGAATGTCGCGCAGCGCATCGCCGAGCAGGTTGGTGCCGAACACGGCGAGGCTGATGGCGATGCCCGGGAAGATCACCAGCCAGGGCGCGGTGCGCACGTATTCGGCGGCCGATTCCGACAGCATGCGGCCCCAGGACGGATGCGGCTCGGGAATGCCGAGGCCGAGGAACGACAGGGAGGATTCGGTCAGGATCGCCGAGCCGAGCTGGGCGGTGGCGAGGACGATCAGCGGCGCGAGCGTATTGGGCAGCACGTGGCGCAGCGCGATGCGCAGCTCGCTCATGCCGACGGCGCGCGCCGCCTCCACATACGGCATCTCGCGCAGCGCCAGCGTGTTCGAGCGGATGACGCGGGCCGAGTAGGGCACCAGCGGGATCGAGATGGCGAGGATGGTGTTCTCCAGCGACGCCCCGAGCGCGGCCGCCATGATGAGCGCGAGGATGAGCACCGGCAGCGCCTGCATGATCTCGACCAGGCGCTGGATCACGAGGTCGACCCAGCCGCCGAGAAAGCCGGAGGCGAGGCCGAGCGCGGTGCCGATCGCGCAGCCGAGGAGCGCCGAGCCGAGGCCGACCGCGAGCGAGATGCGCGCGCCGTAGACGATGCGGCTGTAGACGTCGCGGCCGAGGAAATCGGCGCCGAGGATGTGCGCGGCGCCCGGGTGGGCGAGCGAGAGCGCCGCATTGGTGCTGGTCGGATCGTAGCCCGTGAGCAGGTCGGCGAAGACGGCCGCGAACGCGAACACCGCCATGATCACGGCGCCGACGACGCCGAGCGGATGGCGCGCGATATGATAGCGCAGGTGCCGCCACAGGCTTTCGGCCGGCACCGCCGCCGTCGCGATGATCTCGCTGTCGTCGAGGGTTGTCATGGGCCAGTTTCACAGCCGTCATTGCGAGGAGCGAAGCGACGAAGCAATCTCGACCCGCGGGCGCATGCGCTGGCGGATCGAGATTGCTTCGTCGCGCGCGCAAGTCGGGCTTGCCCGACTTGCGCATCTATATTTGCCGATCTCGGGTAAACCCGAGATCGGCGCGCTCCTCGCAATGACATTTTCCTAAGCATACTTGATCCTCGGGTCGAGCACCGCATAGAGCAGGTCGATGATGAAGTTGATGCTCAGCGCCACGAAGGCGACGAACATCACCAGGTTCTGCACGATCGGGTAGTCGCGCCACTTGATCGCTTCCACCAGGAAGCGGGCGACGCCCGGGATGTTGAACACCGTCTCGGTGACGATCAGGCCGCCCATCAGGAAGCCGGCCTCGACGCCGATCAGGGTGACGACCGGCAGGATCGCGTTGCGCAGCGCGTGATGATAGTTCACCGAGCGCTCGGTCGCGCCCTTGGCGCGCGCGGTGCGGATGTAATCCTGGCGCAGCACCTCGAGCATCGACGAGCGGGTGAGGCGCATGATCAGCGCCGAGCTGCGGAAGCCGACGGCGGCGGCCGGCACGGCGAAGAGCTGCACGGTCTCGAGAAACGTCTTCGGCGGCTCGGTATAGATCGGGATCTGGCCGAACCACGCCGCGAACGCCATCAGGATCAGCAGGCCGAGCCAGAACGCCGGCATCGACAGGCCGCTGAGGCTGACGATGCGCAGCAGGTAGTCGAGCGGGGTGTTCTGCTTCACGGCGCTCATCACGCCGAGCGGCACGCCGAGCAGCACCGCGAAGGTGATCGCGAGGCCGGCGAGCTTGGCGGTGATCGGGATGCGCGGCAGGATCTCTTCGAGCGCGGGCTTCTCAGAGATGTAGGAATAGCCGAGGTCGCCGTGCATGAGGCCGCCGATCCAATGCAGGTACTGCGTCACGATCGGCTGGTCGAGCCCGAGGTCGTGCTCCAGCGCGGCCTTGTCGGCGGGATCGATCATGCCGGCGGCGGAGAACAGGATGTCGGCGATGTTGCCGGGCACGAGGCGGAGCAGCACGAAGATCAGCACCGAGATGCCGAACAGCGTGAGCAGCAGCAGGAGCAGGCGACGGGTGATGTAGGTGGCCACGAACGGCTCCTCACGCGGTGCGCAAGCTCCGCCTCATGGTGAGGAGCGTCGCGCAGCGACGCGTCTCGAACCATGGGGCGGCCGCCTCGGCCGCCCTCGTCCTTCGAGACGCGCTCGCGCCAGTGCGCGAGCGCTCCTCAGGATGAGGGCGGAGCGAACGTCGTCGCTGGCTCGGCGATCTTATTTGTCCAGCCACACGTCCTCGTAGCGGAAGCCGTTGTAGGAGCTGTTGATCATGATGGTCATGTTCTTCACGTAGGGCTTCCAGCAGGTCGCCATGTGCGAGTAGAGCAGGATCGGCCGCGCCACGTCCTCCTGGATCTTCTTGTCGATCTCCCACACGAGCTGCTTGCGCTTCGCCAGATCGGTCTCCTGCGATTGCTGGTCGAACAGCTTCTGCAGGTCCTTGTTGCAGTAATGCGTGTAGTTGCGCTCCGAGCCGCAGGCGTAGTTCTCGTAAAACGCCTGGTCGGGGTCGTCGATGCCGTTGCCGGTGAGGTTGAGGCCGACCGTGTAGTCGCCGCGCGCGACCTTGGCGAACCACACGCCGGTCTCGACCACGTCGAGCTCGGCATCGATATAGATGTCCTTGAGCTGGTCGATCAGGATCACGGCGGGATCGCGGTAGTCGCCGAGGTTGCGGGTCGACACCTTGATCTTGAGCGGCTTGTCCGGCCCGTAGCCGAGCTTGCGCATGATCGCGCGCGCCGCGTCGCGGCTCTTCTTCACGTCGGGATCGTAGCCCGGGATGGTCTTGAGCATGTCGGGCGGCAGCCCCCACACGCCGGCGGGCGGCGGCAGCAGCGAGCCGCCGATGTCGGCCTGGCCCTCGAACAGCGTCTTGACGAAAGCCGACCGGTCGAGCGCGAGCGCCATCGCGGTGCGCAGATCCGCATTGTTGAACGGCGGCAAGTCGCGATTGACGATCAGGTTGGTGCTCACATTGGTGGGCTTGAGCTCGCAGATCGCCCTCGGGTCCTGCGCCTTGATGTCTTTCTCGAGCGCGACCGTGGTTGCGGTCGGGAACGTCATGTCGACCCTGCCGGTGACGAAGGCGAGCACGGCGGTCGAACGGTTGGGAATGATCGGATATTCGATGCCGTCGAGATAGGGCAGGCCCTTCTTCCAGTAGTCGGGGTTCTTCACGAGCTTGATCAACTCGTTCTGCTTCATCTCGACGAACCGGAAGGGGCCGGTGCCGATCGGATGCACGCGCATCTGCGCCGGCGTCACGTGGCACGGATAGACCGGCGAATAGCCCGACGCGAGCATCGCGAGCAATGACGGCTGCGGCCGCTTGAGGTGGAAGGTCGCCTCGTAGTCGCCGTTGACCGAGATCTCGGTGACGTTCGCGTACCAGTCCTTGCGCGGGTTCTTGCGGAATTTCTGCTCGGAGACGCCGCGCAGCATGTCCCAGGTGCACTTGACGTCTTTCGCCGTGAACGGCTTGCCGTCGTGCCACTTCACGCCTTCGCGCAGCTTGAAGGTCAGCGCCATCTTGTCGGCGCTCCACGACCAGCTGGTCGCGAGCTCCGGCACGATGGTGTCCATGCTGTTCTGGTCTTTGTGCTGGTCGTAGACGACGAGGTTGTTGAACACGCCCATCATCGGCACATTGGTCGAGAAGGTCGCCTCCTCGTGGATCGAGATGCCGCCCGGCGTCTCGCGGTGATAGATGCGCAGGATGCCGCCCGATTTGGGTGCCGTCTGTGCGGCAGCCGACGCCGCAACGAGCGTCACGCCGAGCAGGGCCACCAGGCCGCACCCGAAATCCTTCGACCGCATGTTTTCCTCCGTGATGGCCTTGGCGGCTCGCGCACCGCGTTTCTTGTTCGTCGGGCGCACGCTAAAGCATATTCCGTTTCTTCGGAATCGGAAGATGCTCCAGCCTTCTTTGCTTGGAGCATATTCTTGTCGGCGAACCGGCGCCCACTTCGCCGGAACATGCTCTACCCGGGGCGTTTTCCCCGATCAACCATGCTTGCCAATGTTCCGCTGTCGCAGCACCATGGCGCAGCAACGCGGCGTGCGATACCGGGCCGCGCGACAGACACAGGGACGAACGTGGCCGGGAGCATTGTCGGCGAGACGGCGGCGCGGATTTTTGCGGATTTGGCCGATCCGCAGACCGTCAATCGGGCCACGGACGACGCGTGGAAGGGCATGCTCTGGCGGACGCTGACGGAGTCAGGCCTCACGCTCGCCTGGGTCCCGGAAGCGTACGGCGGCGCGGGCGCAAGCCTCGCGGAAGGCTTCGAGATTATCACCGTCGCGGGTCGATTTGCCGCACCGGTGCCGCTCGCCGAAACCATGCTCGCCGGATGGTTGCTGTCGCGTGCCGACATGTCAGTCCCGTCCGGGCCCGACGGGAGGATGACGGTCGCGCCGGCGCGGCCCGGCGACCGAATCACGCTCGCGCCCGACGGCACCTTGAGCGGCCGCGCCCGCGGCGTGCCGTTCGCCTCCGAGGCGACGCATCTCGCGGTGCTGGCGCGCGGCGCGGCCGGACCGCAGATCGCGCTCGTCGAGCGTGCGGCCGTACGCATCGAGCGCGGCGAGAGCCTCGCGGGCGATGCGAGCGATACCGTTACGTTCGATCGCGCCGCGCCGCTGCGCGTCGCGCCGGCGCGGGCCGGCGTCGACCAGGCCGCGCTGATGCTGATGGGCGCGGTGGTGCGCAGCGTCGAGACCGCGGGCGCGCTCGAGACCATGCTGGCGCTGTCGCTGCGCTATGCCGAAGAGCGCGTCGCCTTCGAGCGGCCGATCGGCAAATTCCAGGCCGTGCAGCACAACCTGGCGCGGCTCGCCGGCGAGGCCGCGGCCGCCATGACGGCGGCGGGCTCGGCGGCCGACGCGATCGCGAGCGCCGAAATATTCGACGACGCGATCTTCCTCGAAGCCGCGTCGGCAAAGATCCGCTCGGCCGAGGCCGCGCAGGAGGGCGCCGCCATCGCGCATCAGGTGCATGGCGCGATCGGCTTCACGCGCGAGCACGTGCTGCATCGCTTCACCTTGCGCGCGCTCGGCTGGCGCGACGATTTCGGCAATGAAAGCCACTGGGCGGTCGAGCTCGGCAACCGCGTGGCGGCGCGCGGCGCCGATGCGTTCTGGCCGCTGCTGGCATCCCGTTGAGGTCGTCCATGGCGAGCGAGCTTCGTTTCGATCCGATCCGGCTGCCGCCCGAATGCCAGGCCTTGCGCGCGGAGGTGCGTGCGTTCCTTGCCGCCGAGATCGCGGCCGGCACCTTCGATCCGGACCGGCCGGGCCACGGCAACTCGCAGGATCGCGCGTTCAGCCAGCGCGTCGGCGCCAAGGGCTGGATCGGCATGACGTGGCCCAAGAAATATGGTGGCCATGAGCGCAGCTTCCTCGAGCGCTATGTCGTCACGGAGGAATTCCGCATCGCCAATGCGCCGGTGCGGCTGCATTTCGTCGCCGACCGGCAGAGCGGGCCGATCCTGCTCAAATACGCGCCCGAGCACGTCAAGATGGACGTGCTGCCGCGCATCTGCCGCGGCGAGCTGTGCTTCGTCATCGGCATGAGCGAGCCGGGCTCGGGCTCCGACCTGTTCGCCGCCAAGACCAAGGCCAGCAAGGCCGACGGCGGCTGGCGCATCAATGGCACCAAGATCTGGACCAGCAACGCGCATATCGCCGACTACATGCTGGGCCTGTTTCGCACCTCGCCGCCGACCAAGGAGAACCGCCGCCACGGGCTCACCCAGTTCCTGGTCGACATGAAAGTGCCGGGCATCACGATCAACCCGATCATTCAAATGACCGGCCAGCACGATTTCAACGAGGTGGTGTTCGACGACGCATTCGTGCCGGACGACTTCGCGCTTGGCGAGATCGACGGCGCCTGGAAGCAGGCGACGAGCGAGCTCGCCTATGAGCGCAGCGGGCCCGAGCGCTTCCTCGAGACGTTCTATGTGCTGATCGAGCTGATCCGCGCGCTGGGCGAGGCGCCCGACACGCGCAGCGCCGAGGGGCTCGGCCGCCTGGTCGCGCAGGCGCACACGCTGCGCCGCATGTCGGTGTCGGTCGCCGGCATGCTGCAGGCCGGCAAGGAGCCGGTGGCGGAAGCCTCGCTGGTGAAGGACCTCGGCACCGCATGGGAGCAGAAGCTGCCCGCGCGGGTGCGCGAGCTTGCGGCGTTCCTCGCGCCGGAGGCGGGAAACCGCGCGACGCTCGAGGAGCAGCTCGCCTTCGCGACCAAGGTCGCGGCCAAGCTGACGATCCAGGGCGGTACGACCGAGATCCTGCGCGGCATCATCGCGCGCGAGCTGGGGTTGCGATGAGGCTCCCGTCATTGCGAGGCGCGCGCAGCGCGCCGAAGCAACCTCGATCCGCACGTGATGCGGCGCGAGATTGCTTCGCTTCGCTCGCAATGACCCGGTGAATCCCGTGCCCGACCTGAACAAGCTGCTCTGGCCGCAGTCGATCGCGCTGATCGGCGCGTCGTCCGACACGCAAGGGCTGCGCGGGCGCATTCTGGAAATCCTCAAGGGGCATCCGTTCGCCGGACGAATTATCCGGTGAGCCGCAGCGCCACGGAGGTGCAGGGGCTCAAGGCTTATGCGTCGATCGCGGACCTGCCGGAGCCAGTCGACCTCGCGCTGCTGATCATTCCGGCGCGCTTCGTGCCGGAGGAGCTCGATCGCTGCGGCAAGGCCGGCATCACGGCGGCCGTGATCCTGAGCTCGGGTTTTGCCGAGGAGCCGGGTGGGGCGGGCGCGCGCCTACAGGACGAGATCGTCGCGATCGCGCAACGCCACGACATGACGGTGGTCGGCCCGAATGCGGAAGGTTTTGCCAATCTCGCGGCATCGCTGTGCGCGACCTTCAGCCCGGCCGTCGAGGCGAGCGCGCGGCCGCTGCGGCCGCCGGGGGAGGGGCGCGGCGAGGTCGCGGTGGTCGCGCAAAGCGGCGGGATGGGCTTCGCGTTCTTCGACCGCGGCCGGCCGAAGGACTTGAGCTTCCGCTACATCGTGACGACCGGCAACGAGGCCTGCCTCGATGTGTGCGACGTGGTCGACCACCTGCTCGACGAGGGCAAGACCGATGTCTTCCTGCTATTAATCGAGGGTCTCAAGTCGGCGGAAAAATTCCGCCGCGTCGCCGACAAGGCGCTGCGCGCCGGCAAGCCGCTGATCGTCGGCAAGATCGGCCAGTCGGAGGCGGGGAGCCGCGCGGCGGCCTCGCACACCGGAGCGCTCGCGGGTTCGGCCGCGGCCTATCGCGCGGTGTTCGAGCGTTACGGCGTGATCGAGGGGCGCGACCTCGACGACATGGTCGACCTCGCGATGACGTTCACGGCCTGTGCGCGGCGGCTGCCCGCCGGCAAGCGGGTCGGCATCTGCACGTCGTCGGGGGGCGGCGGCGTCTGGGTGGCCGACGCCTGCGCGGCCGCGGGCCTTGGCGTGCCGCCGCTCGATGCGGCGACGCGCGCCGCGATCGACGTGCATCTGCCGTCCTACGGCACCTCGCAGAACCCGGTCGACGTCACGGCGCAGGGCGTCTTTCGCGTCGGCTATGCCGAGTTCGCCCGCCTGCTCGCGGGCTCGCCCGAGATCGACGGCGTCATCATGGTGATCACCGCGAAGGCCTCGCGCTTCATCGAGGGTGATCGCGAGCGCCTGGACAAATTCTCGCGCGAGGCCACCAAGCCGGTGCTGATGTGGAGCTACACGCTGCCGGCTGAGCGCAATGCCGAGATCCTCAGCGAAGCCGGCTTCCCGTTGTTCACCAACGTGCAGAACTGCGCCCGCGCGTTTGCCGCGATGGCGGACTACCGGGCGGCGCGCGAGCGCTGGCTCGGCGCTGCCGACTTCCGTCCGACCGCGCCATCGGTGCGCGCCGCGGCCGCGACGGCGCTGCAGGCGGCCGACGCGGTTCTGTGCGAGTGGGAGGCGCGGCGCGTGCTCGCCGGCTATGGCATCGGCGACGGCGGCGCCGGCAAGCTCGCCCGCTCGGCGGATGAAGCCGAGGCGGCAGCAAATGTGCTCGGCGTTCCGGTCGCACTCAAGGTGCAGTCGCCCGACATCCCGCACAAGACCGAGGCCGGCGCCGTGCTGCTCGGTCTCGCGACGCCTGCCGATGTGCGCGCCGGCTACGCGCGCGTGCTCGCCGCCGCGTTACAGCATTCGCCGAATGCGCGCATCCTCGGCGTGCTGGTGCAGCCGATGGCGCCGCCCGGCCGCGAGGTGATCCTGGGCGTGACCCGTGACCCGCAGTGGGGGCCGCTGCTGATGGTCGGCCTCGGCGGCATCTTCGTCGAGGCGCTCGACGACACGGCGTTCGCGCCGGTGCCGCTCAATCTCGATCAGGCACGTCGGCTGATCGCCCGCCTCAAGGGGGCGCGCGTGTTCAATGCCTTCCGCGGCGAGCCGGCCGCCGACGTTGAGGCGCTCGCCGGCCTGATGGTCAATCTTGGACGCTTCGCCCACGATCATGCCGACGCGATCGCCGAGATCGATCTCAATCCGGTGCTGGTGCACGCGCGCGGCGTGTCGGTGGTCGACGCGCTGATCGTGCGGCGGGGCGGGGGCGATCGGGCGCCGCGCTGATCGGAGCGTGGCCGGACCGGCCTGCCGCCCGTCGGCCCGCCGCAGGCGCGACCTTTTTTCGATTGTCGTATCGCCAAATTTCTTGCAGCTTGCGGCCCGACGGCCTGTGACGGGCTCGCACAAACGCACATTCGCAAGCGGGAGGACCTCATGCGTAACATCCAGCGCGCCTTGTTCGCGGTGGCCGGCATGCTCGTTGCGTGCGCGCTGGCGGCGCTGCCGGCGGCGGCGCAGACGCCGAAATGGCCGCAGCGCACCGTCAAGCTCATCGTCCCGCTCGGCGCCGGCTCCGGCGTCGACATCGGCTCGCGCCTGCTGGCCGACCGGCTGAGCCAGCGCTGGGGACAGTCCGTCATCGTCGAGAACCGCCCGGGCGGCGACGGCATCGTCGCGATCGCGGCCTTCGTCAAGGCGCATGACGACCATGTGCTGCTGAGCTCGCCGACCTCCTCGTTCACGGCGCATCCGTTCCTCTACGAGAACCTGCCGTACAAGCCGAAGGACCTCAATCCGATCGTGCGCGTCTCCAACACGGTGGTCGGCATCTCGGTGCCGGTATCGCTCAACATCACGTCGCTCAAGCAGCTGTTCGAGCTCGTCCGTAAGGAGCCCGGCAAGCTCAACTGGGCGGGCGTCACCGGCGCGCTCGATTTCCTGTTCGAGGGCTTCCTCAAGGGCGAGGGGCTCGACATCAAGAAGGTGCCGTACCGCAACCCGGTCGAGGCCGCGAACGACCTCGCCGAGGGGCGCGTGCAGGTCTACGAGTTCGGCGCTCGCGATCGCGCGGCCGCAGATCTTGTCCGGCAAGATCCGCATGCTGGCGGTGACCAACACGGAGCGCACGCCGGCCTTTCCCGACATTCCGACGGTCGCGCAGGCGGGCTTTCCGGGCCTCACGGTCGACGGCCTCGTCGGCCTGTTCGGCCCCGCCGACATGCCGCTGGAGCTGCGCCAGCGTATCGCCGAGGACGTGCGCGCGGTCGCCGACAAGATCATCGCCGAGCGGCTCGCCACGACGGGCCAGCTCATGAACATCGGCAGCCCGGACGATTTTGCGAAGTCGATCGCCGCGCAGCGCGCGCAGATCGCCGAGATGGCGCGGCGGCTCGGGGTCGCGGAGAAGAAGTGAAGGCGGCGGGCGTTCCGCTCGGCGACGACGGCACGGCGCGGCACAACAACATCGGACGGCGGGCGACAAATGTCCCTGCTTGGTGTATTGACCATCCGGTCAATACCAAAGCAGACCCGGACATGCTGAAACGGCGCGAATTTATCGTTGGGGCGGCGGCGCTTGCCGGACTCGCGACGCGCCGAGTTTGCGCCGCCGACGCCTGGCCGCAGCGAGCCGTCACCATCGTGGTCCCGTTCGCGGCCGGCGGCTCGGCCGATTTGATCGGCCGGCTGATCGCGCAGCATCTCCAGCAGGCCTTCAAGGCGCCCTTCGTGGTGCAGAATCGCGGCGGCGCCGGCGGCAGCATCGGCGCGGGCGTGGTCGCCAAGGCGGCGGGGGACGGTTACACGCTGCTGATCGGCACCGTCAGCACGCATGCGATCAATCCGTCGCTCTATGCGCATCTGCCGTTCGACGTTGAGAAGGATTTCGTGCCGATCTCGTTGCTGGTGCGGTTGCCCAACCTGCTCACGGTGAACAACGACGTGCCGGCGAAGTCCGTGCCGGAGCTGATCGCCTGGCTCAAGGCGAACGACGGAAAGGTGAGCTTCGGCTCCTCCGGCAACGGCACCTCGTCGCATCTCGCGGCCGTGATGTTCCAGCTCGCCACCGGCACGCACATGACACATGTGCCGTTCCGCTCGACCGCCGACGAGATGAACAGCATGATCGGCGGCAATATCCAGCTCGCGATCGACTCGATGACCTCGATCTGGCCGCTCGCCGAGGGCGGGCAGGCGCGCGCGCTTGCGGTGTCGACGCCGCAGCGGGTCGCCGCCGCGCCCGATCTGCCGACCATCGCGGAGACCGTGCCAGGTTATGAAGCGACCGGCTGGCAGGGCCTGTATGCGCCGGCCGGCACGCCGCGGCCGATCGTCGACAAGATCGCCGCCGAGGTGAAGCGCATCCTCGGCGAACCGCAGGTCATGACGACGCTCGCCAATGTGGGCGGCGAGCCCGTGCCGATGACGCCCGACGCGTTCGCGGCCTATGCCAAGACCGAGCGCGGCAAATGGGCGAAGGTGGTCGCGGCGGCGGGCGTACGCATCCAGTAGGGCGCAGAGCAGCAAACCATGCGCAAGACCGGCTCCGATCCGCTCAAGACGCGCGAAAAGATCCTCGCGCGCGCCACCGCCGAGTTCGCGGCGCGCGGCTTTGCGGGCGCCCGCGTCGACGCCATCGCGCGGCGCTGCGGGCTCGCCAAGAACATGCTCTACCACTACTTCGGCAGCAAGGAGGGCCTGTTCATCGCGGTGCTGGAGCGCATGTACGAGACCCTGCGGGCGCGCCAGCGCGATTTCGCGGTCCGCGGCAGCGATCCGGCCGAGGCCATGCGCCAGCTCGTGGCGCACACCTTCTCGGCGCTCGAGGAGCACGGCGAGGCGATCGCGCTGCTCAACGACGAGAACCTGCACAAGGGCCGCCACGCGCGGCGCTCGAAGCGCATCCGCGAACTCTACGATCCGCTCGTCGACACCATCCGCGAGGTGCTGCGCCGCGGCGCCGCGCAGGGCATCTTTCGCCGCGACATCGACCCGGTGACGCTCTATCTCTCGCTCTCCTCGCTCGCCTATCACTACCTGTCGAACCAGCACACGCTCAACGCCGCCTTCGGCATCGACTTCGCCACGAAGGAACGGCGCAAGGCCTGGCTCGCGCACATCACCGACATGATCCTCACCTATTGCCAGAGCGAGGCCGGCGCAGCCGCGCGACGGGCTGCTGTGGCCCGGCGCTGAACGATGGAGCAGCCGCGCGCCACCAACCGGCTGATCGGCAGCCCGGTCCCGCGCGTCGAGGACCTGCGCTTCCTGCGCGGGCGCGGCCAATATGTCGGCGACCTCGCGCTCGACGGCATGCTGCATGCCGCGGTGCTGCGCAGTCCGATGGCGCACGGCCGCATCCGCGCGATCGATGCAGTCGCGGCCCGCACATTGCCGGGCGTGCGTGCGGTGCTCACCGCCGCCGATATCGGCGCGGTGCCGCTCATCCCACAGCGGCTCGACGTGCTGCCCGGGTTCAAGCCCTATCAGCAGCCGGTGATCGCGCACGACAAGGTGCGCTATGTCGGCGAGCCGCTGGCGATCGTCGTTGCCGACAGTGTCGCGCTGGCCGAGGATGCGTTGGAGGCGATCGGCGTCGACATCGAGCCACTGGCGCCGGTCGCGGATCGGGCAACCTCACGCGCCGACGCGGTGCGGCTGTTCGAGGCGCACAGCAACATCGCCGGCACGCTGACGGCGCTCAAGGGCGACGCCGACGCGGCCTTTCGTGCCGCGCCCTACGTGCGCCGCGAGCGCTTCAAGGTGCAGCGCTTCACGGCGGTGCCGATGGAGCCGCGCGGGCTCGCGGCGCAGTGGGATGCGGCGCGCTCGCACCTCACGGTGTTCGGCGCCGCCAAGATCGCTTTTCCCAACCGGCGCATGCTCGCCGCGATGTTCGGCATGCCCGAGAGCGCAATCCGCATGGTCGAAAACGACGTGGGCGGCGGGTTCGGCGCGCGCGGCGAGCTCTATCCGGAGGATTTTCTCGTCCCGTTTGCGGCGCGCCAGCTCGGCCAGCCGGTGCAATGGAACGAGGACCGGCGCGAGAACCTGCTCGCCTGCAATCATGCGCGCGATGTCGAGATCGAGCTCGCGATCGCGTGCGATTGCGACGGAAAATTCCTGGCGCTGCGCGGTGAGGCTTTCTGCGACATCGGCGCCTATGTGCGCACCGGCGGCGCGACGCCCTCGCGCAATGTCGCGCAGGTGCTGTCCGGCCCCTATGCGGTGCCCAACATCCGCATCGAGGTGTCGCTCGTGCTCACCAACAAGACGCCGGTCGGAACCTATCGGGGGCCCGGTCGTTTCGAAGCGGATTTTTTTCGCGAGCGGCTGATCGACCTCGTCGCGGATGACCTCAAGATCGACCGGGTCGAGCTGCGCCGCCGCAACCTGATCCCCGAAAGCGCGATGCCGTACCGGCTCGCCACCGTCGAGCCGCTGCACATCGAGACCGAGACCGACAGCGGCGACTATGCGGCGACGCTCGCGCGCTGCCTGCGCGAATTCGACTGGGCCGGCAAGGCAGCGCTCGACGGCCAGCTCGTCGACGGCCGTTACCGCGGCAGCGCGGTCGGCTGCTACATCGAGGGCGGCGCCTCCGGCCCGCGCGAGAACGCGCGGATCGTGCTCGAGGCGGACGGCCGCGTCACGGTGCATGTCGGCTCGTCCTCGGTCGGGCAGGGGGTCGAGACCGTGTTCGCGCAGATCGCCGCCGATGCGCTCGACCTGCCGATGGACGCGATCGCGGCGGTGCGGCACGGCTCGACCGATCACCTCGCCGAAGGTTTCGGCTCCTACAGCTCGCGCTCGGTGGTGATGGGCGGCTCGGCCGTGGTCGATGCCGTCGAGAAGCTCAAGGCCGCGATTCGCGCCGCGGCGGCGCGGCGCCTCGGCTGCGCCGAAAGCGACGTGCGGCTCGACCATGCGGCCGCGCGCGCGCCCGACGGACGGTCGCTCGTGTGGCGCGACCTCGCCGCCGACGGCCTCGCGGCCGATGGGACCTTCGCCAGCAACAAGCGCACCTACAGCTACGGCGCCCACGCCGCGCACGTGGCGGTCGATGCCAAGACCGGCGCGGTCGAGGTGCTGGACTATGTGGCGGTCGAGGACGTGGGGCGCATCATCAATCCGCAGACGCTGCACGGCCAGTGCGTCGGCGCGATCGTGCAGGGGCTCGGCGGCGCCCTGATGGAGCACCTCGTCTACGACGATCAGGGACAGATGCTCGCCGGCACGCTCGCCGACTACGTGATGCCGACGGCGAGCGATTTCCCCCGCATCCACGCGGTCGCGCTGGAGGAGAAGCCGGCGCCGCACAATCCGCTCGGCGCCAAGGGGGCGGGCGAGGGCGGCATCATCCCGGTCGGCGGCGTGATCGCCAATGCGGTCGCGGCGGCGCTCAAGCCGCTCGGCGCGACGCCGCGCGAGCTGCCGCTCACGCCGGCGCGCGTGTGGGCGATGATCAATCGGGTGACGTAGACGCCGATAAGAATTCGCCGACGCGTGCCGTCACGGCTCCCGCCGGGGCGGTGGCGGAAGAACTGCAGAAAGCGCCGCGCGGCTTCCGGGGTGAGGCGCTCGAAGCGCACGCGGCTGCGCTCGAGCTCATGCGGCGCGAGGCCATCGCGTCCGGCGCGCATTTCCAGGATCGCCTTGGCGGCAGGCCAGCTGAGGCCCGCGGCCCGCGCCAGCACATGAACCGTCTCGCGGCCGGGCTGGGACAGGAGCCGCTCCACCACCCCGTTCGATGTCTGGCACAGCAGGGCGAGGGAGGCGACGACCTCCTCGCGCAGGCCGGCGCGCGCGAAGGCCTCGACCGTGGCGTCGTTGTCGAGTTGGCCGCGCGCGAAGTCCGCGAGATAGTCCTGCGCGCCGCCGCGCTTGGGGCCGGGCTTCTCGCTTCCGGAGGTAGGCGGCTCTTCGTTGCGCCCGCCTTTGTGGCCGCCGTCCTTGGTGTCGCGGCTCATGCGGGGACTTTTTCGGCGCAGTCCATGGCCCCTCCGTTGCGGGGCGCAGCCGCCGCGAGCCTCGTGCCGCCATATGCGTCGACCGCGCGGGCGAATGAAAGTAAACCCGCCGCAACGCAGGGGTTATTTGCTGTTAGCTGCCCGCAAGCGATTGAAATGCGCGGGCGCGGGCCGGCCCGCCAGAGTTAAATCTTCGTCAAATCGTAAATCGAGGGCGCGAACATCTCCTCGAACGGCAGGCGGCGGACCGACAGGCCCTGCTCGAACGAGTAGCGTGCGAGCGTCTCCAGCACATGGCGATTCTCGTGCGCGCCGTAGCTCCAGTAGTCGGGGCCCAGCGCCGCGCGGGCGTGGGTGTAGGCGGCAACCGGCCACGGCAGCGACACCGCGAGGTGGCCGATCTGGCCGAGCTCGGCCATGGCGATCTGCTTCGCCTTGACGAAGGCCTTGTAGACGCTCACGGCGAGCCAGGGATGCTTCTCGACCAGCGAGCGGCGGATGCCGACCGCGTGCATGATCGGGAAGATGCCGGTCTTCTTGAAGTAGGCGGCCTCCGCCTCGGGATAATTGGGAAACAGCCGGCCGACATGGGGCGCGCCGGCAAGGAAGCAGCTCGGCGCGCGCGCCGACACGAGGCCGTCAATCTCGCCCGCGGCGAGCATGCGCGACAGCGTGCGATCGTCCGGCACCTGGACCAGTTCGATCTCCGGCGGCAGCTTGATCTTGGCGCGTTCCTCGCGTCCGGCCTCCTCCAGCCCGCCGCGCCGCCATTTGATGTCGGCGGGCTTCACGCCGTACTCGTCCTGCAGGATGCCGCGCACCCAGACGTTGGCGGTCATCTGGTATTCGGGCAAGCCGACGGTCTTGCCCTTGAGATCCTGCGGCTCCCTGATGCCGCGGTCGGTGCGGACGTAGAGGCTGCTGTGGCGAAACAGCCGCGACACGAAGGCCGGGACCGCGACGTAGTGCGCATCGCCGCGCGCAGTCGTCATCGTGTAGCTGCTCATCGAGATTTCGCTCACGTCGAACTCGGCGAACTTGAAGGCGCGGTGGAACAATTCCTCGGGCTCGAGATTGACGGCGGTCACCTCGCAGCCCTCGATCGGCGCGCGGCCGTCGAAGATCGCGCGCGTGCGGTCGTAGTCGCAGACCGAGAGGCTGAGCGGCAGGGACATGGGCATCTTCCAACTTGCAGCGTCATGCCCGCGCATGCGGGCATCCAGGTCTTGGCTGCGCAGAAAGGCGTGGATGGCCGGGACAAGCCCGGCCATGACGAGAAGGAGTCAAGGGTGCCCATAATTGACTGAATGGTCAATACGATGCTACCAAACCGCACGATCGCACTGGTTCGACACTTCCTCATGAAGCTCCCTGCCTTCGACTACGCGTGCCCGACGACGCTGGCCGAGGCGGTGACCCTGCTCGCCGCCCATGATGGCGACGCGAAGGCGATCGCGGGCGGCCAGTCGCTGGTGCCGATGCTGGCGTTTCGCATCGCCGCGCCGGCCCTGCTGGTTGACCTGCGGAAGTTGCCCGGACTGAATGAGATCAAGCTTGACGACACCGGCGTGCGGCTCGGCGCGCTGGTGCGCTGGCGCGACATTCTCGACGACGCGCGGCTCGCGCGCGCACATCCGCTGCTGGTCGCCGCCGTGCGGCATGTGGCGCACTACCAGATCCGCAACCGCGGCACCGTCGGCGGCAGCCTCGCGCATGCCGACCCGGCGGCCGAGATGCCCGGCATCGCGGTCACGTGCGACGCCGAGATCGCGGTGACCGGCAAGGCGGGCACGCGCGTGATTCCGGCGGCCGAGTTCTTCATCAGCGCGCTGACGACCGCGCTCACACCCGACGAGATCATCACCGAGGTCCGCTTGCCGGCGTGGCCGGCCGGGCGCCGCTTCGGCTTCGAGGAGTTCGCCCTGCGGCGCGGCGATTTCGCCATCGCGGCGGCCGCAGTCTTCTACCATCACGACGCGGCGGCACGTGCCGCGAACGCGCATGTGGGCGTGATCGGCGTCGGCGACCGGCCGCTGCGGATCGCCGCCGCCGAGGCCGTGCTCAACGGCGCGTCGATCGATGCCGACACGATCGCGCGGGCGGCGGCGGCGACATCGGCCGCCGTCACGCCGCAGGAAGACATCCACGCGAGCGCGGTCTACCGGCGCTCGCTCGTCGGCACCATGGTCGAGCGCGCGCTGCTCGCGGCGGCGACTTAGGCGAGGCCGGCATGGCGACGACATTCGAGGTCAACGGCAAGTCGGTGAGCGTGACGGTCGAGCCGCGCATGACGCTGGCGGACTGCCTGCGCCAGGTGCTGCGCCTCACCGGCACCCATCTCGGTTGCGAGCATGGCGTGTGCGGCGCCTGCACGGTGCTCGTCGACGGCGAGGCAGTGCGCGCCTGCCTGATGCTCGCCGTGCAGGCCGAGGGCCGCAGCGTCACCACGATCGAGGGCCTGTCGAACGACGACGCGCTGACGCCGCTGCAGCAATCGTTCCGCAAGCATCACGCGCTGCAATGCGGCTTCTGCACGCCCGGCATGATCACCACCGCGCATGCGCTGCTGACCGAGGAGCCCGACTGCGACGCCGACCGCGTGCGCGAGGTGCTGTCCGGCAACCTCTGCCGCTGCACCGGCTACATCTCGATCGTCGAGGCCGTGCTCGACGCGCGCAGCGCCTATCGCAAGCCGCCCAGAGACGCGCAGAGCGAGCCGCGATGAGGAACACCTACATCGGCGCGCCGGTCGAGCGGCGCGAGGACCTGCGCTTCGTGCGCGGGCGCGGGCAGTATGTCGACGACCTCGCGCCGGACGGGCTGCTGTGGGCGGTCATCCTGCGCAGCCCGGTCGCGCATGGCCGCATCAGGTCGATCGATACGTCGGCGGCGCTGGGCATTGCGGGCGTGCGCGCCGTGATCACCGCGCAGGACATGCTTGGCGGCCCGCCGCTCATTCCGATGCGGCTGCAGCCGTTGCCCGAGTTCAAGCCGTTCTGGCAGCCGGTGCTCGCCGTCGACAAGGTGCGCTATGTGGGCGAGCCGCTGGCGGTCGTGCTGGCCGCCAGCGCCGCGATCGGCGAGGATGCGCTCGAGGCGATCGCGGTCGAGATCGATCCGCTGCCGGCCGTGATCGATCGCGCCGGCGCGGGCAGGAACGCCAGCGTGCTGTTCGAGGCGGCGGGGACAAATCTCGCGCTCACCTTCCGCGCCGAGCGCGGTGACGCCGCGGCCGCCTTCAAGGACGCTCCCTATCGGCGGCGCGAGCGGCTGAAAGTGCAGCGCCACTACGGCCTGACCATGGAGCCGCGCGGCGTGCTGGCCGAATGGGATGCGGCGGCGCAAATCCTGCGCGTGTTCGGCGCCGCCAAAGTGCCGTTCTTCAATCGCCGCATCCTGGCGGGGCAGATCGGCCTGCCGGAAGCCGCGATCGACGTGGTCGAGAACGACGTTGGCGGTGGTTTCGGCGCGCGCGGCGAATTCTATCCGGAGGATTTCTTGATCCCGTTCGCGGCCCGCCAAGTCGGGCGCCCGGTCAAATGGATCGAGGACCGCCGCGAGAACCTGATGGCGATGAACCACGCGCGCGAGGCCGAGGCCGACATCGAGATCGCGTGCATGCGCGACGGAAAAATCCTCGGTCTGCGCGGCCATACCTATGTCGACATGGGCGCCTACATGCGCACCAACGGCGCGGTCGGCGCGCGCAATGTGGCGCAGTTCATGTCGGGGCCGTACCGCATCGAGAACATCGACATCGAGTCGACCCTGTTCATGACCAACAAGACGCCGGTCGGCACCTATCGCGGGCCGGGCCGGTTCGAGGCCGATTTCTTCCGTGAGCGCCTGCTCGACATCGTCGCTAAAGACCTCGGCATCGACCGCGTCGAGTTTCGCCGGCGCAACCTCGTCGCCGACGCCGAGATGCCCTACCGGCTCGCCACCATCACGCCGTTCGAGAGCAAGGACGAGCTCGACAGCGGCGACTACGCGGCAACGCTGGACCGCTGCCTCGCCGAGATCGGCTGGGGCGCCAAGCAGGCGCTGCAGGGTCGGCTGATCGACGGCCGCTACCACGGCCTCGCGCTCGGCTGCTTCATCGAGGGCGGCGCCGCCGGGCCGAAGGAAAGCGCCAAGGTCGCGCTCAACGACGACGCGAGCTACACGGTGTCGCTGGGCTCCTCGGCGGTCGGGCAGGGGGTCGAGACGGTCTTTGCCCAGATCGCGGCCGATGCGCTCGAGGTCCCGCTCGAGCGCATCCGCGAGGTGCTGCATGGCTCGACGGCTTATGTGAGCGACGGCTACGGCGCCTACCATTCGCGTTCGGTCGTGATGGGCGGCTCGGCCCTGCTCGACGCGGTGGAAGAGATTCCGCGCCGCGCTGCGCGCCGAGGCCGCGACGCGACTCGGCTGCGCGGCGGAAGCGGTCAGGATCGGCGACGACGAGGTGAGCGGCCCGGACGGCCGCTTGCTTGCGCTCACGGATTTCGCCGGCGTCGCGGCCGAGGGCGCGTTCCTCAACAAGAAGCACACCTATACGTATGGCGCGCATGCGGCGCATGTGGCGGTCGACGCCAAGACCGGGCGGGTCGAGATCCTCGACTACGTGGCGGTCGAGGACGTGGGGCGCATCATCAATCCGCTCACGCTGAAGGGCCAGGTGATCGGCTCGCTGGTGCAGGGCCTGGGCGGCGCCTTCCTCGAGCACCTCGTCTACGACGAGCACGGCCAGCTCCTGACCGGCTCGCTGATGGACTACCTGCTGCCGACCGCGAGCGACTTTCCCAACCTGCGCAGCATCGCGACCGACGACAAGCCCTCGCCGATCAACCCGCTCGGCGCCAAGGGCGCGGGCGAGGGCGGCATGATCGCGGCGGGCGGCGTCATGGCCAATGCGGTCGCCAACGCGCTCGCCGATTTCGGCGTCGAGCCGCGCGAGCTGCCGCTGTCGCCGCCGCGTGTGTGGGAGCTGATCAATGCCGGCAAGCAGGCGGCCGAATGATTGACCGGATGGTCAATGAGCGCGTAATTTGAAGCGGGAAATCGAACCCGGCAGAGGAGAGTTCGCATGAGCGTTGCACGTCACCAGCGGCCGCCCGAGCTTGTCGGCATGCCGCTCGAGGATATCCTGAAGCGCTATGTCGGCCGCTTCCGCGACAAGAAGCCGGACTGGGCGGCCTTCGAGGACGCCAAGACTGAGGGCTACAAGCGCGCCCAGCACCGCTTCATCGGCGCCGGCGGCTCGGGCAAGCATGATGATCCGTCCATCATCCCGCCCGGCAACTTCACGCTGTCGATCGTCTACGTGGAGCCCGGCCAGGGCAATGCGGCGCACACCCACGAGGTGGAAGAGTGCTTCTTCGTGCTGCAGGGATTTCTCGACGTGTTCATCGAGGACGAAGCCGGCAAGCGGCTGACCACGCGGCTCGGCCCCTGGGAGTGCATCTGCTGCCCGGCCGGCGTCATCCACGGCTATCACAACGAGAGCCTTGCGCCCGTCTACGTGCAGATCATGCTCGGCCGCGGCCGGCCCGACACAATGGGCTATGCGGACGAGGATCTGTACAAGCGGCGCGACCAGCACCTGAAGGCCGCCGAGTAGGGCCGGCGGGGCTGGCTTTAATGCGCATTTAACGGGACGCGGTGGAACGCCTCTGTTAGATTCCGGTTGTTCCGGACGAAGGTGGCGAACATGCATGTGCGTCACGAGAGGCCGATTAGCGGCATGCTGGAACTGGTCGGCGCGACCTGCGCTTATGTGATTATCTTTGGCATGATCGCGACCGCGCTGGCGCCGCTGTTCACGCCGTGGTTCCAGAATTGAGGGCCTTGTAGGGACCGCCGTTCCCGCATTCGGCTTCGCCCTATGCGGGCTGCGATCTTGCGACGAATTTGATAACATCGCGTCATTCTCCCGCGGAGTGGCGCGATGAGCCTGTCAGCCGACCAGATCCGGTCCTTCGTCCAGCCCGGGCGGGTGCATCGGCGGCTCTACACCGATCCCGTCATCTTCGAGCTCGAGCTCGCGCGCATCTTTGGCGCGGCGTGGATCTATGTGGGCCACGAAAGCCAGATCAAGAACCCGGGCGACTTCGTCGCGACCCGCATCGGCCGCAAGCCGCTGCTGCTCGCGCGCGACGTGGACGGCGCGATCCGGCTCATCCACAACCAGTGCGCCCACCGCGGCGCCATGGTGGTCGCCTCCGACGGCGGGAACAGCGAGGAGTATCGCTGCTGCTACCACGGCTGGACCTATCACCTCGACGGCCGCATCAAGGCCGCGCCGCTGCTGCACGGCTACCCGGCCGACTTCGACCCCAAGGACCCGCAGGCCGGCATGCGGCGCGTGCCGCGCATCGCGAGCTATCGCGGCTTCGTATTCGGCAGCCTCGCGGCCGACGGCCCGAGCCTCGAAGAATTCCTCGGCCACATGACGACCTCGTTCGACGACATGGTCGACCGCGCGCCGGACGGCGAGCTCGAGGTCGCGGGCGGCACGTTCAAGCACCGCTACGACGGCAACTGGAAGCTCTACCTGGAGAACCTGTGCGACGCCGCGCATCCGCTGTTCACGCACGAGTCATCGATCGTGGCGGCGCAAAAGCAGAAGGATGACACGCACACGGACGGCTCGGGCGAGATCGCGCTCCGCCAGATGCGCCAGAACGGCGCGCCGTATTCGTTCTGGGAGGCCAATGTCGGCATCTGGACCTATCCGAACGGCCACAGTTTTCTCGGCGACTATCACGATGACGCCAAGCTCGTCGCCGCCATGAACGACCCGGCCTTTCGCGACTACGTCGCCGCCATGGAGGCGAGGAAGGGCCCGGCGCGCACCAAGCAGATCCTCGAGGTGCGCCGCTGGAACAGCAATGTCTATCCGAACCTGTCGTTCATGAGCCAGTTCCAGCAGCTGCGCGTGGTGCATCCGATCTCGGCCAACGAGACCGTGGTGCACACCTATGGCTTCCGCCTGCGCGGCGCGCCATCGCGCATGTTCGAGAACATGATCGCCTTCGCCAATATCGTGAACGGCACCGGCTCGCTGGTGCTCACGGACGACCTCGAGATCTACAACCGTATCGGCCTCGGCCTCGGCAGCGTGGGCCCGGAGTGGCTGAAAATCGGTCGCGGTTTTGACAGCGATGGCGCCGACGAGCACGGCGGCAGGCGTGGCAAGAACTCGACCAGCGAGATCTATATCCGCAACATGTTCGACGCCTGGCTCGCCCTGATGACGCGCGAGCCCGCCGGCGTCCACGCCGTCGCGGCCGAATGACCATGCTCGACAAGGCGACGGGCGTCGAAGGCGCGGCTCTCGATGCCGCGGCCTGCGAGCAGTTCCTCGTGCACGAGGCGCGGTTGCTCGATGAGGCGCGTTTCGACGAATGGCTCGCGCTGTTTACCGACGATGCCTGGTACTGGGTGCCGTCGCAGCCCGATCAGCAGAGCCCGCGCGAGACGGTCTCGCTGATCTATGACGACCGCCGCCTGCTGGAGACACGGGTGCGCCGGCTCATGAGCCCGCGCATCTATTCGCAGGAGCCGCGCTCGCGCACGAGCCGCATCATCGCCAATGTGACCGTGGAGGAGGGGGGCGCGGCGGCCTGCACGGTGCGCGCAAAATTCCAGCTGCTCGAATACCGGCGCGATGCCCAGATCCCCTATGCGGGCACGAGCTGGCACCGCCTGGTGCGCGCCGGCGCGGCGATCCGAATCGCCTGGAAGCGAGTTCGATCTGGTCAATTGCGACGCCGCGCTGCCGGGCTTGCTGGTTCCATTCTGACGCCTGGGCGTCCCGCCGACTGGGGCCAAATCGAGCCTACCGAAAAATATTTCTGGGGGAGGAACCTTCTCCACCGCGCCCAAGTGCCGCTGTCATAACCGACTCGTGTCCATTAATTAAGATATTGATTATACACAATAATATTACATGCTGCGGCGCAGAAGACGATATTCGATCCTGGGCGGGCCTGCGGCCTGTAATCGACCCGGCGCAGCACTGTCACGCCACTGTAATAAATCGCCCGTTTGGTGGCGCCGCGATTGGTCCGAGGAGAGGGCGACGCCCGAAGGGACTGGTCGACAAGCGGGAGGTACCGCATGCGAATCCACCTCGTCGCGGCTGTGGCCGCCGCGGCTGTAGCATTGGCCACGAATGTCGAAGCCGCGAGCCTCACCGGCGCCGGCGGCACGGCGATCTATCCGGTTCTGTCCAAGTGGGCGGACCAGTACGCGAAAGACAAAGGCGACACCGTCAACTACCAGGCGATCGGCTCCGGCGGCGGCATCAAGCAGATCGAGGCGAAGACCGTCCTGTTCGCCAACACCGACATGCCGTTGAAGCCCGAAGACGTGGCGAAGAACGGCCTTGTTCAGTTTCCCCAGGTGATCATCTCGATCACCCCGGTCGTCCACCTCGCGGGCATCAAGGCCGGCGAGCTCGTGTTCGACGGCCCGACGCTCGCGAAGATCTTCCTCGGCGACATCAAGATGTGGGACGATGCCGCGATCGCGAAGCTCAATCCGAAGGTCAAGCTGCCGCACCAGGCGATCACCACGGTGCACCGTTCCGACGGCTCGGGCACGACCTTCAACTTCACCAACTATCTCTCCAAGGTCAGCGCCGACTGGAAGAGCAAGGTGGGCGAGGGCACCTCGGTCAACTGGCCGAACGGCGTCGGCGGCAAGGGTAACCCGGGCGTTGCGTCCTACGTGCAGCAGGTCGACGGCGCGATCGGCTATGTCGAATACGCCTACGTGATCGAGAACAAGCTGATCTACACCGACTTGATCAACGACGCCGGCAAGCGCGTCGCCCCGAGCATGGAAGCGTTCCAGGCCGCGGCCGCCAATGCCGACTTCACCAAGGTGAAGGACTTCTACCTGATCCTCACCAATCAGCCGGGCGAGAAGAGCTGGCCGATCACGGCGGCGACCTACATGCTGCTGCGCAAGGACAGCCCGGCCGACCAGAACCACCTCGCGCTCGCCTTCCTCGACTGGGCCCTCAAGAACGGCCAGGCGCAGGCCAAGGCGCTCGACTACGTTCCGCTCCCGGACGACGTGATCCGGCTGGTCGAGACGCATTGGACGAAGGAAATGCCCGAGGCCTGGAAGGCCGGCGGGACGCACTGATCCTGACGCTCTAACCGAATGTCGAAGGCCGGACGAAAATCCGGCCTTCGTGCTTTTGGCGCGGCTCACGTCTCGCCGCGGACCGTGGCGTCCGTCCCGGTCGGACGGTGCAGCGCCGTCTTGATGCGCTGGCGCACCAGCCATCTCGACTTGCCGATCAGCCGGAACGTCAAGTTGCGCAGCGTCGGCGGCCAGGTGGTCGGCACGCCGAGCCAGACCGAGACGCGTTGCGTGTGCGCGGTGATCGGCCGCTCGCGCGCCTCCCAGGCGGCGAGCGCGGACGGGGTGTCGGCGCTCTCGTCGAGATGCACCGCGAGCGAAAGCGCGTTCATCATCGCGCAGCCGGCGCCCTGGCCGATATTCGGCGGCAGCGCATGGGCGGCATCGCCCAGCACCGCGACGCGGCCCGCCGACCAGCGCCGCAGCGTGATCCATTCGAACGGGTCGTAGCGCCCTTGCGTGCCGAAGCGCGCGATCAGGCCGGCGAGATGCGGGAACGAGCGCGTCCATTCCGCCGCATCGATCGGCACCGCCGTTGCGGCGCTATCGGCATTGAGCATGGTGAGCGCGATATAGATGTCGCGATCGCTGCACGGCGTATAGACGACGCGGCGCGAGCCCGACCAGTACTCGATGGTGCGTCCTTCGCCACCGGCGGCGCGCTCGTCCGCCGTCTTGTCGATCAGCAGCCGGATCGCGCCGTCGGCCAGACGCTTGCGCTTGCGCAGCAGGCCGAGCGAATTGCGGATGCGCGAGTTGACGCCGTCGGCGCCGACCACGAGGTCGGCCGCGATGCGGCTGCCGTCCGCCAGCTGCAATTCGCCCTGCGGGCTCGCGCCGACCGCGGCCGAGCCGGTTACGATCTCGGCGCCCGCGCGGCGCGCCGCGGCCGCGAGCGCATCGATCACCTGCTGGCGCACGATGCTGTAGACCCGGCTCGCGGTCGTGTCCCAGCGATGCACCGCCAGGATGCGGTCGCGGTCGTCGCGGGTCTCGCGCGTATGCGCGATATGGGCGCCCGCGATCGCCTGCTCGCAGGCGCCGAGCGCCTCGAGCACGCGCAGGCCGTTCTCGTAGATGTAGATGCCGGCCCCATCGGTGCGCAGCGCCGCGGCGCGCTCGTGCACGCGCACGCGCCAGCCGCGCTGCGCCAGCGCGCAGGCGGCCGCAAGGCCGGCAAAACCGGCCCCGACGATCTCGGCGCGTCGCTCGCTGCGCATGCGATCCTTCGATGGGCGTGTCGAACTACTGCCTAGCCGCTCGCGGCCGGCGCTGTATAGTAGGGGAAAGAACCCGATGGAGGCCCGCCATGGCCAAGCTGCGCCACTTTGCGCTTGCGGTGAAGGATCTGGAGAAGTCGGCCGCGTTCTACGAGAGCGTGTTCGGCCTCGAGCGCGTCGGCCGCGAGGACCTCGACATCGGCTCCGGCATCTATCTCAGCGACGGCGTCATCAACCTCGCGCTGCTCTCGTTCAAGGGCGAGCGCGGCTCCGGCCTCAAGGACGCCAAGAGCTTCGTCGGCGCCCACCATTTCGGCTTCCAGGTCGACGATCTCGCCGACATGCAGAAACGCATTGAGGACGCCGGCGGCACCTTCTTCTTCGACCTCGGCGAGGGCAAGGACAAGGTGAACTTCGAGCGCAAGTTCAAGGACCCCGACGGGATCATCTTCGACATTTCCGAGAAGGGCTGGCTCGGAACGGAAGGAAAATGATCCCCTCTGCCGTGTCCCCCCGCCCTCATCCTGAGGAGGCCATCCTCGTCTTGCGAGGATGGCCGTCTCGAAGGACGAGGGCGGCCGCTGTGGCGCCGCGTGCACCCGGAGCCCATGGTTCAGACGCGCGGCCGCAACGGCGGCCGCGCTCCTCACCATGAGGTGGAATCATTGCTCCTCATCATGAGGCAGAATTATTTGATGAACTCATTCGTATAGAGATCTTCCACCGGCGACTTCTTCGGGATGATGCCCTTGGCGAGGTAGAAGTCCTGCAGCCTGGCGAGCCGCTCGGCGTTGATTTCGCCGAGCTGCGTCTGCCCCGGATAGATCAGGTCCACATAATATTTGAACGCGGTGCGCACCGCCGCTTCCTTGCCGTTCCACTCGGGAACGAAACGGACGAAATCGTCGGCCGCCTTGTTCGGGTCGTCGATGATGTCGCGCATGCCATGCAGCGCCGCGTGGACGAACCTGCGCACGAGGTCGGGCCGTTCCTTGATGATCTTGTCGGAGGCGCCGATGCCCTGCGCGAGGTGCGGGAAGAACTGGTCGGTCGGGATGATGCGCACCTTGACGCCCGCCGCCACGATCGGCGGGATCCAGTCCGGCACGCCCGCCATGCCGACCGATTTGCCCGAGGCCACGAACTGCCACACGCCGGTCGGGCCGACCGCCTGGATGGTGACGTCGTCCTGGGTGAGCCCCACGCTCGCCAGCAGGCCGAGCAGCGCGTAGTAGGTCGTGTCCTGGTAGGACATCACCGAGATGATCTTGCCCTTGAGGTCGGCCGGCTTCTCGATGCCGGAATCCTCGCGCACGACGAGCTGCATGAAGCCCCTGCCGCCGAACATGGCGACGATCTTGATGGGCACGCCGTTCTGCCGGACCATGATCGGCCCATCGCCCACGATGCCGCCGAGCGGGGCGTTGCCGGCGCCAACCTGCTTGGCCACGTCGACGCCGCCGCGCGCGACCGCGAAGTTCACGTCGAGGCCGGCGGCCGCGAAATAACCCTTGCCCTTGGCGAGCTGGATCGGCCCGAACGCCGGCAGGATCGGCGGGGCCGGAAACAGGTACGTGATCGTCTCGTTGGCGGCGGCGCCGGTCGCGGCCGAGAGCGCAATGGCAAGGCCGAGCGCGAGCGCCAGCCCGGCCGATGTTGCCCGATCGATGAAACCGCCGACGACCGTGCGCATGGAGCCCTCCGCCAAACCTCAAGCTTTACATTAGCGGGTAATCTGTAGTCTTGTCAGCCGCATCGGCGCATTCGCCGCAGTGGATTGGGAAATTGGGCGCGAGCGCGGCGACCGTGATTTGTCTCGAATATCGCAGCGTCAACATGCGCTTTCCGGGCGGGCGCGGACGCCCCGCCCTGACGGCGATCAGCGATGTCAGCTTCGCGCTCGCCGACCGCGAGGTCGTGGCGCTGATCGGCCCGAGCGGCTGCGGCAAGAGCACGCTCCTCAACATCGGCTCCGGCCTCCACCGGCCGAGCGCGGGCGCGGCTTTCGTCGACGGCGAGCAGGTCACGGAGCCGAACGCGCATGTCGCCTTCATGCTGCAGAAGGATCTGCTGCTTCCCTGGCGCACCATCATCGACAATGTCGCGTTCGGCCT
>CAVPGG010000168.1:0-3459 GCA_963703755.1 uncultured Pseudomonadota bacterium
CAGCGCCGCGACCGCCACGCACTGATCACGAGCGCATGGCTCGCCGCCTGTCGATCCGCAGTGGCGCTCCGAAAAGAAAGCCTCGCGCAAGAGCGCGAGGCGCAATTCCACGTGTCCCATTTCGTCAACTAAGCCAATTGACGACGCCGCGCAAGAATGAATTTCGCCGACAGAATGAATTTCGCCTTCGATGTCGTTTGGCGTCTTCGATATTTGGTTGCATTTTCTACGGACCACCGGTGGCCACTTTTCCTGAAAATGATCTAACGTCCGGTCCGATGACCCGATCCGAAGAGCTCGCATCATACACAACGTCCGCTCGGAGCGAGTGGGCGGCGCTGCGATACAGCACGCCGCTGATGCTCTCGGACAGCGACCTGACCACACTGCGCGGGTTGAATGAGCCGATCGCGCTCGATGAGGTCGTCGATGAGTTTCAGATCGTGCGGCAGCCGGATGTTCTCATCTTCGAGGGCCTCAACGTCCTGCAGGCGGGGCACACGGCGCCCGTCATGATCTCCGACTTCTTCGACTTTTCGGTTTACGTCGACGCCGGGGAAGCCGACATCGAGGCGTGGTACATCGAGCGCTTTCTCATTCTGCAGCGCACGGCGTCTCAACAGCCTACTTCATATTTTCATCACTATAGCGGGCTTTCGGCCGCGGAGGCGCGCGACGCTGCGTCCCGGATATGGCGCGAGATCAACCTCGTAAATCTGCAAAAGAATATTCTGCCAACGCGCACGCGTGCCGATGTCGTGCTGCGCAAGCGTTCGGACCATTCGGTGAGCGAGGTCTGGTTGCGGCGGACATAGCGACCAAGCACAATCGCGTTCCTGAAGGAGCCTCCCGGGTCGACGTGGCGGTCGGGGAGCGCCGCCTGGGCGGGGGTCGGGCTGCGTCACGAAGGTGCATCGCTCGCGCGCTCAGGCGGCCTGGGCCGATGCCGCTTGCCGCGCGGCCTTCAGGGCGTGCGTCCACCAGATGAGCTGGTCCAGCATCTCCTTGGCGTTCTGGTTGAGATAATCGAAATCGCCGATAGCCTTTCCCTCTTTGAGCACCGCGAGAAAGACCGGGAGGAGGATGTGGACGGCGGTGCGGATCGGCGCCATCTGCAGCTCGATCGCGGTGAGGCGAAGCTGCTCGATCGCCCGCGCGCCGCCGACCCCGCCGTAGCCGACGAACGACACCGGCTTGTTGCGCCATTCCGTGTAGGCGTAGTCGAGCGCATTCTTGAGCGCGGCCGTGGGGCCGTGATTGTATTCGGCGGCCGTGAAGATGTAGGCGTCGAACTCAGCCATCTTCCTCTGCCAGCGCCGCGCGACCTCATCCTTGGACGGGGCCAGGCGGGGGAGGCTTCCTCCGCGAACAGCGGCAGCGGAAAATCCTTGAGGTCGACCACCTCAACGTCGAAGTCGCCGCGCGCACGCGCGATCGGGGCGATCCATTGCGCCGCGTGATTGGCGAAGCGGTTCAGGCGGATGCTGCCGATCACGATGGCTAACCTGGGCTTGCTCATGGTCTGTCCTTTCGGTCCGAGGCGGAGCCGCACCATCGCGCGCTCGCGCCGTCCGGCTACATATGAACGCCCGGGAGCTTCTCGATAAGATCGAATAATCCGAATGTTCTATGTTGCCATTCCGAAGAATGGATCGGCGCCATGTCGAGAGCCGGTTTTGCCGAGACCAGCGCGCTCGTGGCGGTGCTGGAGCAGAGCTGCTTCGCCGCCCTGGTGAAGCTCTTCTGCTCCAGCACCGCCACGAGCGCGCTGGTCTCGGCAAAACCGGCTCTCGACATGGCGCCGATCCATTCTTCGGAATGGCAACATAGAACATTCGGATTATTCGATCTTATCGAGAAGCTCCCGCGGCGTCCATATGTAGCCGGACGGCGCGAGCGCGCGATCGGTGCGGCTCCGCCTCGGACCGAAAGGACAGACCATGAGCAAGCCCAGGTTAGCCATCGTGATCGGCAGCATCCGCCTGAACCGCTTCGCCAATCACGCGGCGCAATGGATCGCCCCGATCGCGCGTGCGCGCGGCGACTTCAACGTCGAGGTGGTCGACCTCAAGGATTTTCCGCTGCCGCTGTTCGCGGAGGAAGCCTCCCCCGCCTGGGCCCCGTCCAAGGATGAGGTCGCGCGGCGCTGGCAGAGGAAGATGGCTGAGTTCGACGCCTACATCTTCACGGCCGCCGAATACAATCACGGCCCCACGGCCGCGCTCAAGAATGCGCTCGACTACGCCTACACGGAATGGCGCAACAAGCCGGTGTCGTTCGTCGGCTACGGCGGGGTCGGCGGCGCGCGGGCGATCGAGCAGCTTCGCCTCACCGCGATCGAGCTGCAGATGGCGCCGATCCGCACCGCCGTCCACATCCTCCTCCCGGTCTTTCTCGCGGTGCTCAAAGAGGGAAAGGCTATCGGCGATTTCGATTATCTCAACCAGAACGCCAAGGAGATGCTGGACCAGCTCATCTGGTGGACGCACGCCCTGAAGGCCGCGCGGCAAGCGGCATCGGCCCAGGCCGCCTGAGCGCGCGAGCGATGCACCTTCGTGACGCAGCCCGACCCCCGCCCAGGCGGCGCTCCCCGACCGCCACGTCGACCCGGGAGGCTCCTTCAGGAACGCGATTGTGCTTGGTCGCTATGTCCGCCGCAACCAGACCTCGCTCACCGAATGGTCCGAACGCTTGCGCAGCACGACATCGGCACGCGTGCGCGTTGGCAGAATATTCTTTTGCAGATTTACGAGGTTGATCTCGCGCCATATCCGGGACGCAGCGTCGCGCGCCTCCGCGGCCGAAAGCCCGCTATAGTGATGAAAATATGAAGTAGGCTGTTGAGACGCCGTGCGCTGCAGAATGAGAAAGCGCTCGATGTACCACGCCTCGATGTCGGCTTCCCCGGCGTCGACGTAAACCGAAAAGTCGAAGAAGTCGGAGATCATGACGGGGGCCGTGTGCCCCGCCTGCAGGACGTTGAGGCCCTCGAAGATGAGAACATCCGGCTGCCGCACGATCTGAAACTCATCGACGACCTCATCGAGCGCGATCGGCTCATTCAACCCGCGCAGTGTGGTCAGGTCGCTGTCCGAGAGCATCAGCGGCGTGCTGGATCGCAGCGCCGCCCACTCGCTCCGAGCGGACGTTGTGTATGATGCGAGCTCTTCGGATCGGGTCATCGGACCGGACGTTAGATCATTTTCAGGAAAAGTGGCCACCGGTGGTCCGTAGAAAATGCAACCAAATATCGAAGACGCCAAACGACATCGAAGGCGAAATTCATTCTGTCGGCGAAATTCATTCTTGCGCGGCGTCGTCAATTGGCTTAGTTGACGAAATGGGACACGTGGAATTGCGCCTCGCGCTCTTGCGCGAGGCTTTCTTTTCGGAGCGCCACTGCGGATCGACAGGCGGCGAGCCATGCGCTCGTGATCAGTGCGTGGCGGTCGCGGCGCT
>CAVPGG010000169.1:0-4444 GCA_963703755.1 uncultured Pseudomonadota bacterium
GACGATCAACGGACTGACCGTCACTGAGTACGACTCCATTGGCGGCCTTCCTTTTGGGAGACTGCCAGCGGCCGCTGACTTAAACCCGACACCAGCCTGAGACTTAACGGCATGGAGGCGCCTTCTTCCTGTCGCGCCCAGCTCAGCTGCTGTCGGCGCCACCGGCTTTTTTGCCAGATAACGTCGTCACCACATATACGGATCCTATTGACGGGGGAACTTGCTTCTGTCCGAGGGCGAGGTGCGGCACGACCACGCCAAGGTGGCCGAAATCTGGAAGCCCACCGACAACATGTGGTGGAAAGGGCCCGACGATCCGAACGTGTGCGTTCTGCGCGTCGCTCCGCTCACCGCAGAGTTATGGGATGGGCCCGCGAGCAAGGCCGTAGCTGCGTTCGAGTTCGTCAAGGCGCGCCTCACGGGCGCTGAGCCGAACCTCGGCGAGAATCGCAAGGTTGTCGTCGACCCGCGTTGATGCCGCCGGCCAGCCGCCCAACGGAACCGGTCGAAGAATTTCGGGCCAAGGCGTGCGGCTGCGGTGGAACGGGTTTGGGCACGAAAGGTTGTCGTCTGACGAACCATTTCCACAGCCCGGTTCGGCGGTTCAGGAGGCCGTTGCCGGACAATAAAATCGACCCTCTGATCGATGCCGCCTCATCGCTTCGCGATCTGCTTCTGATAGATGCTCAGATGCGCAAACGCCGCCGCAAGCAGCGGCGTAGCAATGTCATGGCGTGCGCCGCGCGCCAGCATGTCGCCGACGATCTGCTCGGCCTCGATCGGGCGGCCCTGCAGCAGGTCGCGGTACATGGACGAGGTCCCGGTCGAGGCCGGATCGGTCAGCGACTTGCGCATCTCGACGAGGAACGCCGGCCGCGGCGGATGGCCTTCGGCGGTGACCACCGCCACGACCTCGTCGATGATGCCGGTGGCGAAAGCCGTCCCGCCCGGCGCCGCGTTCACCTCGCCGACATTGCCGCGCATCAGGCACGTGATGGCGCCGATCGCGGCGAGCTGATCCCACTTCTCCCACATGTCGGCCTGGATGTCGGCTGAGAGGCGCGCCGGGAAGCCGGCGCCCTGCATCGCGGCATCGAGCCGCTCCATCCGCGCCGTGCGCCGGCCATCCATCTCGCCATACGCGAGGTCCTGCAGCCGCGTGAGCTGCACGATCCGCCCGTCCGTATCGACGGCCGCCGCGATCTTGCACACGCATCCCGCGACCGCCGGCGCGCCGAAGCGCTCGGTAAGCCGGTCGACGTGGCGCATGCCGTTGAGCACCGGCAGGATCATGGTGTCGTGCCCGACCGCCGGCGCCAGGTCGTCGAGCGCCGCCGCGAGCGAGAAGGCCTTCACGGTCAGCAGCACCGCGTCGAACGGCGCCCTGATGGCGTCCGCCGTGACGAGCTGCGGCGCGAGCGTCACGTCCCCGTACGGGCTGACGATCTGCAACCCTTTGTCGCGCAACGCCGCGGCGCGCGCCTGCCGCACCAGGAAGGTCACGTCGCGCCCGGCCTGCGCCAGGCGACCGCCGAAATAGCCGCCGGTCGAGCCGGCTCCGACCACCAGGATGCGCACGTCGTTTCTCCCGCGTTGCCGGCTGCTCTTACCGCGCAGCCGCCCGGCTTGCATATGGCACAATTCGATTTAGGTGCATATGCACGTTTACGGGATCAGCCCTGCCGCGGATGCGGGAGTTGACGGCAAGCCGCGCGGCGCGCCGCAAGGCCGGACGCGTCAATCGTCCGCCCGCAGGTCCTCTTCCCGCGGCGTCGCATCGCGCGGCGTCGCCGTGCTGGCCGCCGGCACGCTCAGATGCGCGCCGCCCTCGCTGCCTGCCGGCACCCACGGCCGGTCCTCCCCGCGCGGCTCGGCGGCCGTGATCTCCCATCGGCCGCCGGCGCGGCGCAGCGCCAGCGCGCCGAGCGTGCGCGGCATCATGCGGTCGATCACGGTCGCGCCGCAGCTGGCCGGCCCGGCGCGCCTGGTGAGCACCAGCGTGGCGCGCGCGCAGTCGTCCGCGAAGGCGGCCGGCGAGAAGCTGATCGCCACCACGCCGCCGCCCGCGACCTTGGCGACGCAGCCCACCTCGTCGCAGGCAAAACCCTCGCGCGCCTTGACGGCGGCCGCGACCGCGCGGGCGTCGCCGCGCGGGTCGGCGTCGGCCGCGAGCCACTCGCGGATCGTGAAGCTGTCGCTGCCGACCCTGATCACCTGCAGCCGCCCGTCCGGTCCGCGCACCGCGAAGGCATCGCCGTTCGTCGACACCAGCACGTCGGGCTGCGGGGTCGTGAGCGCCAGGATGGTCGCGATCGTGAACACCAGCGCACCGATCCAGCGCAGCGGCGTGCGCAGCAGGCACACGATCAGGAGCCCGGCGGTGCCGAGCGCGAGCGTGCCGGCGCCGAACGCCGCCATGCGGCCGACGGCGCCGGGCAGGCTTGCGACCCACAGCGCGACCGCATCCATCCACTCGATGCCGAGCGCCATGACCTTCCAGAACGGGGCGTCATAACCGAACGGCATCGCGACGATGCCGAGCATGCCGGCCGGCATGACGACGGCGGACACGACCGGCATGGCGGCGAGGTTCGCCAGCACGCCGTAGGGCGCCAGCCGATGGAAGTGGAACGCCGCATAGGGCGTGGTCGCAAAGCCCGCGACCAGCGAGGCAAGAAACAGCGAAACGGCCTCGCGCCCACCCCACAGCGCGATCCGCGCGGCGAGCGAGCTGTCGCGGCGCGCCGCGATCCACGGCAGCCCGTGCTGGTAGAGCGCGATCAGCGCCAGCGTCGCCGCAAACGACATCTGGAAGCTCGGATGCACCACGGCCTCGGGCGCGAACACCAGCACCACCAGCGCCGCGATCGCCAGCGTGCGGAAGGTGAGCACCGGGCGGTCCGCCATGACGCCGACCAGCACGATCGCGGTCATGAAATAGGAGCGCTGGGTCGCGACCTCGGCGCCCGACAGCTCGAGGTAGAAGGTGGCAACGAGCAGCGCCGCGAACGCCGCCCACTTCTTGATCGGGCGGCGCAGCGCGAGGCCGGGAATGAGCGCCAGAATGGCGCGCACGAAGAAGAAGATGACGCCCGCGACCACCGCCATGTGGTAGCCCGAGATCGACAGCACGTGGGCGAGGCTCGAGATGTACATCGCGTCGTTGACCTGCTGGGTCAGCGCGTCGCGCTTTCCCGTCAGCAGCGCCGACGCGATCGCGCCCGCATCGCCCTTGGCGACCGCGCGGATGCGCGCATCGACCGCATCGCGGATGCCCTCGATGAAGCTCGCGACGCGCAGCGAGAAGCCCGGCGGCTCGGGTGGCGGCGCGATGGTGATCGGGCTCGTCGCAAAGCCGCTCGCGCCGATCGAATGGAAATAGAGGTCGCGCGCGAAATCATAGCCGCCCGGGCGCAGCGGCTGCAGCGGCGGCGACAGCCGCGCCTTGAGCGCGATATAGGCGCCGACCGGCGGCGCCGTGCCTTTCTTCACCGAGAGGCGCACGCGCTCGAGCTGCTGGTCGAAGCGCGGCGCGTCCATTGAATAGATCTTGATGACGATGCGGTCGGTGCGCTCGCGCTCCTCGCGCGCCTCGACATAGCCCGACAGGTTGACGTTGTAGAGCGGCTTCGCGAGCGCCGGATGGCTCGCGACGATCGTGCGCACCGTCGCGGTCGCAAAGCCCGCCGCCACGGCGGCGAGCGCGAGCACCAGTGGAAACGCGACCGGCCGCCGGCGCGCCGCAATCGCCGCGATCGCGAGCGCCGCCGCCAGCGCGACCGGCGCCCACCGGGCCGGCTCGCGCGCGGCCGCAAAGTAGATCGCGATCCCGGCGCCGAAAACCTGTTCCGCTTGCCCTGACTGCTGGGTTGATACCATCCCTCTCCGACTTCATAAGCGCCCCTCTGACTTCCTTAGCGCTACCCGATCATTGCAACGGCTTGAGCTTATCCATCATGGTCGGAATAAACTCCTCGACACTGTGGGATGAATGTGCATCGCGCGCCGTATCACTGTGAGGGCGCCTTGGCGTACATGATATCGAGTACGCAATGGATGACCTCGTCACCTTCGAGTCCCAGGAAGGAGGCGCCCAGTATTTGTTTGTCATCTCCATCGACAAGGATTTTCATGAAACCCCTGGTTTCACTTCTCTCATACAGCGCGACATGACGTCCTTCATTGCCATGGTCGAGATCAGCGCAGGCCGGCCCGTCTTGCGGATTTCCGCTTCCGTCATCCCGGCGCGGCCAAGTGGCGGATCGGTGTAGAGCGCGTAGGCCGTGATGCGGTCGCTCACTCGTCTCTGATCGTTGTCGAGAAGATTTGCTGCCACGATCTCGAAATCATTCCACGACGTGTGCGTGAACGCACCTCGACCATTGCAGTCGCCCATCGCCCAGATACCGGAAATGTTGGTACGCAACCGGGCCGTCCACCCGGA
>CAVPGG010000170.1:0-6863 GCA_963703755.1 uncultured Pseudomonadota bacterium
CCTGGAGCAGGCCCGGACGCTGTCCGGATCGCCGGACAGCGTCCGCAGGTGGTCCGTGCTGGCGGCGCGGGCGCGTTCGAGCCCCTCGAGGTCCGGATCGGCATCCCGGCCGGCCAGCAGCGCGGCCACGTCCCGCAGCACGCCGGCCGTCACGCTGAGCAGTTCCCTGTCAGCCGACACGGCCCGGCTCAGATCCAGGTGCCCGTCCATGGCGTCGCTGATCAGGACGGTGCACCACTCCAGCAGCTGAACGACGCTGGCCATAGCCTGATCGGCGGTGGCCAGCCCCGTCGGCCGGAAGGGCGCGGCAGCGAACACGGTCATCAGCTGGTGCTTGGCCGCGATGGACGCCTCGAGGTGAGCGGCAGTCGCCTCGTCGCGCACCGCCGCGGCGAGATGGTCAGCCAGCGCT
This sequence comes from uncultured Pseudomonadota bacterium, assembly GCA_963703755.1. Taxonomy (GTDB): domain Bacteria; phylum Pseudomonadota; class Alphaproteobacteria; order Rhizobiales; family Xanthobacteraceae; genus JAVDCA01. The sequence continues at coordinate 413 of CAVPGG010000170.1, forward strand.
GTCGCGGACGCGGCGGCGCTCGCCCGCAGCCGGTCTCCCGGCGTTCGCGGCGACAGCAGCAGCACGGCCGCGGTCAGCCCGACGCGCTGATCGAACGCGCGCGCGAGGTTGACGGCGTCCTGGCCCGTGAGGCTGTCGGCGACGAGCAGCACCTCGTGCGGCTGCGCGGCGCGCTTCACGTCGGCCGCTTCCGTCATCATGGCCTCGTCGAGGGTGGTGCGGCCGGCGGTGTCGAGCAGCACCACGTCATAGCCGCTGAGGCGGGCGGCCTGCAGCGCGCGCGTCGCGATCTGCACCGGCGACTGGCCGGCGACGATCGGCAAGGTCTCGACGCCGACCTGCTGGCCGAGCACGGCGAGCTGCTCCATCGCGGCCGGCCGGTAGATGTCGAGGGAGGCCATCAGCACCTTGCGCTTGCCCTGCTCGGCGAGGCGGCGCGCGACCTTGGCCGTGGTGGTGGTTTTGCCCGAGCCCTGCAGGCCGACCATCATGATCGGCACCGGCGCGGGCGCATTGAGGTCGATCGGATCGGCCGAGGAGCCGAGCGTGTCGACGAGCTGATCGTGCACGATCTTGACGATCATCTGGCCGGGCGTGACCGACTTGATCACCTCGATGCCGACCGCGCGCTCGCGCAGCTTGTCGACGAACGCACGCACGACGTCGAGGGCAACGTCGGCCTCGAGCAGAGCGCGGCGCACCTCGCGCGAGGCGGCGTCGACATCGGCCGCCGACAGCGCGCCGCGCCGGGTCAACCGGTCGAGGATGCCGGAAAGCTTGTCGGACAGGCCTTCGAACATGCGTGCGCCTTGCTGCCTTGCACCTTGCTCCGACCTCATCCTGAGGAGCGCCCGCAGGGCGCGTCTCGAAGGATGGGGCCGCCGTCTCGGCCTCATCCTTCCAGACGGCCGCTGCGCGGCCTCCTCGGGATGAGGGTCGAATTTTGTGCCGCCAAACACCGATGGCGCCCGAGGGCGCATCGCGCTGTCGGGCGGGGACCTCCGGCCTCTCGGACCGGTCGGCGGATCGGGCAGTCACGAGCTCTATTGAGCGGGCAGAGGCTTAGGGCACCGCCTGGTGCAAGTCAATGTTAGGATCAAGCCATTGAAAACCATCGGCTCTTGCGCCCCCTCTCCCCTGCGGGGAGAGGGACAGTCCGTCACTTCACCGGTACGAAGACCTCGACCACGAGCTTGTCCTCGGGGGTGGTCACCGGGTCGGTGTCGTATTGCTCGATGAACAGGCCCTTGGCGTCGAGCTGCTTCTCGTCGAGGAAATTGGTGATCGCGTCGTAGGTCGTGTCCATGTCGTCGTACGAGCCGCGATGGATGAACTTGTAGGCGGTACCGGGCGTCGTCTTGCCGACCAAGATCTTGGGCGGCGGCGGGTCTTTCGGCGCCTCGGCGACCGGCATGGCGGCCCAGAACTGGAAGCTCGTGTCGTTGGTCGAGGTGTAGATCGTCATCGGCGGGCCAGACGGCTTGATGCCCTGCTTCTGCAGGTACGCATTCACGGTCTTGAAGGCGTCGACGATGGTCGCGAAGGCATTGTCCCATTGGCCGGTACCGGCGGCGTAGACAACGGTGAGCTCCGGCAGCGTCACCTGCTCGCCGAAGGCATCGCCCGGTTGCAGGGTTTCGGGCCGTTGGGGCTTTTCCTGGGCCAGCGCCGGGACCAGGGCGGGCGCGATGACGGCGGCGCCAGCCAACAGCAGGATCGATGCGGTCGCGAGAAATGCGCGCCTGCCGAGGCACGGCCCCGACCTCAAGCCTGACATGGAATTCCTCCATTCGGCGCGCCATGGCCCGGCAGCGGCAGCGCCCGTCCCTTCCCGAGGCTTCGACGAGCCGCTATCTAGCACGGTATAAGGCGGTCCTCGCCGTGCAACAGCGGCGGATCGCATTAACTTCGCATAAACCGCGGTCCTGAGCCACCACCTTGGGCCACCCACGCACATGAGCGCCCTCGCCAACCACCCGTTCGTGAAGATGAACGGTCTCGGCAACGAGATCGTGGTGGTCGACATGCGCGCCGCGCCCGCCGCGATCACGGCCGCCGAGGCGCGCGCGGCCGCCTCGCCGGCCGGGGCGCCCTACGACCAGCTCATGGCGCTCTACCCGCCGCGCACCTCCGGCACCGACGCCTATGTGCGCATCTTCAACAACGACGGCTCGGAAACGGGCGCGTGCGGCAACGGCACCCGCTGCATCGCCGAGCTCCTGTTCGAGGAGACCCGCAAGTCGGCGCTCACCTTCGAGACGACGGCCGGGCTGATCAATTGCTGGCAGGGCAGCGCGCCGCTCACCTCGACGGTCGACATGGGCGCGCCGCGCTTCGGCTGGAAGGATATCCCGCTTGCCGAGGAATTCCGCGACACGCGCGCGATCGAGCTGCAGATCGGGCCGATCGACGCGCCGATCCTGCATTCGCCCTCGGCGGTGAGCATGGGCAACCCGCATGCGGTGTTCTGGGTCGACGATGTGAACGCGTACGATCTCGGCAAGATCGGGCCGATGCTGGAGAACCACCCGATCTTCCCGGAGCGCGCCAACATCACGCTCGCGGCGGTCACGTCGCGCGAGCACCTCATCATCCGTACCTGGGAGCGCGGCGCCGGGCTCACCAAGGCCTGCGGCTCGGCGGCGTGCGCGGCGGCGGTGTGCGCGGCGCGCAAGCGGCTCACCGGCCGCATCGTCACGGTGACGCTGCCGGGCGGCGACCTGCGCATCGAATGGCGCGAGGGCGACGATCACGTGCTGATGACCGGCCCGGTCGCCTACGAGTTCGAGGGAAAGTTTGATCCGGCGCTGTTCGAGAAGGCGGGCGCCGCATGATGTCGCCGGCTCATTCAGCCGCGTCATGGCCGGCGAATGCCGGCCATCCACGTCTTTGCCGAGTGCAAGAAAGACGTGGATGCCCGGCCTTCGCCGGGCATGACGGAGTCTTTGGGGCGGGCGCCGCATGAGCGTCGAGGTCCTCACCTTCGGCTGCCGGCTCAACGCCTACGAGTCCGAGGTGATCCGCCGCAACGCCGCGCAGGCGGGCCTCGCCGACGCCGTGGTGGTCAACACCTGCGCGGTCACGGGCGAGGCCGTGCGCCAGGCGCGCCAGACGATCCGCCGCCTCAAGCGCGAGCGGCCGGACGCGCGCATCCTCGTCACCGGCTGCGCGGCGCAGACCGAGCCGGAGACGTTTGCGCGGATGGGCGAGGTCGACCGCGTCATCGGCAATGACGAGAAGATGCGGCCGGACGCGTGGGTCGAGACGCGTGACTATCTGGCGCGCACGCCGTTCGGCATGGGCGACGAGGAGAAGATCGCCGTCAACGACATCATGGCGGTCAAGGAGACCGCCGCGCACCTGATCGACGGGCTCGATGGCCGAGCGCGCGCCTTCGTGCAGGTGCAGAACGGCTGCGACCACCGCTGCACCTTCTGCATCATCCCGTTCGGGCGCGGCAATTCGCGCTCGGTGCCGATGGGCGAGGTGGTGACGCAGATCCGACGCCTCGCCGACAACGGCTGTCGCGAGGTGGTGCTCACCGGCGTCGACCTCACGAGCTATGGCGGCAACCTGCCGGGGGCGCCGCGGCTCGGCACGCTGGTGAAGCAGATCCTCAAGCACGTGCCCGCGCTCGCGCGGCTGCGGCTCTCCTCGATCGACTCGGTCGAGGCCGACCGCGACCTGCTCGATGCGTTCGCGAGCGATGCGCGGCTGATGCCGCACCTGCACCTGTCGCTGCAGCACGGCGACGACCTCATCCTCAAGCGGATGAAGCGACGCCATTCGCGCGGCGACGCCATCGCGTTCTGCGCCGACGTGCGGCGGCTGCGGCCGGACGTGGTGTTCGGCGGCGATATCATCGCGGGCTTCCCGACCGAGACCGAGGCGATGTTCGCGCGCTCGCTCGACCTGGTCGACGCCTGCGGGCTCACGCACCTGCATGTCTTTCCGTTCTCGCCGCGGCCCGGCACGCCGGCGGCGCGCATGCCGCAGGTGGCGCGCGACATCGTCAAGGACCGCGCCCGGCGGTTGCGGCGCAAGGGCGAAGCGGCGCTCGCGGCGCATCTCGCGTCGCAGGTCGGCACGCGGCGGCGCGTGCTCGCCGAGACCCGCGACAGCGGGCGGACCGAGCATTTCACACTCGCGCGGCTCAACGCGCCGATCGAGCCGGGCGTGATTGTGGAAGCGGCCATCATCGGCCATGATGGCCGGCAGCTGATCGCGGCGTGAGCGCAGACCTCATTGCGAGGCGCGCGAAAGCGGGCCAAGCAATCGCGGATCCATGGGTGCACGAGCAAGTGAAGAGGGATCGCTTCGCTTCGCTCGACGATGACGAGCAACAGGTTGGGAGTCCCGCCATGCCCTATCACCGACCACCTCGTCACCACGATGGACCAGCTCGAGTCGATGTACGGCGAGGTCTACGCGCCGGCGCGCGTGAAAGAGATCGACCACGTCAACGCGGACTACCGCGCCTTCATCGAGAAGGCGCCGTTCTTCGCCCTGGCGACGAGCGGCCCCGACGGGCTCGACTGCTCGCCGCGCGGCGATCCGGCCGGCTTCGTGCGCGTGCACGACGAAAAGACGCTGATGGTCCCGGACCGGCGCGGCAACAACCGCATCGACAGCCTACGCAATCTCATCCTCGACCCGCGCGTCGCGCTCTTGTTTCTCATCCCGGGCTGCGGCGAGACCATCCGGGTCAACGGCCGCGCGCAGATTTGCACGGACCCGGAGCTGTGCGCGAGCTTCACGATGGAAGGCAAGACACCGCGCTGCGTGATCGTGGTGACGGTCGAGCGCGTCTATTTCCAATGCCCGAAGGCGATCGTGCGCTCGAAGCTGTGGGACCCGGCCACCAAGGTCGACCGCGCCAGCCTGCCGACGTCCGGCACGATCCTCGCCCATATCAGCGACGGCAAGATCGGCGGACCGGAGCACGACCGCGCCTATCCGGAGCGGCTCAAGGCGACGATCTACTGAGGGCGAACAGCGAATGGTGAATAGCGAATAGGGGGAAGCGGATGGGATTCCCTATTCGCTATTCACCATTCGCTATTCGCGCTTCTTCCCCATTCCACCCGCACTGTGCCAGCCGCTCGCGCATGTGCGCGGGCGGCGGTGCCGTCACGCGCACGGGCGGCTTGTTCTTGCTGATCGGAACCACGATCTCGCGCGCATGCAGGTGCAGCATCGGGCCGCGAAAACGTGGCGCGGTGCCGTAGATGTCGTCGCCGACGATCGGCCAGCCTTGCGCCGCGCAGTGGACGCGAAGCTGGTGGGTGCGGCCGGTGAGGGGTTCGAGCTCAAGCCAGGTAAGGCGGTTGCCGCCACCCTCCCCGGCAGGGGGAGGGTCGACGCCTCGCATATGCGAGGCGTCGGGGTGGGGTGAGTCAGCCACCCCCACCCGACGGGCCTGCGGCCGGTCGACCTCCCCCCTGCAGGGGGAGGTGAAGAAAGACCGCCCCATCACCTTCCATTTGGTCACGGCCTGTACGCCATTGGGGTCCGGCTTCATCCACCAGCCGATGCGGTCGTCGAGGCGGCCGAGCGGCAGGTCGATGGTTCCGGCGTCCTCGGCCGGGCCGCCCTCGACCACGGCCCAGTAGGTCTTGCCGATCTTGCGGTGCTTGAACAGCAGGCCCAGGTGAGCGAGCGCCTTGCGGTGGCGGCCGAGGACGAGGCAGCCGGACGTGTCCTTGTCGAGGCGATGTGCGAGCTCGGGTCGGCGCGGCAGGCCGTAGCGCAGGGCGTCGAGATAGTCCTCGAGGCTCGGGCCGCCCTTGGGGCCGCGATGGACCGAGAGGCCGGCGGGCTTGTCGATGATCAGCATGAGGCCGTCGCGATACAGAACGCGCGCCACCATCTCGTCGGGCGCGACGCCGCGCGAGACGTGCGATTTGGCTGCGACGGCCGTTTGCGGGCTCTCTTTCGATCCCATGATGAAACGGCTATCAAACCGCCGCGATGAATGACAGCGCCAATCAAAAGCCGAGCTGGTGGCAAAGGCTTGCGTCGGGCCTCAAGCGCACCTCCGCGTCGATCGGCGATGCGATCGCGGATATCGTCACCAAGCGCAAGCTCGATGCGGGCACGATCGAGGAGGCACAATCACAATATTGTGTACCTACCTCCCTCAACCTTACTTTATCCAAAAATAACCTCCTCTCCCCCTTCCCTCCCCCCAAGAACACTTCGGCATCCCCTTTCCATCCCACCCGAGCCTTTCGAACACCAAAAGAATGATGTAATCAATTTTAGGCTTTCTCTCGCCTGACCTTGGGCACCTTTTCGTAAGCTTAATTTCCTGATCACCAGGTGGATTTTCTGGAAAGGGCGGTGACGCCGGGCTCAGGGGGAGGGGAGGAGTGGGGACTCAAAATTCTTCCTTCCCACGTGGCGGGACAGGGTTTCCCGTCAGCCCTTATTTTAGTGGAATTAAGTGAGG
>CAVPGG010000171.1:0-14682 GCA_963703755.1 uncultured Pseudomonadota bacterium
AGCGCCTCTGCGCCGAACAGCTTTTCCCGATCTGCAGCCCCAAGCTGGTCGAAGGTCGGCAACGTCTCGCCACTCCGGCGGACGTGCTGAAATTTCCGCTGCTTCATCTCGACACGCGAAGAGCTTGGCCGCAGTGGCTCGAGGCAGCGGGCGTGACCGGTGCCGATCTCTCGCGCGGCGTGGTTCTCAATCGTGCGAGCATGCTGATCGACGCCGCCGTCGGCGGCCAGGGGATCGCGCTCGCTCGCACGACGCTCGCCGCCTGGGATCTTCTCAACGGGCGGCTGGTGCGTCCCTTCACCGAGGCTCTGCGCCTGTCCAAGACCTATTGGATCGTGTGTCCGACCGCGACCGCAATGCTGCCGAAGATCAAGCGCGCCCGCGATTGGTTGCTCGCCGAGGCCGCGGACGACATGCGCCGTCTCAAATTGCTGGGCGCGCGCACATGAGTTGTTGAATTGATGACCAATACCAAGGTCAAAAAAGAACAGCGCGAGTTGCGGCGCGCGAGCGCGCGCCGAATTGAAGGCGGCTGCCTATGTCGATCAGGTGATGGCGAACCTGAATTGGGAGCGGATCGGCGCGCGGTATCGCCTGGCAAGTTTGTTATCGAGAACCGTCAGGCCGTGCGACGCTGTTGACCCGCAAAACTATCGTACGCCACCGAGCAGATACGTGACCGGCGGAAGTGCCGTGACGTCTTCAGCGAAACAGCAGGACGAGGCCCGACGCAAGCAGCAGGGCAAGCACCACTTGCGGAATTGCGCTTCATCGAGACGACCAAAAACCTTTAGGCCGACCCAAGTGCCGGCCAGCAGCGCGGGAAGACCGACGACGAACAGCCAAATGACATCCCGCGAAATCGATCCTTGTCCACCAAGCCAAGCCGCGCTGATGGCAAACGTTGCAACGCCCACCGGCTGGAACACCGCGCGCTGCTGGTCTTTGGGCCACCCTCGCAATTGGCACCAGATCGTGGCGATGATGCCGGCGAGCCCGGTAGCGCCGCCAAGGACCCCGTTCAGGAATCCCACAGCCGCGTCAGCGGACGCGCCGCCTGATGCGATGGGCCTCATCGCCGGCCGTAGAAGGCCGTGGATGCCGAACAGGCTTAGGACCGTACCTACGCCCACACGCATGTATTGGGGATCGGCGTAACGCAGGAGAATCACTCCGAGCGGAACGCCCAGTAGCGCTCCAACGACGAAGGGCGCGATCCTCCTCCAATCGAGAGCATGCCGCAGCTTCCATACGGCAAATCCCTGCACCACAAGACCGAAGCCGACAATCAGGGTCGCGGTTTGCAGAGGAGTCAGGATGTACAGCCATACCGCAGCGGCAACGAGGCCGAACGCGAAGCCAGCAAGCCCGGCGACGGCAGCGGCCGTGAAGGTCGCAGCGATAAAGAGGACAATGAACAAATAGGGACTGAGGCTCGAATCCATGGCGCTCGCTCCACAGTTGGGCGAGCAGCGCTTGCATGGGAGAGCCCATTTGACGGGGAGGCTGCAATGTCCCCGCATCACCATGATTGCTGAGGCGCAATTCGTATTCAAGGCTCCCTATGTCGCGCACGTAGACGTGATCGGGTACCAGCGCGGATTATTGCGAGCTCGCCCACAGGGGCTTGCAGTCGGCAACGCCCCCACCTAATTTTGACGCTCCGGGGAAATGCAGACTCCCCGCTAGACGGCCAGCCGTCCAAGTTCTGCGCAGCGCTCGATTCGTCGAGGTGGTTGCGCATGGACGGAGTCCAGGTCTCTATTTCACCCCAAGATTTCTACACACGTCTCGGCACCGCGGCGGCGCCGATCCTCGTTGACATCCGGCCTCCGCCGGCATTTGCGCAGGCGCAGACGCTCATCACGTCCGCGCTCGCGTGTCCCCCCGAGGAAGTCGAGCGCTGGCGCAGCGAACTGCCGCGCGATCGACCGGCGGTCGTCTACTGCGGGCACGAGGCCAGCCAGAACGCCGCTGCGGCGCTGCGCGCGGCGAGTTTCGACGCGCGCCATCTCGACGACGGCATCGAGGCCTGGGAAGCCGCTAAGCTGCCGACGCGCCGCAAGATCGGCGCGACGCGGGGCAAATGGGTGACGCGCGAGCGGCCGAAGATCGACCGCATCGCCTGCCCATGGCTGATCAAGCGTTTCTTCGATCCCGACGCGGAGTTCATCTACGTCCTGGCGCGCGAGGTGCTCGCGGTCGCGAACGCGACAGGTGCCGCGCCCTACGACATCGACGGCGTCGCGTTCACCCATGAAGACGAGCGCTGCTCGTTCGACACCATCCTGCGCATCTACGACATCCACGATCCGGCGCTCGATCGGCTGGCGACGATCGTGCGCGGCGCCGATACGTCGCGCCACGATCTCGCGCCGCAATGCGCCGGTCTGTTCGCCATTTCGCTCGGCCTCTCGGCGAATTTCCCGAACGATCACGCGATGCTCACGCACGGCATCACGATCTACGCCGCGCTCTACACCTGGTCCCGCAGCCTGCAGGCCGAAACGCACAACTGGCCGGCCAAGACGGCGGCGTAGCCGACCAAACGTCACACGGGGACCAACCGGGCCATCGGCCCAACCAAGGAGACCCACGATGACCGACGGAATCGAACGGCGCAGCGTGCTTCAGGGAGCCGGCCTCGCGGCCGGCGCCGCGACCGCGATGCTGCTCACCCCATCGGCGCTTGCCCAAACCGCGCCCGCAGGAGGGACGAAATCGATGACCTATCAGCCAAAACCCCTGTCGCTCGACCCCAAGTCGATCAAGGGAATTTCGGAGAAGGTGATCACCAGCCACTACCAGAACAACTACGTCGGCGCCGTGAAGCGGTTGAACGCGATCGGCGCGCAGCTCGCCGAGCTCGAATACGCCAAGGCGCCGGTCTTCCTCGTCAACGGACTCAAGCGCGAGGAGCTGATCGCGATGAACTCGATGATCCTGCACGAGATCTACTTCGACAATCTCGGCGGCGGCGGCGCGCCGGCGGGCGCGCTCAAGGACGCCATCGCGCGCGACTTCGGCAGCTTCGAGCGCTGGCGCGCCGAGTTCGTCGCCATGGGCAAGGCCGAGGGCGGCGGCTCCGGCTGGGTGATCCTGTCCTACTCGCCGCGCGACAGACGGCTGGTGAACCAATGGGCGGCCGATCACACCACCAATATCGCGGGCGGGCGGCCGGTGCTGGTGCTCGACATGTACGAGCACGCCTATCACATGGACTACGGCGCGGCTGCGGCGCGCTATGTCGACACCTTCATGGAGGCGATCCGCTGGGACAGCGCCGTAAAGCTTTACGGGCATTATAGCCAGGAGGCGTAGACGCGAGCGCGTTCACGTCTGCACAGTGCACGAGGTTGGGCCGCGTCCAGCGTCCCAATCTCGGCTGTCGGGGGAAACGGATGACAGAGGCAAATCCCGCGCGTGGCTCGCTCGGCGAGATCGTGCGGTATTTCCTGCGGCTCGGCCTGCTCGGCTTCGGCGGGCCCGTCGCGCTGGTCGGCCAGATGGAGCGCGAGCTCGTGGCGGACAAGAAGTGGCTCTCCAAGGAGCAGATGCGCGAGGCGATCGCGATCTGCCAGTCGCTCCCCGGCCCGCTCGCGATCCAGGTCGGCATCTATGTCTCTTGGCTGCGCGCCGGCTTCTGGGGCGCATGGGCGGGCGGCTGGGCCTTCATCCTGCCGAACTTCGTGATCGTGGCGGCGCTCGGCGCCCTTTACGTCCATCTCGGCGACCTGAGCGCCGTCACGGCGATCTTCTACGGCGTCAGCCCGGCCGTCATCGCGCTCATCCTGCACTCCTGCTACCGGCTCGCGAAGCTCGGAATGGAGGACTGGCTGCAATGGGCAATCGCGGCCGCGTGCCTCGTCGTCACCGTGACCTTGCACGCCGAGGTGGCGCTGCTGTTCATCGGCGCCGGTGCGATCGGCATCATCTATTACGGGCATGTCGTGCCACGGCGCGTCGGGACGCTGGTCATTGCGGCAATTCCGGCCGTCGCACCGCTCGCGACCGCCGCGTCAGGCTCGACGCTCGGCAACCTTTTTCTGTTCTTCCTCAAGGCCGGCTCGCTCACCTTCGGCAGCGGCCTCGTCATCGTGCCGTTCCTCGAGCAAGGCCTGGTGCACCAATACGGCTGGCTCGATCCGCGCCAGTTCCTCATCGCGGTCGCGATCGGCATGATCAGCCCCGGCCCTGTCGTCATCACGGCCACTTTCGTCGGCTATCTGGTCGCGGGATTGAAAGGCTCGCTCGTCGCGACGATCGGCATCTTCCTGCCTTCCTTCATCCTCGTGCTCGTCGTCGCGCCGCTGCTCGCCCGCTATCGCGCCAACCCGAACGTGCAGGGTTTCGTCAAGGGCGCCTATGCGGCGGCGATCGGCACGATCCTCGGCGCCTGTATCCTGCTCGGCCGCATCGCGATCGGCGACTGGCTCACCGCCCTCGTCGGCCTCGCCTCGCTCGCCGTCCTGTTTCGCTGGAAGGTGAGCAATCCGCTGCTGATCGCCGCGACCGCGGTCATCGGGCTCATCGCCTACCCGCTGCTGCAGCCGGCCTGGGTGATGGTGAAGTAGCAAGGTCGAGTGCGACCCTTGGCAATGGGTCCAGGGAAGGTCGTAAAGGAGGCTTCCATGAGTCTGCGATCGATCGGCATGGGCCTGTCTCGGAGGCGCCTGATCGCGTCGGGCTCGGCGATCGCGGCATCCTTGTCATTGGGAGAGCCGCCCGCGCGGGCGGCCGCGCCGGATGAGACACGCTTCGACTTCACTCGCCCGCTCGAAGGCTGGGAGACCGTGACGGGCACATGGGCGCTCGAAGAGGTGCCCGGCTCGTCTCGCGGCGGCAAAGCCTTGGTCCAACGCGCGACCGACAATGCCTTCAGCGTGATCGTCGCGCCAGGCGGCCCGCACGCCAACGTCGACGTGGCGGTGCGCTTCAAGCCCATGTCCGGACGCGAGGACGCGTCGGGCGGCATCGTGTTTCGTTTTGCCGACGGCCACTACTACGTGATCCGCGCCAACGCCTTGGAGGACAACTTCAACTTCTACTATTACGAGCCGAACTCGATTCTCGCCGCCGTGATCGGAGGTCGCCATTTCATCACGGGAGGAAACGTCAAGGCGCCGGCGCTCGGCGAATGGCACAAGCTTCGCGTCACCGCCGAAGGCGACCACATCCAGGGCTGGCTGAACGACCAGCGTCTCATCGATCACCACGACAGCCGGTTTACTGCCGGACGAATCGGGCTTTGGACGAAGGCCAATTCGGTCACCGCATTCGACGATCTCGTGCTGCGCGTCCTGCAGCGCTGAGCCGGCCGCAAGCGGGAGGGAGTTCGGCCATGTACCGTTTCGGTTCCGTGATCGCCTCGCTCGCGCTGGCGGCGTGCGCTGTGGCCGCGGCGGACGAGCCGCTCCAGATCGAGGCCAAAATCGCGCTCGGGCAGGTGACGGGCCGCATCGATCACATGGCGATCGACGCCGCGCGCGGTCGGCTGTTCGTCGCCGAGCTCGGCAACGACAGCGTCGCGGTCGTCGACCTGAAATCTCGCAAGCTCCTGCGGGTCATCTCCGGGTTGAAGGAACCGCAGGGCGTCGGCTACGCGCCGTCGACCGATACGCTTTACGTAGCCAACGCCCGCGACGGCACCGTGCAGCTCTTCCGCGGCGAGCGCTACGCACCGGGCGACGCGATCAGGCTCGGCAGCGATGCCGACAATATTCGCGTCGACGCCGCGACCGGCAAACTGTTCGTCGGCCATGGCGGAGGCGGTCTGGCGGTCATCGATCCCGCGAGCGTCAGCAAGGCGGCCGATATCCCGCTGCCGGGCCACCCGGAGGGCTTCCAGCTCGCGCGCAACGAACATCGAATTTATGTCAACGTGCCGACCGCGCACATGGTCGCGGTGGTCAATTCCGCGACCGCCCGGACGATCGCCCGCTGGCCGACGCAAGACATGGGCGGCAACTTCGCGATGGCCCTCGACGAGGCCCGCGGCGAGGTTGTTGTCGCATTTCGCCATCCCGCGAAACTTGCCGCCTTCGCGATGGCGGCCGGCGGCATGGTCGCGTCGGCCGATACCTGCGGCGATGTCGACAACGTCTTCGTCGACGCGAAGCGCGGGCGCCTCTACGCAAGCTGCGGCGAGGGCTTCGTCGAGGTGCTCGACAAGGCGAGCACGCCGTGGCGCAGGCTGGCGCGCGTACGCACGGTCGCGGGCGCCCGCACGTCGCTCTTCGTGCCCGAGCTCGACCGCCTCTACGTCGCGGCGCGCGCGAGCGCCGCGGAGCCGGCCGCGATCTGGGTATTCAAGCCGACGCCGTAGGTGGGAGGATCATGTCCGGCCGTCGTCGATACCAGCGTCCGACACGTTGGCTTGCGTGGGAGGCGGTGTTCCAGGCGCAAGGACGAATCCCCCTCGGTCAATCCGATGAATCGTTCGGCGTCGGCGGCGTGGGCGTGCTGCTCAAGCACGTGCTGCGCGAGGGAAGCCTGCAGGACAGGAGCGGGCCAAGCGTCGCGACCGAGTTCGGCGTGCTGCTGCCCGGCGTTGGCACCGAGCCCGGCGTCGGCGCCACCGTCTCGGGCATCGTCTCGCAACGCTTCGAATGGACGACGCTCCACCTCAATGCCACCGCGACCTTGACGCGCGATCAGCACGCCGACGGCTTTTTGCATCAGCTTAGAGCGTCAAAACCTCGACCCGCCCAGGCTTCCAGCTAACAATTCGGCGAATGCGAGGTCCGGGGCGACGATCCGACGGCCGTGCATCAGCGAGGTTATCTGCCGCGGCTCCGTTGACTTTCCCGTCCGTCCTCCAAATACTCGACCCAATCAAAAATTCGGCTCGACCGGATCCAGGGAGGAACTGATGTCCACCTCACGCAGATCGCTCTTGAAGCAATCGGCGGCGGCTGCCGCCGCCGTCGGCCTCGGCCCGCGCTTCGCCCACGCCGCCGACGAGACCGTGCGCATCGGCGTCATCTACGACCTGTCCGGCCCGTTCGCGGGCGGCGGCTCGGTCGCCTGCTCGATCGGCTGCCAGATCGCCATCGATCTCGTCAACGAGAAGGGCGGCATCGCCGGCAAGTACAAGGTCGTGCCGATCAATGCCGACAGCCAGAGCAAGGTCAACGTCGCGATCAACGAGGTCGAGCGGCTGCTCGGCCAGGAGAAGGTGGAGATCATCAACGGCGTCTATGCCAGCGCGCACGCGGTGCCCCTCTCCGCCAAGGTCGAAGCGCAAAAGAAGATCCTCTGGATCACGACCGCGATCGCGACGGCGGTCTTCAAGGACAAGAACCTGCGCTACGTCTTCCGCGGCCAGATCCACTCCGACCAGTACGGCGAGGCGTTCGCGACGTTCATCGCCGAGAACGCCAAGGCCAAGCTCGGCACGGAGCCGAAGGACGTCAAGGTCGCGATCATTCACGAGGACGGGCCGTACGGCGTCGGCGTCGCCGAGGCGAGCGAGCGCTTCGGCAAGGAGAAGGGCCTGCATATCGTGATGCGCGAGGGCTATTCGGCCACCGCGCCCGATCTCTCCTCCCTCGTCACCAAGCTCAAGCGGGCGGGCGCCGACATCATCTCGCAGGTCGGCTACAATCCCGACATCACGCTGTTCCTGCGCCAGGCGCGCGATGCCGGGCTGCGCTTCCGGATGCTGGTCGGCAACGGCGCGGGCTACAGCCAGCTCGACAAGCTGCGCGCGACCTTCGGCACCGACATCGACAATTTCTGCAATATCGATCCGGTGCCGGCGCAATTGCTCAATCCGAAGACGCTCGCGCCGGGCATCGGCGACCTCACCAAGATCATGGTCGAGCGCTACAAGGCCAAGACCAAGGCGACCGACGTGCCGCCGCATTGCTCGATGGGCTTCAACCAGACCTGGGTCCTGCTCAACAACGTGCTGCCGGTCGCCAAGGCGAAGTACGGCGGCTTCGATGCCGAGGCGGTCCGCAAGGCCGCGCTCGATGTCGACATCCCGGCGGGCGGCACCATCCAGGGTTACGGCGTGAAGTTCTATCCCCCCGGAACCCAGATGGCCGGCCAGAACGAGCGCTCGACGCCGGTGGTGATGCAGAACGCGGGCGAGCACATCTCGGTGGTGTGGCCGAGCAACATCAAGACGCAGGACCCGGTGCTGCCGCTGCCGAAGTCGTCGCCCTACGCCAAGGCGTGATGATGCAGCCGCACTGTCATTGCGAGGCGTGCGCAGCACGCCGAAGCAATCTCGATCCGCAAACGCATGAGCATGCGGCGCGAGATTGCTTCGTCGCGCTTCGCGCTCCTCGCAATGACGCTTCGCTCGCAATGACGACGCGCTGAACATGCTTGCGGTCGAGGGCTTGTCCAAGCGCTTCGGCGAATTCCTGGCGGTCAACCAGGTTTCCTTCGCGGCCTGCCAGGGGGAAATCCTCGGCCTCATCGGCCCGAACGGGTCGGGCAAGAGCACGACCTTCAACCTGATCGCCGGCACGCTGCGGCCGAATGCCGGCTCGATCCGCTTCGAGGGCGCCGACATCGGCGGGCATTCGGCGCACGCGATCTGCCGCGCCGGCATCGCCCGCACGTTCCAGATCCCGCGGCCCTTTCACAAGCTCTCGCTGGTCGAGAACGTGGCGCTCGCCGCCTACTACGGCGCCTCGGGAAGCATCTCGCGCAGCGAGGCGCACAAGCGCGCCGAGGAAGCGCTCGGTCTCGTCGGGCTGCCGACCAATGCGGCCGCCAGCACCGAAGGTCTCGGGGCTGCGGCGCTGAAGAAGCTCGAGCTCGCCCGCGCGCTCGCCACCAAGCCGCGCCTGCTGCTCGCCGACGAGAGCCTCGGCGGCCTCGACGCGACCGAGATGGAGCGCGCCGCCGAGCTGTTGCAGACCATCCGCACCCGCATGGGCATCACGATCATCTGGGTCGAGCACATCATGGGCGTGCTGATGCGCATCGTCGACCGCGTGATCGTGCTCGACCACGGCGAGAAGATCTTCGAGGGCGCGCCGCGCGAGGCCGCGGTCGACCCGCGGGTCACCGAAGTCTATCTCGGGGCGCACGCTTGAGCGCGCTCCTGTCGCTCGCGTCGGTCTCGGCGGGCTACGGCTCCTTCCGCGCCCTGTTCGACGTCTCGCTCGAGGTCTCGGCCGGCGAGGCCGTGGGCGTGATCGGCCCGAACGGGGCCGGCAAGACCACGCTGATGCGGGTGATCTCCGGGCTGCTGGAGCTGCGCGGCGGCACGATGACCTTCGAGGGCCGCGCGGTTAGTGGGCTCCCGGCGCATCGCATGGTCGAGCAGGGCATCGCCCACGTGCCGGAGAACCGCCGCCTGTTTCCGCGCCTCACCGTCGAGGACAACCTGCGCATCGGCGCCTTCATCCCGGCGGCGCGCAAGCACTTCGCCGACCAGCTCGCGCATGTCTATTCACTGTTCCCCCGCCTCCGCGACCGCCGCACCCAGTTCGCCGGCACGCTGTCGGGCGGCGAGCAGCAGATGGTCGCGATCGGCCGCGCGCTGATGTCGCGGCCAAAGCTCCTGTTGATGGACGAGCCGTCCGCCGGCCTCGCGCCGCTCGTGGTCGCGCAGGTGTTCGACCTCGTGCGCCGCATCCGCGCCGAGGGGCTGACCGTGCTGATCGTCGAGCAGAACGTGCAGCAGGTGCTCGACGTGGTCGACCGCGCCTATCTGCTCGAGACCGGCAGCATCAAGCTCGCCGGCGCCGCCGCCGCGCTCAAGGGCAACGACTTCATCCGCAAGGCTTACATAGGTCTGTAGAGCATGATCCCGAAAAGTGGACACCGGTTTTCGGAAAAGATCATGCTCAAGAAATAGAGCGCGATGGACATCTATCTCCTCGAAGCCGTCATCAACGGCATCCTGCTCGGCGGGGTGGTCGCGCTGTTGGCGCTCGGCCTCAACCTCATCTTCGGTGTGATCGACGTGGTGTGGATCGCGTACGCGGACCTCGTGATGGCCGGCATGTACGTGCTCTACTGGCTCTATGCCCAGGAGCACTGGCCGCTCGCGCTCGCCTGCCTCGCCGCCATCGCGAGCGTCGCCGTCATGGGCGTGCTGGTGCATCTCCTCATCATCGCGCCGATCCTCGGCACGGCGCCGATCAACCAGCTGCTCGCGACCGGCGGGCTCCTGTTTTTTCTGCAGAGCTTCGCCACGCTGCTGTTCGGCACCGATTTCCGCAGCATCGGCGTGCGGCTGCCGAGCCTGGAGGTCGCCGACATGTCGATCAGCTCGGCGCGCCTGCTCGCCTTCGTGGTGGCGCTGGTCGGCGCGGGCGGGCTCTACATCTTCCTGCGCCGCACCTTCATCGGCACCGCCATCCGCGCGATCGCCCAGGATCGCGCCATCGTCGGCCTGATGGGGATCGACCAGCGCAGCGTCTATCTCGTCACCTCGGCGATCGGCGGCGCGCTGGCCGGCCTCGCGGCCTGCCTCCTGTCGCTGCAATACGACGTGCACCCCTATGTCGGGAACACCTTCGGCCCGCTGCTGTTCATGACGTGCGTGCTCGGCGGCCTCGGCGACATGATCGGCGGCTGCGTCGCCGCCTTCGTGCTGAGCCTGATCATCGCCATCGGCGGCTACTACTGGAGCACGGAGCTCTCCTACGTGATCGCCTTCACGCTGTTCATCGTGCTGATGTTCATCCGTCCGCGCGGGATCCTGGTGCGATGATGATGCGCACCGCCATGCTGCTCGTCGGCGCCGCGCTCCTCGCCGGCGTGCCGTTCGTGGCACCGCCCTACTTCATGCACATCATCATCCAGATGCTGCTGTGGGGCTTCATCTACACGGCGTGGTCGATCATGGGCCGCTTCGGCCTCGTCTCGCTCGGTCACGGCGCGTTCCTGGGCGTCGGCGCCTACGTGCCGGCGCTGCTGTGGAACTTCTATTCCGTGACGCCGTGGCTCGGCATCCCGCTCGCCGTCGTCCTCGCCGTCCTGCTCGGCGTCGTCATCGGCTATCCATGCGTGCGCCTGCGCGTCGTCGGACATTATTTCGCGCTGGTCACGCTCGCGCTCAGCCAGGTCGTCATGCTCTCGATCGTCGCGGCGCGCGACATGACCGGCGGATCGCTCGGCCTCACCATCAACGGCGCCGGCCGCTCCTGGTACGCGTTCCAGTTTCCCGACAAGACCCACTTCTATCTGATGGCGCTTGCGGTCTGGATCGGCGGGCTCGCGGCGTGGCACTGGATCGACCGCGGCATCGGCCGCGAGGCGCTCGACGCCATCTCGGAGGACGAGGAGGCCGCCGCCTCGATCGGCATCAGCGTGATGCGCGAGAAGCTGCGCGTGACCATGGTCAGCGCGGCACTCACGGCGCTCGGCGGCGGGATCTACGCGCAATACATGATGTACATCAATCCGGAGACGCTCTCCGGCATCGCGGTGTCGCTGCAGGTCGTGTTCGGCGCGATCGTCGGCGGCATGTACACCTTGCTCGGGCCGACCGTCGGCTCGCTGCTCACCATCTCGCTCAACGAGGGCCTGCGCGTCGGCTTCGGCACGAGCTTCATCGGCGCCGCCAATACGATCTACGGCATCCTGCTCGTTCTCTGCATCATCTTCATGCCGCGCGGCATCGTCGGCGCGCTGCGCCGCGTGGGCCGTCGCGGAGCGCGCCGCGCGGTCGCGCCGGCGGAGTAGAGCCGCGTGATTATCTTGCCGATGTTCTCATCGACGAGGCCGATTACCCCATCATAATACCGCGCCGCGGCTGGGAGGAGCCAACTTTGCCGCAATTTAGCGTATTCTATGGACGCTGACTTGGGGACGCGGCGTGCGTGGGGTGCGCCGCATTGGAAATCGGGGGACGGGGACTCTTGGTTCGCGTGGGCGTGGGCGTCGCATCAGTCGCCGCTGGGTCAGCGGGACTGACATTGGTTTTCGGTCTGTGCGCCTGGGTGATGCTCGGCGGCGAGCCGGCATACGTTGGCGTGAGCGTGCGGGCGCCCGCCGTGCTGCCGGCGCCCGTCCCGAGCGCGCCGCCCGCGCGCGTCGCGAACCTGAGCAACGACACGTTCGCGTCCCGCTGGGCGACCGACCTTTCGCCGACCACCACGGCGTCGTTCGATGACCGATTCCCGTCCGCGTCGCCCGCGCCGCGCACCCGGTCCTTGCAGCCGCCATCGACCTTCAGCAACCGCTTTGCCGGCGCGCCGGGCCCAGGCCGGCCCAGTTCACGCTCGCATCCGTGCCTGCGACCATCCAGCCCGCGCCCGCCGTGGCGCCGGCGCCGCACGCGGCCGCGCGTGCACTGGTCGCGCGCGTCGCGCCCAACAAGCATCAGGAGCATCAGGAGCCTCAGGAGCGTCCGGCGGTCGCGCCCTACCGGGTCGCGAGCCTCGGCGCCGCGCCGATCCGCACCGCCTACGCGTCGACCGATGCGGGAAGCCGCGATGGAGCAATCGACGATTCGCTGCTGAAGCGGATGACGCCGCACGATCCGCCGACGACGGACTCGGCACGAAGCCCGACATGAGCCACACGGCGATCTACGACATCACCGCGCACACGGTCTATCTGCCGAACGGGCGGCGCCTCGAGGCGCATTCCGGCCTCGCCCAGCACATGGACGACCTCGGCGCCGTCAGCCTGCGCGACCTCGGTCCGACGCCGCCGGGCGTCTACGACCTCGCCATGCGCGAGGCGCCTTTCCACGGCGTCGATGCGATCCGGCTCACGCCGGTCGACGACGGCAAGATGCACGGCCGCGACGGCATCCTGGCGCATCCCTACATGCTCGGCCCGAACGGCCAATCCAACGGCTGCGTGTCGCTCAAGGATTATGACGCGTTCCTCGCCGCGTTCCGCCGCGGCGAGTTCGACCGGCTCCTGGTGGTCGAGCGGCTCGACGATGTGCCCGCCGGGCAGACGGCGACCGGATGGTTCGCCGACAAGCTCAGGAGACTCTTCGGCCGGTCGTGAAGCAAGGCGCCGATTGCCGGCTCAATCGACGACTGGGCCGAAGAACGCCAGCGCGCGGAGTCGTTCGGTCTACGGGCGAGTGAAGCCGCAGACCAGGCGTTGGGTGGTTACGTCCGTGCCCCAGCGATTGGTTGTCTGGACCTCAACCACACGGCAATCGCCCTGATAGTGGTTCGCGCGATAGTCGACCATGTCGGTCGCATGGGCTGGGGGCGATCCCGGATTGAAGACGGCGGCGGCTGCCAACAACGAGATGGCGATTGCGAGTTTCACGCGAGCCTCCCTTCGACGCGCCACGAATTTCATGTTCGACCAACTCGCAGTGCCCCGCTTGGGTTCACTTGGAACCACGTTCCATCGTGGAGCCGTTTGACCGGGAGTATGTATAATGGCGCTCCTTTCAACGAGGTTCGCCATGCGTCTCAAGGACAAGGTCGCGATCGTGGTCGGCGCCGGGCAGTCGCCGGGCGAAGGCATGGGCAACGGCCGCGCCACCGTGCTGCGCTTCGCCCAGGAGGGCGCCAAGGTGATGGCGGTCGACAACAACCTCGCCTCCGCCGACGAGACCGTCGCGATGGCGCGCCAGTTGGGCGGCGCGGCTGAGTGCGTCGCGTTCGAGGCGGATGTCACCAAGGAGGCGACGCTCGCCGCCATGGTCGAGGCGGCGCGTTCGCGCTTCGGCCGCATCGACATCCTGCACTACAATGTCGGCATCGAGCATCGCGGGCGGCGACGCGCCGCTCGACCAGATCACCGAGGCGGCGTTCGACCGCATCTCCACCGTCAACCTGCGCGGCGCCATCATGGCGTGCAAGCACGTGCTGCCGGTGATGCGCGCGCAGCGCGCCGGCAACATCATCATGATCTCGTCGGTCGCGGCCTGGGAGATGTATCCGAACGTCGCCTACAAGGCGACCAAGGCCGCGATGGTCGCCTTCACGCAGCAGGTCGCGATCCAGAACGCCGAGTTCGGCGTGCGCGCCAACGTCATCCTGCCCGGCCTGATGGACACGCCGATGGCGGTCGATACGCGCGCGCGGGCGACCGGCAAGAGCCGCGCCGAGGTCGCGGCCGGCCGCGACGCGCGCGTGCCGCTGCGCCACAAGATGGGCACTGCCTGGGACGTCGCCAACGCGGCGCTGTTTCTCGCCTCCGACGAGGCGAACTTCATCACCGGCGTCGCGCTCCCGGTCGACTTGGGATTGGGGGTGATGACGCTGACGCCGGTCCGGATAATGTCCGGCCAGTCATGGATGCCCTTGGGATTGCCCTTGCGCACCAGGAAAACAATAGTCGACGTGTACGGTGTAGCATTGTTCGGCAGCTTGGCTTCCCATCCGGGGTTGATGGCGTGCGATTTGTCGACTATGGCGTCGATATCGGAGGCAACACCCAGCGTGACCACGTCCGCTTGTAGGCCATCAATGACCGAACGGGCTTGTTTCCCGGAGCCACCGTGCGATTGTTCGATGCTGACCGTCTGCCCGGTTTTCTGCTTCCAATCGTCTGAAAAGGCCTGGTTAAACTGCTGATATAGCTCACGCGTGGGGTCGTACGAGACATTCAGCAAGTGCACGGAAACAGGCCCACTGGTGGCTTCGGTTTTGGAGGAACAGCCGCCCAGAAAGGCGAGGCTAGCGAGGGTTAAAATCGAGGTAGCGAGCGGGATGTGCTTGTTCATATATTGCTATAGTTAGTCGATAGACAATATAAACAATGCGAAGATGCCTGTCAAGTTGCCCC
>CAVPGG010000172.1:0-16078 GCA_963703755.1 uncultured Pseudomonadota bacterium
TGCGGAGGGATGGGATAGCTATACCTGTCCGCTCGCCGGCGCGCTCGCCACCAAGGGCCACGCGGCGACCCGCGAGTTCTTGGACCTTCAGGGGACCTCAAAGCCTTTCGACGTCCAGATCATTCTGGCATCTGGCGAGGAAATGAATCGAACAAATGCCCTGCCGGCATCCTGCTGCACGCTACTCGCAACGATCCCCGATGCGAACAGTGTGTAACGCTGAATCGGCGCCGGCAACGGACCGACGAGATCAACACCCGGTGCCGCGACAATTTCACTGATCTGATTGAAGCCGATTTCAACGTCGCCTCTTGCAACGGCTGCGAACCGCTCCGACCTCTGTTGGAACACTGTGGTTTTCGCCCTCATTTCCGCCGCGATGCCCAGGCGTTCGAACAAGCCGAGCAGGTAGATACTCACCGGCGCGCCGGCGGCCGGATCATTGTAGCCGATGGATTTCGCGGCCTTCATGGCCTGCCGAAACGCCTCCAACGAACTGATGTCGGGCTTTGCGGCTCCCCTGCGCACGAACACGCCCACGCCGACTTTGGCGAGATCGATCCGGCTGCCTGGCAGCACTTTGCCCTCGCGCGCTAACAGGTCGATTTGCGCTCCGGAGACAATCAGCACATCGGCCGCTTCGCCCCTGCGAACACGATCGGTCATCGCTCCAATCGCTCCATCGAAGTCGAAGCGCACCTTGCGTCCCGACGACTGCTCGAACTTCGCAATGAGTTCGGTCATGACTGGGGTTACGGCGGAGCCGGCGAGAACCTTGATCTCCGCTGCGCTCGCAATCGTGCCGCCGCCGATGATCACAACAACGATTGCGCGCGCGAGATTTGATAACATCATGGCCCGCCTTCCGAGCAGCATTTCGCCCAACGCGGCAAGGTGAACGCGGATGAGTGAAGAGGCAAGTGGCGCTAGGGTACCATGCGGTCCATCAGGGTCATTTTCGACCGTGATGCGGCCGGCAGCATCAGCGACCGTGTCGGTTGTAGGCCTGGAAGCGGAAGTGATAACGGGATACGTGCGCCTGCCATGACGCGTGTTGCGGGTTGATGGTGTCGCCCGGCATATGATATATGACACATATGTCAGAGGCGGCGACGTGGCCCGAAGCAAGACGAACCTCCTGCGCAAGCCGGCAAGCGCGAGGCCGCGGCCCGCCGCGGCGCCGGCAGCTCGGGCCGAGACGCTGACCGAGCAGGCGTACCGGGCGATCGAGGAGCGGATCGTCACGCTGCGCCTGAAGCCCGGCGACATCCTGTCGGAGCAGATGCTCGCCGCGACGTTCGACATCGGCCGCACGCCGATCCGCGAGGCGCTGCAGCGGCTCGCCCGCGAGGGCCTGGTGACGATCCTGCCGCGCAAGGGCATCCTGGTGTCGGAGCTCAATCCGCGCACCCAGCTCCTCGTCCTCGAGGTTCGCCGCGAGCTCGAGCGCCTGCTCAGCCGGGCGGGCGCCGAGCGCGCGACCGCGGAGCAGCGCGCCGAGTTGCAGCGGATCGCCGACGGCATGGACCGCGCCGCCAGGACCAACGACGACATCGCCTTCATGCGGCTCGACCGCGAGATGAACCAGCTCGTGGTCGAGGCGGCGCACAACGACTATGCGGCGCGCTCGATGAAGCTGCTGCAAGGCCTGTCGCGCCGCTTCTGGTATATGCACTACCGCGAGGCGGCCGACTTGCCGCTGTGCGCGCGGCTGCATGCGAACCAGGCGCGCGCGATCGCCAAGCGCAATGGCGAGCAGGCCGCCCGGGCGAGCGACAAGCTGATGGACTATGTGGAGACCTTCACGCGGGCGACGGTTGCGGTGTGAGCCAAGGGTGAGCCGAGTGGGAGCCATGACGACATACGAGGGAAAGCGCACCATCGACGGGCTGGTCGTGACGGCCGACGGCCAGCGGCTCGACGAGCACTACGAGGTCAAGCGCTTCACCAAATACGGGTTCGAGTGGACCTACGAGGGCGAGAGCCCGCAGCAGCTCGCGCTCGCGATTCTCTACGACCACCTCGGCGACAAGGAACGGGCGATCCGGCTGTCGGCGCCGTTCATGCGCAAGGTCGTCGCCAATCTCGACAACGACTGGACCCTTCCGTCGGCCGCGATCGCGGCGTTCATCGGCGAGACCGAGAAGAGCTGATCGCGGCCGGCGCGCGCTCCCGCGCCGTGCGCGGCGGCTCGCCTTGTAGCTGACATGCGTCTGATATATCATCGACGAAACAACCAAGACGACGACCAAGACGACGGCCTCGTGGCGAGGTCGCAGGGAGGGACATCATGGCGATCTCACGTCGCACGCTGTTGACATCGGCGGCCGCCGCCGGCGCGCTCGCGGCCTCCGGCGAGGTCTTCGCCCCGGCGATCGCGCAGAACAAGCCGGTGCGCATCGGGATCCTGGCGCCGCGCGCGGGGATCGCCGCCGCGCCGGGCGAGAACGGAATTCGCGCCACCCAGTGGGCGGCGGCGCGCTTCAACGCCCACGGCGGCATCGCGGGCCGCAAGATCGAGCTCGTCATCGACGAGGAGTTCCTCGCCCAAGGACACGATCGAACGCTTCGGCCGGCTGGTGCAGCAGGAGAAGGTGGACTGCGTCCAGGGCATCATCTCGACCGGCGTCGGCCTCGCGCTCGGACCGGCGGTCGAGGAGGCGAGGGCGCTGACCATCTATTGGGACGGCACCACGCAGGACGGCGTGAACGAGACGATGCCCAACCCGCGCTACCTCTTCCGCAGCACCGACAACGAGTGCGAGGCGATCATGTCCTCGCTGCTCGCGATCAAGCAGTGGAAAGGCAAGTTCACGACGGTCGCCGGCATCAATCCGGACTATTCGTACGGCCGCAACAACATGGCGGCGTTCGTCGCGATGCTCAAGCGCTTCGGCATCGAGCACAAGGTGGTCACCGAGCAGTGGCCGAAGGTCGGCACCATGGACCTCACCAGCCACGTGGCGGCGCTCAAGGCGGCGAAGCCCGACCTGATCTTCTCCTCGCTGCTGTTCGCCGACCTTCCGGTGTTCATGAAGCAGGCGCACGCGGCCGGGCTGACCGAGGGCACGAAGCTCGTATTCCCGGCCGCCGGCTGGCAGCACACGCTGATGAAGAAGGAGTTCACGCCGGAGGGCATGCTGTTCGGGCACAATACGCTCTACTTCGCCAATCCGAACGCGTCGCCCTTGGCCAAGGAATTCGTCGCCTGGTACGAGGCGACCTACAAGGACTATCCGGAATGGGAGGCGGACCGCGCCTATTTCGCCATCGCGTCCTACAAGGCGGCGGTCGAGAAGGCCGCGCAGGCGAAGAACGGCAGCTGGCCGTCGCAGGACGACGTGATCGACGCGATGGCCGGCCTCGCGATCGAGAGCCTGGGCGGCAAGGGCGGCTGGCGCAAGGACCATATCGCCGACCAGACTTTCGTGCAGGGCTTCACGACCCACAACAACAAGTACGATTTCGTGACGCTCGGCAGTTTCGAGACGATGTATTCGACCGCGCTGCAGAAGCCGCCCGGCGCCAATTTCTGGGAGTGGATCAAGACCGCCCAGTTCAAGGTCTGAGCCTGATCGGCAGCGATGGCGGCATTTGCCAACATCCTGGTCGGCGGCGTGTTTCACGCCGCCGTCCTGTTTCTGGCGGCCGCCGGCCTGCAACTCGTGTTCGGGGTGCAGAAGATTCTCAATCTCGCCTGCGGCTCGTTCTACGCGCTCGGGGCCTATTTCGGCGTCACCTTCATCGCCGCCGCGACAGGCGCCGGGCTGTCGCCCTGGCTGATCCTGCCCGGGCTCATCGTCGCCGGTCTGCTGCTCGGCGTCATCGGTCCGCCGATCGAGCGCATGCTGCGCAGCGTTTACGAGCGCGACGAGAGCTTCCAGCTTCTGCTCACCTTCGCGCTCGTTCTCATGTTCCAGGACGTCTTCCGCTTCATCTGGGGCGCCAATCCGCGCTCGCTCGACAGCGGCTACCTGATCTACGGCACGATCAATGCCCGCGAGTTCAGCGTGCCGGTCTACAATCTGCTGGTGATCGCCGCGGCGATCGGCACCGCGGCCGGCCTCGGCGCCTTCCTGCAACGGACGAATTTCGGCCGCATCCTGCGCGCCACCGCGGAAAATCGCGCCATGGCCGAGGCGCTCGGCGTCGACGTGCGGCGCGTCTATTCGGCGGTGTTCACGCTCGGCGCCGTGCTCGGCACCACGGCGGGCGCGCTCGTCGTTCCGACCGCGGCAGCCTCGCTCGACATGGCGATCGACTTCGTCATCGAGGCGTTCGCGGTGGTCGTGATCGGCGGCCTCGGCTCGATGCGCGGCGCGCTCGCCGGCGCGCTGATCGTCGGCCTGATCCGCGCCTATGCGATCGCGCTCTATCCCGAGGTGGAGGTGCTCGCGATCTATATCGTCGTGATCGCGGTCCTGCTGGTGCGCCCGACCGGCCTGTTCGGGAGGCCGCTCGCATGAGGCCGCCCGGCACGGCGCTCGTCGCTCTCGCGGGAACCGCGGCGCTGGCGCTAATGCCGGCGCTCGCCCCTGCGTACTACGCGACCCTCATGGTTCCGTTCTTCGCCTACGCGATCGCGCTGCTCGGGTTCAACCTGCTGTTCGGCAAGGCGGGGCTGCTGTCGTTCGGGCACGCGATGTTTCTCGGCCTCGGCGCCTACGGCGCGGCCGTGATGGCGGGAGTGCTCGGCGTGCACTCCTTCGAAGCCGTGCTGTGCGCGACCATGCTCGCCGCCGCCGTCGTCGCGGTCCCGATCGGCTTCGTCTGCGTGCGCTACACGGGCATCTTCTTCGGCATGCTGACGCTCGCGTTCGGCATGCTGTTCTACTCGTTCCTGTTCAAGTTCTATTACCTCACCGGCGGCGACAGCGGCATGCGCGTGCCGCGCATGAGCATCCTCGGGCTCGACTTCGCGCGCTACAACAAGATCGAGTTTCTCGCCGGACCTTTCTACTACTACTGCCTCGCGCTGCTGGTCGCGGCCGGCATCCTCATGTGGCGCATCGTGCACTCGCCGTTCGGGTTGCATCTGCGCACGGTCGGCGACAATGCGCGCAAGGCGGAATATCTCGGCGTTCACGCCCGCCGCTGCCGCCTCGTCGCCTTCGTGATCTCGGCCGCGTTCGGCGCGGCGGGCGGAGCAATCCTCGGATTTCGCATCGGGCTCGCCGATCCCGAGCTCGTCTACTGGACGCAGTCGGGCCAGCTCGTGTTCATGGCGGTGCTCGGCGGCTTCGCGCATTTCCTCGGGCCGATCATCGGCGCGCTCGCCTACATCCTGCTGCAGGACCAGCTGCAATCGCTGACGCCGTATTGGCGCTTCGTCCTCGGCGCCATCCTCGCGGTCGTCGTGATCGGTTTTCCGACCGGCCTCGCGGGCCTCGCCGACGACCTGCGCCGGCAACTCCGTCGGAGCGCCGCATGACGGCGCTCCTCGAGACCCGCAATGTCAGCAAGTCGTTCGGGCCCCTGCGCGCGCTCGAGGACGTGAGCCTGCGGTTCGACGCCGGCGAGCTCGTCGCGGTGGTCGGGCCGAACGGGGCCGGCAAGACCACCCTGGTCAACCTGCTCACCGGGCTGCTGAAGCCGACCTCCGGCGAGGTCCTGTTCATGGGACGGAGCATTGCCGGGGTCGGCCCGGTGAAGCTCGCCGATCGCGGGCTCGCGCGCTCGTTTCAGCTCATCGCGGTCTTTCCGCGCCTCACCGTGGCCGAGACGATCGCCGCCGCGGTGGTGTCGCGGCAGAAAAAGCGCTGGCGCCTGTTGTCCCGCCTTGCGGCGGACACGCAGGTCGAGAGGCGGGTCGTCGAGGTGGCGGACATTTTCGGGCTGCGCCGCCGGCTCGATACGGTCGCGGCGGCGCTGTCGCAGGGCGAGAAGAAGCTGCTCGAACGTCGCCTCCGCCTTCGCGCTCGATCCGCAGGTCATCCTGCTGGACGAGCCGACCTCGGGCGTCTCGACCGCCGACAAGCACGGCATCATGACCACCCTGATCGCGGCCGGCAAAGCGGCCGGCGTCAAGGGCATCGTGCTGGTCGAGCACGACATGGACCTGGTCGCCGCCTATTCGCAGCGCATCATCGCCCTGGCCGAAGGCAGGATGCTGGCCGACCTGCCGCCGGACAAATTCTTCGCCGACCCCGCGCTGATCGCGGCGGTGGTCGGCAAGCCGCGGGGACACTGATGCTCGCGGTGCGCGATCTCGTGGTCGACATCGAGGGCAGCCCGGTACTGCGCGGCGTGTCGTTCGACGTGAAGGCGGGAGAGCTGGTCTGCCTCGTCGGCCGCAACGGCGCCGGCAAGACCACGAGCTTGCGCACCGTCATGGGCCTGCGCAAGCCCGTCTCCGGCGCGATCGCGTTCGACGGCCAAGACCTCGTCGGACGGCGTCCGTTCGAGGTGGCGCGCCTCGGCGTCGGCTTCGCCCCCGAGGAGAGCGAGGTGTTCGGCGAGCTGACCGTCGCGGAGAACATCGCGCTGCCGACCTGGACCTGCCCGGGCGGCCGCGGCGCCGCGGCGCGTCTCGCCGACGCCTATGCGGTCTTTCCGCGGCTGCATCGTTACCGCGACCGCGGCGGGCACGCCCTGTCGGGCGGCGAGCGCAAGATGGTGTCGATCGCGCGGGCGCTCGCGCTCGGACCGCGGCTCCTGTTGCTCGACGAGCCGACCGAGGGGCTCTCGCCCGTGGTGGTGCCGGCGATCGTCGAGGGCATCGCGCAGATCCGCGCCTTCGGCCATGCGGTGTTCATCGCCGAATCGAACATCCACCACGTGCCGGATTTCGCCGACCGGCTCTACGTCATCGAGCGCGGCGAGATCGTGTTCGCCGGCGCGCCGGCGGCGGCGCGGGCCGATCCGGCGGTGGCGCGCATCATCGCCGGGACCGGGCTCGCGGCGGACCGGACGCGGGCCGATTGAACGGCGCGCGCCGGTGTGATAGATGTGTGATATATCAGCGGCCGCCAGCGCGGCCGGGAGAGCGCGAGGAGAGCAGGCGATGATCGGGCAACGGCAAATCGACTTCCGCAACGAGTATCGCTCGCGCATCGTCGGATGGTACGACGGCTACTTCCACATCGTGCTCATCTACGCGATCGGCGCGGCGGCGTTCTACATCTATGTCGGGCATATCCACAACGTGACGTGGGCCGAGTGGCTCACGGTGCCGGTCACCTTCCTGTTCACCAACCTGTTCGAATGGGCCGTGCACAAATACGTCATGCATCGCCCGGTCAACATCAAGGGCCTGCGCGCGATCTACGAGCGGCACACGCTCAACCATCACCAGTTCTTCACCGACAGCGAGATGCGCTTCCGCGACCACAAGGACTGGCGCGTCACCGTGTTTCCGCCTTACGCGCTCGTCGTCTTCATCCTGATGTCGCTGCCGACGGCGATCGTTCTCGGGCTTGCGCTCACGCCCAATGTCGGCTGGCTGTTCATGTGCGTGACGACCGGCATGTACCTCGTCTACGAGTTCATGCACTTCTGCTGCCACGTCGAGGAAAACGCGTTCGTGCGCCACTGTCCGTTCGTCAACACGCTGCGGCGCCATCACACGGCGCACCACAATGCGCGGCTGATGATGGAGGTGAACATGAACCTCACATTCCCGATCGCCGACTGGCTGTTCGGCACCTCCGACCTCGACCGCGGCCTCGTCGGCACGCTGCTCAACGGCTATGAGACGCGCCACCTCAAGAAGACGCTGCGCGGCGCGCCGCGCCGTCCGGACGAGGCCGCGGCCGAGCCGGTCGGCTCCAACTAGCGGGGCTGCGCCATGCCGACCAACGTCAAGGCTGTGGTCTCAGGCGTAGTCCTGGTCGTCGCCGCGATCCTCGCGTGGTGGCACGGCTCGCCGATCCGGCCCGACTATGCCAACGCCGTCATCGCCACCGCGATCTTCATGGTCGTCGCCATGTGGATCTTCCCCGAGGCCGGCGTGAAGAAGCGCAAGGCCGAGTAGGGCGGCCTGCCAGAACATGGCTCTTCAATATCAGGCGGCCGTGCTGCATGCGGCGCAAACGCCGCTGGCGATCGAACGGGTCGAGGCGGTGCCGCTCGGTGCCCACGACGTGCTGGTGCGGGTGCGCGCCGCGGGCCTGTGCCACACCGACCTCGAGGTGATCGATGGCGCGCTGCGCTACCCGATGCCGATCGTGCTCGGTCACGAAGCGGCGGGCGTGGTCGAGGATGTCGGCGCCGCGGTGACGCGGCCGCGCCAGGGCGACCACGTGGTGCTGTCGTGGAACCCGCATTGCGGGCACTGCTTCTACTGCGACCGCGGCCTGCCGATCCTGTGCCAGGATTATCTGGCGAAAGGGCCGCAGGCCGTGCAGTTCGACGGGCAGTGCAAGGCGCACCGTGCCGACGGCGGCGAGCTCAAGCATCTCATGTTCCTCGGCGCCTTCGGCGAGTACTGCATCGTGCAGGACCAGCAGGCCGTGACGGTCCCGCAGGAGATTCCCTTCGATCGCGCCTGCCTGATCGGCTGCGGCGTCATGACGGGCGTCGGCGCCGCGCTCAACGTGGCGCGCATCGGCCGCGCCGACACCGTGATGGTGGTCGGCTGCGGCGCGGTCGGCCTTTCGGCCGTGCAGGGCGCGCGGCTCGCGGGCGCGGCGCGCGTCGTCGCGGTCGATCTCGACGACAGCAAGCTCGCGCTGGCGCGCCGCATGGGCGCGACCGACTGCGTGAATGCCAGGACCGAGGATGCGGTCGCGGCGGCGAAGCGCCTGACCGCGGGACGCGGCGTCGACGCCGTGATCGAGGCGGCCGGCAGCGGCGCCGGCTTTCGCCTCACCGTCGAGGCGGTGCGGCCGGGCGGCGAGGTGGTGTGGCTCGGCAAGATCGACGTCGCCAAGGACGTGGCGTTCCGCTGGGGCGCGCTGATGCAGGAAAAACGCATCCGCCGCTCGAGCTACGGCGAGGCGCGGCCGGCGCGCGACTTTCCGCTGCTGGCGCAGGCCTATCTCGACGGCCGGCTGATGCTCGACGAGATGATCACGGCGCGCATCGGGCTCGCCGCGATCAACGCGGGATTTACGGCGCTGCGGAACGGCGAGGCGATCCGCAGCGTCGTGATGTTCGATTGATCAGTTCGCGGCGTGCCGATCGGTCTTGACGAACTTCTTCACCGTCATGTTGGCGGTGAAGCCGGCGAAGACGTTGCCCTCGTCGTCGGCCGCAACGCCCTCCGGCATCTCGGTGGTGCCGGCGTTATCGATGAAGGCGGTCACCTTGCCGTCCTTCACGCTGCCGATGCGGATGCCCTGCCGGAACCCCTTGTTGTACTTCTCGCCCGATTGCGAGTCGGCGACGTAGATCGTGTCGTGCTTGTCGATGAAGATGCCGCTCGGCCGGCCGAACTGCTTCCACTCGGCGAGGAGCTTGCCGTTCTGGTCGAAGATCTGGATGCGGTTGTTCATGCGGTCGGCGACGAACAGGCGGCCGGCCGAATCCATCGCCAGCCCGTGCGGCGTGTCGAACTCGCCCGGACCCGAGCCCTTGTGGCCCCAGGCGGTGACGAACTTACCGTCCTTGGTGAACTTGACGATGCGCGCATTGGTGGCGTCGCCGTGCCCGTCGGCGACGAAGATGTCGCCGTTCGCGGCGACCACCACGTCGGATGGCGCATTGAAATGCGTCGCGTCGGTGCCGGCGACGCCGGGCGTGCCGAGCGTCATCAGCACCTTGCCGTCCGGGCTGAACTTCACGACGACGTGGCCCTTGCCGCCCTCGCCCTTGGCGTCGGTGACCCAGACGTTGCCCTCGCGGTCGACGAAGAGGCCGTGCGGCCAGTTGAACATGCCGGCGCCGAAGCTCGCGACCAGCTTGCCGGAAGCGTCGAACTTCTGGATCGGCGCGAACGGCGAGCCCGTGCAGGTCTTGGCGCCGCAGCGGTCGAACACCCACACGCTGCGGCCGTCGCGGTCGATGTCGACGCCGATCGCCATGCCCCAGACGCGGCCGGGCGGGAGCTGCGCCCAGTTGTCGATCGCGCGATAGCCGTTGGGGGCGGAGTTGACGTCCTGCGCGCATGCCGCGCCGAACGAGATGGCGGCGGTCGCGAACAACGCGACGCCGAACGCTGCCGTCTTGCGAGACCGCATGGATGATCCTCCCTTGGACGGTGCGCCTTTGCGGCGCTGACCGGCTCGACGCAAGCCAAGGGAGCATGCGCCATTGCGGGCCGGCCCGCAACGCGGTTGGGCGGGCCGGGCCGCAAGCCCGATTTGCAAGCCCGATTGCAAGCCCGATCAGCTGAACAGGGCGATCTTGTCGTCGTCGCTGAGCGACGCGAACGCCGCAAGCGCCGCGTGACGCGGCGGTGCGGCGGGCTGCGGCACCGGTGCAGGCGGGGCAGGCGGCCGCGCCGGCACGGGTGCTGGCGCGGCGGCCGCGGGGGGCGGGGGTGGTGCTTGAGGAACGTCAGGCGCGAAGGCGACGACCCGTGCGGGTGCCGCAGCCGCGACGATCGGGGGCTCATCCACCGGCGGAGGGGGCGGCGCCGCGAGCGTGGGCTCGGGAGCCACGGGCTCGGGCTCGGGCGGTATGGCAGCCTGTACGGGCTCAGGCGCGGGCTCGGGTGCGGGCGGTGGCGCTGGATCGGGCGCCAGCGCGAGCTCGGCTGGCGGCTCTGGCGCCGGATCGGCGACCACGGCAGACGCGACGGCGAACTCCGGCGCCGGCATCGCAACCGGCTCAGCGGGCGCGGCGGTGCGGGCCGGCGCCACATCGAGGCGGACCGGGGCCTTGCCAAGCAGCCTGTCGACCGCCTGGTCGACCGTCAGCGGACCGCTCAGCGGCATCAGGATGCCGTCGGCGGGGTCATCATCGTCGGCGTCAGGGGGCGGCGCGGCGGCGACGGACGGCGTCCCAGGTGTTGTCACGGCCGCCGGCTCGGCCGTGGCCGGCGCGTCCATGCTCGCCGGTTGCGGCACCGCCGCGCGGCTGGCCGCACGCTCCGCGATCGCAATGGTCGCGACCGCGCCGACCGCGACCGCTTCGACGGGGATTTCTTCCGGACCCGTGGAGAGCGTTTCAACGACGACGTGCTGCTGCGGCGGCGCCGGCTCTTCCGGCGCACGGATCAGCGCGAGGATGCGCTTGAGCAGGGTGGCGGGATCGCTGCGCTCCGCTTTCGGCTCCGCGGCAGTCTCGGCCGCCGGCTCGGGCTCAGGCAACGGCTCGGCCGGCGCCGGATCGAGCGCCAAGGCGGTTGCCCCGACGATGAAGGCCGCAGGCGCCACGCCGAGGTCGCCGTCGGTCGAAGCGGCGCCCTCGTTGCGCGCCGCTGCTGACACCATGAGCTCCGCCGTGACTGCGTCGTCGCCGTTGCGGTCGGCGGCCGCGGTGACGAAGGCCATGACCGCCGCGGCATCATGCCCGTTGCCCGCGGGCGACACCGGCATGATCCGATCGATCTCCGGCTGATCGAGCTGGCTGCCCACGGTGCCCAGGTGAGGCGCCGAGGCCACGTCGCCCGCCGGCCCGCCCCAAATGTCGATCATCGCCCGGATGCGCTCCTCGAGGAAGCGCAGCACCTCGACGACCTTACCGATGCGCTGGCCGGTCAGATCCTGGAACGAGCAGGCGGTGTAGATGTCGGTGGCGCGGCGGTCGAGCGCGTCGCAGACCGTTTGCGCGGCGCCGTGCTCGCGCAGCGTCCAGGCGATCTCCTGCATCTGCTCGGCGGCGGCCAGGATGTCGGATGTCGCCTGCGCGGTGGCCTGCACGATCGAATCGAGCTCTTCGCTCGCCTCCGACAGGCTGCCCTTGTGGTCGCCCTCCGGCCGCATGGCCGCGATCTCGGACCGCGTCTGCGCGATCGCCTTCGCCATCTCGACGAGATCGAAGCGCACCCGCTCGGCCGGGGAGGCGGCGGGCCGGCGCTCGCGCCACAGCGCCTCCACCCGGTCGATGGCGGCGAGAATCAGCGCCGTATCGGCATTGCGGTTGCGACGGGCGTATTCGGCGAGAAACCAGCGCCCGCGCTCGGTCTCCATGACGGCCGTATGAATGGCCTCGTAATCCGCTTCGGTCGGGAGCGGCGGCGCGGACGGCGCGATGGCAAAGGGCTCGTCTGGCATCGGCAAATCACTGTCTCGCTTTGAGGAATCAGCACGATCGACTACGCAGTGCAACGTCTTTGATACGCGATGGCCTCCCGCATGCACAATTCCGCCGATTTGCGACGTGCGTAGTCTTACCGACCAGCGCGGCCCCGGCCGATTGGCGGTAACCGCTTCGGCCGGGCGGCCGGGGCGGCACCGAATCGCCCAACGCTGACGCCGCGGCACGCAGGGGCGCGACCCATGGCCGACGGATTGGCGCTTCGCTTGTCGCTCTTCTACGGCGCGTTCTTCTTCTATGGCGGGCTGTCGATGCCCTTCATGCCGGCCTGGTTCGCCGCCCAGGGCCTCGACGCGGGCGAGATCGGGATCGTGCTCGCCGCGCCGATGGTGGCGCGCGTCATCGTGGTGCCGCTGTCGACGCGGCTCGCCGACCGGCTCGGGCGGCAGCCGCAGGCGCTCGTCGCCACCGCGCTCGCGAGCGTCGCGGCCTTCGCGCTGGTGGGCGGCACGTCGGGCTTTGCGGCCATTCTCGGCGCTTACGCGCTGGCCGCGACCGCGATCGCGCCGGTGCTGCCGCTCGGCGATGCCCTGGCGTTGCGCGCGCTGCGCGGCCGCATGCCGCGCTATGGGCCGGTGCGGCTGTGGGGCTCGGTGACCTTCATCGTCGCCAATCTGGGCGGCGGGCTGCTGCTCGCATGGCTCGGCGCCGGTCAGGTGATCTGGGCCGTGGTGGCGTCGCTGGCGCTGACGGCGGCCGCCGCAGTCGTGCTCACGCGGGCCGCGCCGCCGGCCGCCGAGCCGGCCGATACCCGCGCGGGGGACATGACGCTGTGGCGCTCGCCGACGTTCGTCGCGGTGGTGCTCGGCGCGAGCCTGATCCAGGCGAGCCACGCGGTGTTCTACGGGTTTGCCACCCTGCAGTGGACCCGCCGGGGCATTTCCGGCCCGGCGATCGGCGCGCTATGGGGGCTCGGGGTGGTCGCCGAAATCGCGCTGTTCGCGTTTTCGGCGCGGGTCGTCGGCTGGCTCGGCGCGCGCGGGATGATCGTGCTCGGCGGCCTCGGCGGCCTGCTGCGCTGGGCCGTCATGGCGCTCGATCCGCCGACCGCCGCGCTGCCGTTCCTGCAGTGCCTGCACGCGCTGAGCTTCGCGGCGACCCATCTCGGCGCGATGCATTACCTGGCGCAGGCCGTGCCGGCCGGCCGCGGCGCAACCGCGCAAGGGGACTTCGCCGCCGTGCAGGGCATCGTATTTGCGGGCGCGATGAGCCTGTCCGGCGCGCTGGTCGCGGCCTATGGCAGCCTCGCCTATGGCGCGATGGCGGTGGCGGCCGCCGCCGGAACCGTGCTGGCGGTCCTCGCGCGCGGCCGGGCGCCGTCAAGAAATCTCTTGCCGTGATCGCTACTTGGCGCACTCCGGCCGGCCGCTATAGTCCTTGCGGTCGAGCAAGGGAGACCGACATGACATCGGCACGGCGGCTCGGATGGGCGGGCGCCTGCGTGGCGTTCGCGCTGGGTTCCGGGCCGGCGTCCGCGCAGAACTCGCAGAGCTGGACGTGGTGCCTCAACAAGAAGCGGCTGTTTCCGATGGACATGGCGATCCGCGGCTGCAGCGCGGTGATCCAGTCGGGAACGGAAACGCAGCAAAATCTCGCACTCGCGTTCACGAGCCGCGGCATCGCCTTCTACGAGAAGCGCGACTACGACCGCGCCTGGAGCCGCACAGCCATATCCCCGGCAGCCACCGCACATGAACAGAGGCGCCCGCGGCGCCGCAGATACATACCGGGCGACGGCGCGTGACACAAGCTCGGCATCACTGTCCCGGCCGTCGCGGCAGATCGCACCGGCGAGCCTTACCCCGGGTCGCCCGCCGATGACATCATGGCTGGCGTGAATGTAAAACGGCTCGCGGCGATCGACATGCACGGTGCCCGGATACAAATGTTCCTGGTTTATAGATTCTCGGCGAGATGGCCTTTTCCCGGAAATTCGGTTTCCTTGACGCTGGCATCGACATGGGCGCGCCGTAAAAGCCATCGACGAATTCCCGGGTCCCGGCATCGTGGGCCAAGTCCCGTTCTGGGATCATTTCTTGCGGCGAAATCCGTTGTGGCAGTACGTGCCCTTCCTCGCAACCAAGAACGCCCTGATCACTCGCATTGCGATCTCAGAACTCGAGAAGAGAAAGCAAAGTGGCAAGAATGCGGTGGATGGAAGGATCTGCTGAGTCAGCTCTTGACCGCCAGCCAGGCGCAACCTAACAAGTTTAGCGAAGGAGATGTTTTTGCTGCTGGGCATGGAGCGATGTAAGCAAGCTGCCACCCAAAGACCCTCAATCTTGGAAAATAGGGAGATGAAGAACCCCCATGCACATCAATACACGATTCTAACCTGTCATCCAGATTCGCCAGCTCCGATTCCACTGCGTCGACGATGCAATCATTTGTCTACCACATCTTGAAAGCTCCATCTGTCTACGACAAGATCTGCGCCGAGATCGACGCCGCGGTCAAAAATCTCCGACATAATATCGTACGCCGAAGCGCAGCAGCTTCCTTACTTCCAAGCCGCGCTCAAAGAAGCCATGCGCGTCCGCCCTGCTGTCGGCCTCAACATCACACGCCACGTGCCTCCTTCCGGAGCAGAGATAGACGGCCAATGGTGTCCAGGAGATACGCGGGTGGCTTTGAATGCGTGGGTTCTCCACAGAGACAAGGCGGTGTTTGGAGAGGATGCGGATGTGTATCGACCGGAGAGGTGGTTTGAAAGGGACGCCAAAGCGATGGACAGGCACATGTATCAGGTCGGTCCCATCGCTGCCAACTAACGTTGATCTCTTTCAATCATGGATAGAAGCTGACGATGGTGATAGTTTGGGGGTGGAAGCCATCTTTGCATCGGGCGCAACCTGGCTCTTCTGGAGATGAACAAAGTACTGCCCCAGATCCTGAGGCGATACCGGTTCAGCCTCGTGCATCCCGAGGCAACGATCAAGCACCACTCGACATTCTTCGTGGTACAGTCAGGGCTGGAAGTTTATGTTGAGAAGCGGATGGGTAGCAAGGCACGATATGAATAGGGAATTGGGCTTCTTTGAGTCGTTGGACACGTAAAATTTCCGATAGCGAAAATCCCCAAGCAGTATATCGTCAAACCGTTTTGGTGATTTAAGACCCGAAAGTGAGTGATGATTACCTGAATTGGCGCAAATCTGGTGGCAGGGCTGCACAAGCTCGACCATTCGCAATGTCTTCCATCGGACTGCGTTGCAAGAATGAAGCCCAGTAGAGGTTGAGAGTATGACCATTGCCTGATCCTGTCGCATGTCCACAATGCTGACCTTGATTTTACCATCTGACGAATAGCCTCGAACATGCTGTCCTGGCATGCTGTCCTGGCATGCTGTCCTGGCATGCTGTCCTGGCATGCTGTCCTGGCATGCTGTCCTGGCATGCTGTCCTGGCATGCTGTCCTGGCATGCTGCCCTGGCATGCTTGTCGTCCATGATGTTCCGAATACTAGGATGCTGAGTCTGTCATGAATGGGGCATTGGAAGTCCGCAATATCGTGTCATCTCTTCTTAGTCAAAGGCTTGCCTTCGGTCTTTCCAATTCCTGTAACCGTCCCTCTTCCACGACCAGCTTCGCTTTCTCCTCGGTGATGAGTTTCTGCACAGTTTTGCGTGCCTCGCCTAGTCGGTCAAGTTCCTTCGACTCCTCTTCGTGACTGAACACATTGTCCTTCGAATTCCGCTCCGGAATCTCTGCCGACGGTAGACTCCTCGCCACAGCCTTCCCTCCCTTTCCACCTTTTCCCTTTGCACCTGGCACTCCGCCCGTCAGCACCTCGTAGAACTGCTCCACAGGCTCATTGAACAACACCTCTTCATAGCAAATGCTCTTCACGGTTTCTCTCCTCTCTTTCTGTCCATCAATGTCATCGCCATATGGATGCAGCTTTAGTCCATGCCATAGCGTCTGTGGCTTCTCTGTG
>CAVPGG010000173.1:0-15184 GCA_963703755.1 uncultured Pseudomonadota bacterium
GGCGGCTTCGAGAGGAAGTTCGGCGTCACCGTCGAATACGTCGCCGGCAACTCGACCGACACGCTCGCCAAGCTGCAGGCGCAGAAGAGCAACCAGCAGATCGACGTCGCGATCGTCGACGACGGCCCGATGTATCAGGCGATCCAGCTCGGCTTCTGCGGCAAGCTCACCGGCCTGCCCGATGCCGACCTCTATCCGGCGGCGCGCTTCAAGGACGACCGCGCGGTCGCGATCGGCCTCGTCGCCACCGGGCTCATGTACAACACGAAGTATTTCACGCAGAAGGGCTGGGCGGCGCCCGGCTCGTGGAACGATCTCAAGGATCCGAAATACAAGCGGCTACTGGTGATCCCGCCGATCAACAACACCTACGGGCTCTACGCGCTGATGATGTTCGCGCGCATGAACGGCGGCGGCGAGAAGAACATCGAGCCCGGCTTCAAGGTGATGAAGGACGAGGTCAATCCCAACGTGCTCGCCTACGAGCCGTCGCCCGGCAAGATGACCGAGCTGTTCGAGTCCGGGCAGGCCGAGATCGCCGTGTGGGGCAGCGGCCGCGTGCAGTCCTTCGCCAATACGGGCTTTCCGGTCGATTTCGTCTACCCGAAGGAGGGGGCCGTCACGCTGCTCGCCTCGGCTTGCCCGGTCGCCAAGCCGAACGCCTCGCCACTCGCCAGCGAATTCGTCAAGGCGCTGCTCGTGCCGAGCATGCAGCTGATCCTGCTCAAGGACTACGGCTACGGGCCGGTGAACAAGACCGTGGCGGTGCCGGCGGGCCTCGGCACCATGGCGCCGCTCGGCGAGCGCGCCGCCAAGCTGATCAATCCCGACTGGGATACGATCAACGCGCACCGCGAAGAATGGACCAAGCGCTGGAACCGGGAGATCGAGCGGTGATCTTCACCCTCCCCTGCAGGGGGAGGGTCGGCGAGCGAAGCGAGCCGGGGTGGGGTGGCGGCGCCTCGGCCACCCCACCCCGCTCGCCTTCGCTTCGCGAAGTCGAGCGACCCTCCCCCTGCAG
Source organism: uncultured Pseudomonadota bacterium (assembly GCA_963703755.1). Taxonomy (GTDB): domain Bacteria; phylum Pseudomonadota; class Alphaproteobacteria; order Rhizobiales; family Xanthobacteraceae; genus JAVDCA01. The sequence goes on from CAVPGG010000173.1 coordinate 1,022, forward strand.
GGGAGGGTGATCGCGTCTTCCCGCACGGCGCCTTCCAACCCCATGCCTTTTCTCCATCTCGACCAACTCACCAAGCGCTACGGCGACCACGCGGCGGTCGATCGGCTCACCGTGGCGGTCGAGCAGGGCGAGTTCATCTCGCTCCTCGGGCCGTCGGGGTGCGGCAAGACCACCACGCTGCAGATGATCGCGGGCTTCGTCGAGCCGACGGCGGGCGCGATCGCTCTTGCCGGCAAGGCTCTCCTCGCCGTGCAGCCGAACCGGCGCGGCCTCGGCGTCGTCTTCCAGAGCTACGCGCTCTTCCCGCACATGACGGCGGCGCAGAACGTCGCCTTCGGCCTCGAGATGCAGGGCGTCGGCCGCGCCGAGCGCGACAAGCGCGTCGCCGACGCGCTGGCGCTCGTCGGCCTTGCGGGCTTCGCCGACCGGCATCCGCGGCGGCTCTCGGGCGGCCAGCAGCAGCGCGTTGCGCTCGCCCGCGCGCTGGTCATCCGCCCGCACATGCTGCTGCTCGACGAGCCCCTGTCAAATCTCGACGCCAAGCTGCGCGAGGAGATGCAGATCGAGCTGCGCCAGATCCAGCGCAGCGTCGGCACCACCACGATCCTGGTGACGCACGACCAGGCCGAGGCCATGGCGCTGTCGGACCGCATCGTGATCATGAACCATGGCCGCGCCGAGCAGATCGCGGCGCCGCAGGAAGCCTACGAGCGGCCGGCCTCCGCTTTCGTCGCCGGATTTCTCGGCAAGACCAACGAGCTTCCCGGACGGGGCAGCACCGACGGCGGGGTGACGACCGTCGCGATCGGCCCCGCGCGATGGACGTGTCCGCACGCGCTGAACGGCCCGCTTGTCGCCACGGTGCGCCCCGAGAAGATCGCCTTCGCGGCACCCGCCGCCGGCACGCTCGATGGCGTCGTGCGAACCCGCATCTTCCAGGGCAACCACTGGCTCTATCGCGTCGACACGCCGGTCGGCGACGTCTTCGTCATCCGTCAGAATGCGGGTGGCGCGATGCCGGCGGAGGGCGAGACGGTCGCGCTCGTCTGGCGCGCCGAGCACATGACGGTGCGGCCGGGCGAAGCAGCCGGGGCAGGGCGGGGCGGCGCATGAACGAGGTGAAGAACCACGGAAGCGCCCGCCGCGCGCGCATGTCCGCCGCCGCGCCGTGGCTCCTGAGCCTGCCGGCGCTCGTCTTGTTCGCCGCGATCCTCGTCGTGCCCCTGGTGATGACCGTGCTGCTCTCGTTCCACGACTGGAGCCAATATGGCGGCATCCGCCCGGTCTTCATCCTGAAGAACTGGCGCGAGATCTGGTCGCGATCCGTACTACGTCGAGATGTTCGGCCGCACGTTCCGCATCGCGGTGCTCGTCACCCTCATCACGGCGCTCGTCGGCGCGCCCGAGGCCTACATCCTGCGCCGCATGCGCGCGCCCTGGCGCGGCCTCTTTCTTCTCGTCCTGCTCGGCCCGCTCCTGATTTCGGTCGTGGCGCGCACGCTCGGCTGGGCGCTTTTGTTCGGCGGCAACAGCGGCGTCGTCAACAAGGCATTGATGACGCTCGGGCTGATCTCGTCGCCCATCCGGTTCATGTTCACCGAGACCGGCATCGTGGTCGCGCTCGCCCATGTGCTGATGCCCTTCATGGTGCTCGCCGTCTGGACCGCCCTGCATCGCCTCGATCCGCAGATCGAGAACGCGGCTGCTTCCCTCGGCGCCGGCCAGCTCACGATCCTGCGCCGCGTGGTCCTGCCCCAGGCCATGCCCGGCGTCCTCTCCGGCGGCATCATCGTGTTCGCGCTCGCGGCGAGCGCCTTTGCGACGCCGGCGATCATCGGCGGACGACGGCTCAAGGTCGCGGCGACGCTCGCGTATGACGAGTTCCTCAACACCCTCGACTGGCCGCTCGGCGCCGCCGTCGCGGTGCTGCTGCTGGTCATCCTGGTCACGATCGTGGTCGCGGCCAATCGCCTGATCGAACGGCGCTACGCCGAGGTGCTCGGATGAGCCGCAACGGCCCGCTGGCGCTGGTCTTCCATGCCGTCTTCGTGGTGTTCATGCTGGCGCCGATCCTCGTCGTCTGCGCCGTCGCGTTCACGCCGGAGGGCTACCTGTCGTTTCCGACCCACGGCCTGTCGCTGCGCTGGTTTCGCGCGATCGCCGAATATCCCGAATTCATCAATGCCTTCTGGCTGAGCCTCGGCCTCGGCGCGCTGTCCGCGACCGTCGCCCTGGCATTCTCGGTGCCGGCCGCGCTCGCCATCGCGCGCCATCGCTTCGCCGGGCGCGAAGCCGCAAGCGCCCTCTTCATGGCGCCGCTGATGATCCCCAATGTCGTGCTCGGCATCGCGTTCCTGCGCTTTTTCAGCGAGATCGGCTTCGGCGGCAGCTTCACGGGCCTCGTGCTCGCGCACATCATCTTCGTCTTTCCGTATGCGCTGCGCCTCACGCTTGCCTCGGCGGTCGGCCTGGACCGCTCGATCGAGCAGGCCGCGATCTCGCTCGGCGCCACCGAATGGACGCTGTGGCGCCGCATCACGCTGCCGTTGATCCTGCCGGGCCTCGTGTCCGGCTGGACGCTCGCGTTCATCCAGTCTTTCGACGAGGTGACCATGACGGTGTTCGTCGCCGCGCCCGGAACCGCAACGCTGCCGGTGCGGATGTTTCTCTACATCCAGGATAATATCGACCCGCTGGTGACCTCGGTGTCGGCGTGCGTGATCGCGATCACGGCGACCGCGCTGGTGGTCCTCGACCGCATCTATGGCCTCGAGCGTCTGCTCGCCGGACGCGGCATGGACGAGCCTTGAGAGCATGATCCCGAAAAGTGGATACCGGTTTTCGCAAAAGATCATGCTCACGTCTTGGGAGCCGGGATGACGCGCGACCACGATATCGCGGTGGTCGGCGGCGGACTCGTCGGGATGGCGATCGCCTGGGGGCTCGCGCGCGCGAGCCAGCGCGTGGTGGTTCTCGACGAGGGCGACATCGCCAAGCGCGCCTCGCGCGGCAACTTCGCGCTCGTCTGGGTGCAGAGCAAGGGGCTTGGCCTGCCCGACTATGTCGGCTGGACCATCCGCTCCTCCGACCAGTGGCCGCGGCTCGCCGCGGAGCTGAAGGGTGCGACTGGCCTCGACGTCTGCTTCGAGCGCCCCGGCGGCTTTGCGCTCGCACTCTCCGAAGCGGAGCTTGCCGGCCGCAAGGCGATGCTCGATCGGATTCATGGCCAGCCCGGCGTGCCGACGTTCAGCGTCGAGATCCTCGACCGCGCCGCGATCGAGAAGATGCAGCCCGGGATCGGCCCGACCGTCGCCGGCGGCAGCTACTGTCCGCTCGACGGCCACGTCAACTCGCTGCGCCTCTTCCGCGCCTTCCACATTGCGACGACGCGGCTCGGCGTCGACTACCGCCCGAGCCACGCGGTGCGCGGCATACACTATAAGTCCGGCGCCTTCCGCATCGAGACCGCGGCGGGCGACGTTGGCGCCGGCAAGGTCGTGCTCGCCGCCGGCAACGCCAATGCGCGGCTCGCCCCCATGGTCGACCTCGACGCGCCCATGCGCGACAATCACCGCGGCCAGATCGTCGTCACCCGCCGCATGCCGCGCTTCTTGCGCTACCCCGTGGTCACGCTGCGCCAGACCGACGAGGGTACCGTGATGATCGGCGATTCCTACGAGGATGCGAGCGACGACGCGGGCCTCACCATGGCGATCAGCGCCGTGATGGCGGACCGCGCACAGCGCATGTTCCCGATCCTCGCGCGCGCGACCGTCGTGCGCACCTGGTCCTGCCTGCGCGTGATGACCCGCGACGGCTTTCCGATCTACGATCAGTCGCAGACGTGCCCGGGCGCCTTCGTCGCCTGCTGCCATTCCGGCGTGACACTTGCCGCGAACCACGCCTACGACATCGCCCCCATGATCGCGCGCGGCACGCTCGATGCCGGGCGCCTCGCGCCCTTCTCGGCCCGGAGGTTCCATGTACAAAAGGCTGCCTGACGTCGGCGGCGAGCCCGTCGCGGTCATGATCGACGGACAACCCTTCCGTGCCCGCGCGGGCGACAGCGTCGCGGCTGCCTTGCTGCTCGCCGGCCACGCCTCGTTCGGCACGACCGCCGTCACCGCCAAGCGGCGCGCGCCCTACTGCCTGATGGGCGTGTGCTTTGAATGCCTCGTCACGATCGACGGCGAGGGTGGCCGCCAGGCCTGCCTCGTGCCGGTGCGCGACGGCATGCGCATCGAGACGCAGGCCGCGAGCACGGAGCCGGCCGCGTGAGCGCGCAGCCGCTATCGCGCCGCGAGTACGACGTCGTCATCGTCGGCGCCGGACCGGCGGGCCTCGCGGCCGCGGCGACGACCGCGGCGGCGGGCCTCGCGACCCTGGTGCTCGACGAGAATGCCGGCCCGGGCGGCCAGATCTACCGCGCCATCACGGCCACGCCGACGCCGCGCGACATTCTCGGCGCCGACTATTGGCAGGGAGAAGCGCTCGTCGCGCGGGCGCGTGCGAGCGACGCGGCCTTCGTGCACGGTGCGACCGTCTGGAGCCTTGATCGCGACCGGCAGATCGCGGTCTCGATCGCCGGTCAATCGCAGAACTCACGGCGCGCCGCGTCATTCTGGCGACCGGCGCGCTCGAGCGCCCTTTCCCGGTTGCGGGATGGACGCTGCCCGGCGTGATGACCGCCAGCGCCGCGCAGACCTTGCTCAAGTCCTCCGCGCTGGTGCCGGACGGCCGTGTCGTCCTCGCCGGCACGGGCCCGCTGCTGTGGCTGGTCGCCGCGCAGATCCTGCGCGCCGGCGGCGCCATCGCGGCCATGCTCGACACCACGCCGCGCCGGAGCCTCTGGCGCGCGCTCCCCCACGCGCCCGGCTTCGTCGCGTCGCCCTATTTCGCCAAAGGCCTCGCGTTGCGCCGGGAAGTGCGGCGCAAGGTGCGTGTCATCCGCGGCGTCACATCGCTCCGTGCGCTCGGCGACGATACGCTGCGCGAGGTGGCGTTCACGCGCCGCGAGGGAAGCGAGGAGTGCATCGCCGCTGACACGCTGCTGCTGCACCAGGGTGTCGCCCCCAACGTCAATCTCGCCATGGCGGCCGGCGTCGCCCATCGCTGGGACGCGCGCCAGCTCTGCTTCGTGCCGGTGCTGGACCACGAGGGCAACTCGTCGGTCGACGGTGTCGCGGTTGCGGGCGACGGCGCCGGCATCGGCGGCGCGCTCGCGGCCGCCGCGCGCGGGCGGCTCGTGGGCCTCGCGGCCGTGCAGGCGCAGGCGCCCGCTCGTGCACCCGGCCTTGCCACGATGGAAGATGCACGACAGGCCGTGCGGCATGCCGAGCGCGGCCGCGCGTTTCTTGACCTGCTGTTCCAGCCGTCCGCATCGTTCCGTATCCCGGCACGCGACACCATCGTGTGCCGCTGCGAGGAGGTGACAGCGGCGCAGATCGCCGAGACAATGGGCCTCGGCGTCGAGGGGCCGAACCAGCTCAAGGCGTTTCTCCGCTGCGGCATGGGCCCGTGCCAGGGTCGCATGTGCGGCCTCACGGTGAGCGAGATGATCGCGCAGGCACGCGGTGTTGCGCCCGATGCGGTCGGCTACTATCGGCTGCGCCCGCCCGTGAAGCCGATCCCACTCAAGGAGCTTGCCGCGATGCCGCAGACCGAGGCGGCGGTCAGCGCCGTCGTGCGCGGATGACGCGCACGGCCGACGCGATCGTCATCGGCGGCGGCCTGCATGGCTGCGCGACCGCGCTGCATCTGGCGATGCGCGGGCTCAAGCCGCTCGTCATCGAGAAGGACTATGCGGGCCGCCATGCCTCGGGCGTCAATGCGGGCGGCGTGCGCCAGCTCGCGCGCCACCTGGCCGAGGTGCCGCTCGCGGTCGCCTCGATGGAATTATGGGAGCGCATCGAGGACCTGGTTGGTGACACCTGCGGTTTCGAGCGCCACGGCCAGGTGCTCGTCGCCGAGACCGAGGACGAGCTGGCGCGGCTCCGCGCGCGCGTCGACGACCTGCGGCTGCGCGGCTTCACCCACGAGGAGCTGGTCGACCGCGCCGAGCTCAAGCGCCTGCTGCCCGCCGTCGCTGACCATTGTCCGGGCGGCGTGGTGTCGCGCCGCGACGGCGCCGCCGATCCGTTCCGCACCACGCAGGCGTTCCGCCGCGCCGCGATCGCGCATGGCGCCGCGGTTGTCGAGGGCGTGCGCGTGACCGGGCTCGCGCGGCGGAACGCAATGTGGGAGGTCGCGACCGAGCGTGGCGCCTACGCGGCGCCGGTCGTGGTCAATGCCGCGGGCGCCTGGGCGGGCCGCATCGCCGCCATGGTCGGCGAGCCGGTGCCGCTCGAGGTGATCGCGCCGATGCTGATGATCACGGCGCGGCTGCCGCGCTTCATCGATCCGGTCGTGATCCTGCGCGGCCGCAAGCTCTCGTTCAAGCAGCTCGCCAACGGCACCGTGGTGATCGGCGGCGGCCATCTCGCCAAACCCTATCCGGACGAGAACGCGACCGTGCTCGACTGGGGCAAGCTCGCGGAGAGCGCCCGCACCGTCTGGGAGCTGTTTCCGGTGATGCGGGCGACCACCATCGTGCGCGCCTGGGCCGGCATCGAGGCGCGCATGCCGGACGACATCCCGGTGATCGGGCCGAGCCGCGCGGCCGAGAGCCTCTATCACCAGTTCGGCTTCTCGGCGCACGGCTTTCAGCTCGGCCCCGGCGTCGGCGCGCTTATGGCCGATCTGATCGTGGCCGGGGCGACCAATCTGCCGATCGAGCCGTTTCGGGTGGATCGCTTCGCGCGGGCGGCGTGAGCGGCCGCGCGGCTGAAGGTCTACCGGTTCACGCCGGACCGGCGGGCTCGCTCGCGCCCGGCGGCGGCAGCGGGATCTCCATAGTGCAGACGAGGCCGTCGGCGCGGAAGTCGCGGCGGACGGTCGCATTGGGGATGCTGCTCTCGATCAGCGTTCCGCCGAAGCCCGAGGTTTTCGGCGGCTGCACCGGCGGCCCGCCGTGCTCGCTCCACAGCATCGACAAGACCGGATGGTCGCCACGGGTCTCGACATTCCATCGCAGGCTGATCGAGCCCCCCGGCCGGGACAGCGCGCCATACTTGGCTGCGTTGGTCGCGAGCTCGTGCAGCACGAGGCCGACCGGCGTCGCAAGATCGGGCGGCAGCGCGACCGCGTCGCCGTCGATGCGGATGCGATCCGCATCCGCCGCACAGGCGGCAAGCTGCTCGCGCGCGATCGCGCCGAGGTCGGCGCTGCGCCAGTCGGCGGCTGCGAGCAGGGTGTGCGCGCTGTCGAGCGCGCGCAGCCTTCCGTCGAACCGCGCGACGAAATCCGCGGGCGACTTGCTGTGACGCTGCGTCTGGTGCGCGATCGCCTGCACCACCGCGAGCGTGTTCTTGACCCGGTGCGACTGGTCGCGCAGCAGAAGCTGCTGGCGCTCCTCCCATGCTTTGCGGTCGCTCACGTCGACGAAGGTGATCACCACGCCGTCGATCTTGTCCTCGACGGTACGGTAGGGGCGCAGCCGCACGTCGTACCAGCGATTGTCGCGGCTCGGCACCTCGCGGCGGATCGGCGTGAGATGCGCGAGCACGGACTGGGCGTCCTTGGTGAGATCGTCGTAGACGAGCCGATGCGCGAAATCGGTGACCGGCCGGCCCTCGTCGCTCGGGGTGATGCGAAAGACGTTGGTGACCGGCTTGGTGAAGCGCTTGATGCGCAGCCCGGCGTCGAGAAAGAGGATGCCGAAGTCGGTCGCCGCCATCAGGTTCTGCAGATCGCTGTGCGCGCGCGACACCGCCTCGAGCTTGAGCTTGAGCTCGCTGTTGACCGTCTGCAGCTCCTCGTTGATCGACTGCAGCTCCTCCTTGCTGGTCTCGAGCTCCTCCGAGGTCGAGCGGTATTCCTCGTTGATCGACTGCAGCTCCTCGTTGGCGGCGCGCAGCTCCTCGTTGGCGGATTCCGATTCCTCGCGCGTCGTGCGCAGGCGCGCCTGGGTGAGCGCCAACTCCTCGCTCAGCCGCCGTACCGTCTCGTCGTTGGCCGCGCGTTGGCCGGGCGTGGCCGCGTCATGCTGCACGGCCTCGCCCTCGAGGAACAGCACCAGCGCGTGGCGCGGCCCTGCCTCGTTCGCCTCCATCGCGGGCTTGACCTGGAAATGCACCCGGTGCCGTGCGCCGTTGAACCGCACCAGGATCGGCAGGCTCAGGGTCGACTGGCCGGCCTCGAAGGCGCGATGGAGCGCGGAGCGCAGCTCGAAGCGCAGCTCCGGCCGGACGAGATCGACCAGGTCGCCGCTCATCGGGCCGCCGGACGGCTGGAGGAAACGCCCGGCGTGCTCCGAGAGGTGCACCACGCGGTGCGCGGCATCGACCATGATGCTGGGCGGGGCCACCTTCTCGATCGCCTGCCGGTGGATCGCCGCCTCGGTGAGCGCCGCCGACGGGGTCAGCGGGCGGCTAGGTATGGCATAGGCCTCGTGCATCCCGAAGCCGCCGAGAAGCCGTGGCAGCAGGCGCGGCTTGTCGTCGCCGCTGGCGGTCGACTGGTAGATGCGCGCCTTGCGGTCGAGCGTGATGAACAGGCCGGGCGGGTTGTCGGCCGTCTCCGAGGAGCCGACCAGCAGGTAGCCGCCCGGATTGAGCGCATAGTGGAACGTGCTACACACCTGCTGCTGCAGGTCGCGATCAAGGTAGATCAGAAGATTGCGGCACGAGATGAGGTCGATACGCGAGAATGGCGGGTCCTTCAGCACGCTGTGGCTCGCGAACAGCACGATGTCGCGCAGCTCGCGCCGCACCCGGTAGTGGTCGCCCTCGTGCACGAAGAAGCGGCGCAGCCGCTCCTCGCTCACGTCCGCCTCGATCGCCGCCGGATAGAGCCCCTCGCGCGCGGTCGCGAGCGCCCGGGCGTCGAGGTCGGAGCCGAACACCTGGATCGTCGGCCGCAGGTCGTGGCGCGAGGCTTCTTCCAGGACGATCATGGCAATCGTATAGGCCTCTTCGCCGGTCGCGCAGCCCGGCACCCAGATGCGGGTCGTGTCGTCCACCGCCCTGGCGTGGAACAGGTGCGGGACGACCAGCGCCTTGAGCGCGTCGAACGCCTCCGGGTCGCGGAAGAAGGTCGTGACCGAGATCAGGAGGTCGCCGAGCAGCGCGTGCGGCTCCTCGGCGTTGTCGCGCAGGAACTCGTAGTAGTCCTTGAGGTCGTCGGTGCGCGTCACCTGCATGCGGCGCAGGATCCGGCGCAGCAGGGTGGAGCGCTTGTATTTCGCGAAATCGTGCCCCGTGCGCACCCGCACATGGGCGAGCAGGCGGCGCAGCAGCTCCTCGTCGACCTCCTGCGCGTCGTCGAGCACGACCGCATGCTTGCCGCGGATGAGCCGCGCCAGCCGCCCCGCGAGCTCGTGCACCGGCAGCACCAGGTCGACCGCTCCGGTCGCGATCGCGCTACGCGGCATCGAGGGGTGTTCGGCCTCGGCCGGATCCTGCACCAGGATGATTCCGCCGGCTTCCTTGACGTCCTTGATGCCGATCGCGCCGTCGGAGCCCGCGCCGCTGAGGACGACCGCGAACCCATCCCCGTGCTGCTTGGCGAGCGAGCGGAAGAACAGGTCGATCGGGGCGCGCCGCCCGCGCGGCGCGTTGAACTCGGTGGTGGAAATCGCGTCGTCGGTGAGCTGCAGCTGGCGGTCGGGCGGGATGACGTAGACATGGTCGGGCTGCAACGCCTCGGTCGTCGCCACCTGCGAGACCGGCATCGAGGTACGCGCCGCCAGGATGCTCGGCAGCTCGCTGCGCACCCTCGGGTCGAGGTGGACGATGACCACGAACGCGGCGCCCGTATTGCCGGGAAGCCCGGCAAAGAACGTCTGCAAGGCGTGAATGCCGCCCGCCGAAGCGCCGATTCCGACGATCATCGGCTTGCCGGCCTGCGCCCTGTGCGCGGCGCCGTCCTCGCCTGCATCGGCCATCACGCAATCCTCTGCGTCCGTCCGTGTCGGCTGGCGTCGCCCGTCGGGGGGGCCGAGAGAGCCGTCAATGACACGTGGGGCGCTCGCCGCGACACGCTACCGCATCATGACGCAATCGCCGCTCGCCTTCCAGGCCTTCGGTCGCAATGGCGCGATCAGGCCCGCCCGAGCACCTGCCGCACCGCCGCCGCGATCTTGCCGGCGTCGGGCACGAGATGCAGCCGCCGACGATGCCAGACGTGGAGATTAAGCCGAGCGACGGATCGCTGAGGTGGATCGTGCCGCCGCGCCCGCCGTTGAGCCCGGTGGCGCGGCCGAGGATCTCCGCCATCGCGGCGCCGGGATCCGCGCCGCGTGCGATCACGTGCCCGTGGTTGCGATGGGTGGTCGCGAGATAATCGCGCCCGTCGAGCGAGGCCATCGCGGCCGCACCGGTCGCTTCCTGGCCGATATAGAGATGATAGCGGCCGACGAACTGCTTCTCGTAGGAGAGGCGCAGCACCGCTTCCTCGAAGCGGCGGATCAAGAGCATCCGCTCGAAGCTGCGCCAGGCGACGTCGTCCGGCAAAGGTAAAGACATGGCGTTCTCGCTTTCAAGTGTCGTGGTCGCGCGCGATGTTGTGGCGCAGGCGCTCCAGCATCGTCATCAGGCGGCGCCGCTCGGCGGCCGAAAATCCCTGCTGCGCGATCTGGCTCAGCTTGCGCCCATGCGCGGTGAGCACCGGCTCGAGCCGCCGGCCCGCCGCCGTGAGGCGCACGACCGAGCGGCGCCCGTCCTTGGCGCTGCGCGACACCCGCACGAGGCCCGCCTCGTGCAGGGCGCGCACCACGCTCACGATGGCGGAGGCCTGCCGGTCGGTCGCGCTCGCGATCTCGTTTTGGCTAAGCCCATCGCGCTTCCACAATTCGCGCAGCACGAACCACATCAGCAGCGTCATGCCGTGCGGCGCGAGCCGGCGCGCGAGGTCGCGCGCGAACGCGCGGTAGGTCAGCCGCAGCGACGTGCCGACGGTAATCGACCTCGCCGCGCGGGCGGGCACCGGCCGCTCACGCCGCATAGGCCGTCGGAACCACCGGCTCCTTGTCCCAGTCGTGCACCGGATCGTAGCCCCACACCCAGTCGGAATTGCCGTGCACGCTGCCCTTGCCGTCCGTGATCGACTGCTTCTGCGCCGAGGCATCGCGCATGTGCTTGAAGCGCGCGTTGGCAAACGAGAGCCGCTGCACGCCGTGCACGCGCGGAATGCGGATGCGGCGGAAATTGGCGAAGGCCTCGGCCGGATCGCGGCAGGCGTCGAGCCAGCGCGCCAGGATGTAGGCGTCCTCGAACGCCTGGCAGGCGCCTTGGCCCGCATTGGGCAGCATGGCGTGCGCCGCGTCGCCGATCAGCTCGATGCGGCCGCGGCCCCAGTTCTGCGTCAGCGGCCGCGTGAACAGGCCCCACTTCGAGCATGTCGTGACGAGGCTCAAGAGCTTTTCCAGGCGCGCCTCGGGATTGGGAAAGCTCGCCCGCATTTCGTCCGGATCGCCGCGGGTCGACCATCCTTCCTCGACCCACTTGTCCGTGTCCTCTTGCGTGACGATGTTCACGAGCTTGCGGTCGCGGATGTAGTAGGCGATCAGGTGGCAGCCCGGCCCGACCCATTGGATGTGCCCGGTCGGCTCCAGCACCTCGAACGGCACGTCGCTGCCGTTGAGCAGCGCGCGCCACGCCATCTGCCCCGTGTAGCTCGGGGTGTCGTCGCCGTAGAGCGCGTGGCGCACCACCGAGCGCACCCCGTCGGCGCCGATCACGACCTCGGCCTCGACGCGCGCACCGTTGGCGAAGACCAGCACGGTGCGGTCGCTGCGCTCCTCCAGCCCGGTCAGCCGGTGGCCGAGGTGGATGGCGCCGCGGTCGAGCCGGCTTGCCAGCGCGTCGAGCAGGTCGGCGCGATGGAACGAGTAGTAGGGCGCGCCATAGCGCTCGGCGCTCTTCTTGCGGTCGTTGAACTCGAGGTAGTCGCCGGTTTGCATGTTGCGCGTAGAGATGCCGGGCGAGAGGTATCCGACCGCCGCGATCGCCTCGCCGACGCCGGCCGCGCGCAGCGCCTTGACGGCCTGCGGGCTCGCATTGACGGCGGCGCCGATCTCGCCGAGTTGCGGCGCGGCCTCGAACACGTCGGGTGCCATCCCGAAGCTTCGCAGCGCATTGGCGGCCGCGAGCCCCGCGAGCCCGCCGCCGACGATCGCGATCTTGCAGCTTGTCGCCATCCTGGCTCCTTACTCCAACGTCATGTGCGTCGCCTCGACGATGCGGGTCCAGCGCTGCTGTTGTCGTGTCACGTAAGCCGCGAGCTCTTCCGGCGAGGCCGGCCGCGCGGTCGCGCCGATGCGCGCGAAAGCCTTCCTGACCTCCTCGCTCGCCAGCGCCTTGGCGACCGCGTCGCTGAGCTGGCGCCGGATCGCCAGCGGCGTGCCGGGCGGCGCGACGATGAAATTGATCGACGCGGTGACGAACTGGTCGTAGCCGCTCTCCACCATGGTCGGAATCTGAGGCGCGAGCGGGCTGCGCGCCTCGCTGGTGACCGCGAGCCCGCGCAGGCGGCCGTCGAGCACGAAGGGCAGCATCTGGGTCAGCGCCGAGAAGAAGATCTGCACCTCGCCGCCGAGCAGGCCGTTGAGCGCGGGCCCGCCGCCGCGGTAGGGGATGTGGCGAATGTCGATCTGCGCGCGCGCCTTGAGCAGCTCGCCCTCGATATGCGGCAGCGTGCCGATGCCGGCGGAGCCGTAGCGCAGCGTGCCGGGGGCGGATTTCGCCAGCTGGACCAGCTCGGCGACCGAGGTCGCCTTGACGGCCGGATTGACCGCCAGGATCTCGGCGCTTTCCGCCAGCCCGGCGACCGGCGCAAACGTCTCGGCCGTATAGCCGGCGTTCTTGTAAATGAGCGGCGCGATGATGAGCGAGCTTGTGCTGCCCATCAGCAGCGTATAGCCGTCCGCATCGGCGGTGATGACGGACCGCGCCCCGATCGTGCCGCCGGCGCCGCCCGGCCGGTTCTCCACCACGATCGCCTGACCGAGCAGCGCGGCCATCTTGTCCGACACGAGCCGCGCCATGATATCGGGCGGCCCGCCCGCCGGCGACGACACGATGAGCTTGATCGGACGCTCCGGGAACGCCTGCGCGAGCGACGCAAAGAACGGCGTCACGAGCAGAAGCAACGTGCTGAAGATGATCCGCTTCATTTTGTCCCTGCAAGATACCGGCGCCGTGTGACGGAGGGAAATTAGTTTACAAATGAACGAATTTGGCAAGCCCTCGGAATGCGGTGCAACGTGGCGAAGCGTTGCGAAATTGACCGCGCTGGCGCCAGTCCGTTAAGGTCGCAACGCCGTCTCTGCCCGGATCACGCCGATGAACCGACTGCCCGTCGTCTTGGCCCCGCTGCTTGCGGCCGCCGCGTTCTTCGCGGTCGCCTCACGCGCACAGGGCCCGGTGGTCGACCCGGACGCGGCGCGCATCGACGACGTCGTCACGGCGAGCCACATCCTCGCCAACGAAGGCATCCTCGACAGTTTCGGCCATGTCAGCACGCGTTCGGCGAAGAACCCGGAGCATTTCTTCATGCCGCGCGCCATGGCGCCGGCGCTGGTCACGCGCGCCGACATCGTCGAGGTCGGGCTCGACTGCCGGTCGATCGATCCCAACGCGCCGCGGCTCAACGGCGAGCGCTACATCCACTGCCAGATCTACCGGGCGCGCCCCGACGTGCAGTCGGTGATCCACACGCATGACCTCGCCGTGATCCCGTTCGGTCTCGCCGGCATGCCGCTGCGGCCGGTCGTCGCGCAGGCGGGCTTCCTGCCGCCGCGCACGCCGCTGTTCGAGGTCCGCGACGCCAACCGCGGCGACGCTCGGCGCGGCGTGCTGGTGCTCAATGCGCAGCTCGGCGACGCGCTCGCGCGCACGCTCGGCGCCAACCCGGTGGTGCTGATGCGCGGTCACGGCGAGACGGTCGTCGGGCGCTCCGTGCGCGAGGCGACCGTGCCTGGTGGTGGTTGCTTTTTTTTTTTTTTTTTTTTTTTTTTTTTTTTTTTTTTTTTTTTTTTTTTTTTTTTTTTTTTTTTTTTTTTTTTTTTTTTTTTTTTTTTTTTTTTTTTTTTTTTTTTTTTTTTTTTTTTTTTTTTTTTTTTTTTTT
>CAVPGG010000174.1:0-13821 GCA_963703755.1 uncultured Pseudomonadota bacterium
TCGTAGCCGAGCACCGCGAAGCGCTGCTGCACGTCGGGCGCCGCGACCGCGTGCGCGACCTCGCGATGCAGCCGCACGACGATGGCCTTCGGCGTGCCGGCCGGCACCAACACGGTGAACCAGGTCTCGCCTTGGATCTGCGGGAAGCCCGCCTCCGCGAAGGTCGGCACGTCCGGCAGCGCCTTGGTGCGCTTGGCCCCGGTCACCGCCAGCGCGCGCAGCTTGTCGGCCTTGACCATCGGCACCGCCGGCGCAAGCGCCCCGAACGAGATCGGCGTCTGGCCGCCGAGCGTCGACGTGATCGCCTCGCCGCCGCCCTTGAACGGGACGTGCACGAGATCGAGCTTGAGGGTGATGCGGAAAAGCTCGCCCACGAGGTCGGGCGGCGTGCCGGTGCCGGGCGAGGCGTAGCTGTACTTCTTCGGGTTGGCGTGGATCAGGTCGACCAGCTCCTTGACGCTGTGCGCCGGCAGCGACGGGTGGATCGTGAGGATCGCCGGCGACGTGACCGCGATCGTGACCGGGTCGAAGCTCTTGAACGGATCGTAGGGCACTTGGTGGAACAACGACGGGTTAATGACGTAGTTCGCGCCATCAATGAAGATCGTATAGCCGTCGGGCGCCGCCTGGGCGGCGCGCCCCGCGCCGATGTTGCCGCCGGCGCCGCCGACATTCTCGATGTAGAACTGCTGGCCCATCTGCTCCGACAGCTTGGCGGCGAGCAGCCGCGCGAACAGGTCGGTCGGGCCGCCCGGCGTGAACGGCACGATCACCCGCACCGAATGCGACGGATAGGTTTCGGCGCACGCGACCCGCGGCGCCGCGACCCCGGCGGCGGCCGCGCCGGCAAGCGTGAGAAACTCTCGGCGGCGGAGCGTCATGGCGTTTCCCTCTGAATTCTTGTCTGTTCCCGCGATGGGCGCGGCTCGCGGGATATTGCCCGATCGGGCGATGCCCGTCTCGGCGAATTTCGCGCCCGCGGCCGCGGCGCCGCGCCGCAAAGCGCCGCGCGGTTGCCACGCTCTGCCTTGCAAATCGGCCCGCTCTCGGTGTCAAGTGCGAGACCGGGCGGTGCGCGACAAAGGGCTTTTTGCGGTCGATGAACACCTATCTCATGGTGGCGCTTGGCGGGGCGATCGGCACCGTTACGCGCTATTGGCTCGGCGGCGTGGTCGCCCGCGCGGTCGGCGAGACGTTTCCGTGGGGCACCCTGGTGATCAACGTCACGGGATCGTTCGTCATCGGCTTCTTCGCCATCCTGACCGGCCCCGACGGCCGCGTCTTCGTCGGCTCGACCGGCCGCCAATTCGTCATGGTGGGTCTCTGCGGCGGCTATACGACGTTCTCCGCCTTCAGCCTGCAGACCCTCAACCTGCTCAACGATGGCGAGTTCGCCTATGCGTTTGCCTATATGGCGTCGTCCGTGGCGCTCTGCCTTCTTGCGGTGTGGGCCGGCGCGGTGCTCGCCGCGTCGATCAACGCGATGAAATGGGTCTGACCATGCAGCTCCCGCGCGACGCCGTCCTGCTGCGCATCTTCTTCGGCGAGGACGACAAGTCCGGCCACCTGCCGCTGCACGAGGCGATCGTGCTCAAGGCGCGCGAGATGCAGCTCGCCGGTGCGACCGTGCTGCGCGGGCACATGGGCTTCGGCCATTCGAGCCATATCCACACCACCAAGATCCTCCGCCTGTCGCAGGACCTGCCGGTGGTGGTCGAGATCGTCGATTCGCAGGCGAAGATCGATGCGTTCCTGCCGGTGCTCGACGGCATGATGTCGAGCGGCCTCGTGACCATCGAGAAGGTGCAGGTCCTGCAATACGGCGAGGCCAAGCCGCGCGCTTGAAGGCGGCCGCTCGCTGTGGCATTGCGCCCCGGCGCACGGCCTCGCGCGGCCCGACACGGAGGAAACCCAGGTGGCTCTCAACAAGCGTTCCCGCGTCATCACCGAGGGCGATGCCCGCTCGGCCAACCGCGCGATGCTCTATCCGGTCGGCTTCACGGCGGCGGATTTCGGCAAGCCGATCGTCGGCATCGCGCACGGCCACTCGACCATGAACCCGTGCAATGCCGGCATCGGCTCGCTGGTCGACCGCGCCGTCAAGGCCGTGAAGGCGGCGGGCGGCATGCCGCAGACCTGGGGTTTCCCGACCGGATCGGACGGCATCAGCATGGGCACCGAGGGCATGCGCTACTCGCTGCCCTCGCGCGAGGAGATCGCCCGCTGCATCCAGATCGGCTGGGGCAGCCACCAGATGGACGGCCTGATCGCCATTGCGGGCTGCGACAAGAACAAGCCCGGCGCCCTGATGGGCCTCGCCTATTGCAACGTTCCCTCGCTCTACGTCGACGCCGGCACGATCAAGCCGGGCAAGTGGAAGGGCAAGGACCTCACCATCGTCTCCGCCTTCGAGGCGGTCGGCGCCTACAATGCCGGCAAGATGTCGCGCGAGGATTTCGAGGGCATCGAGCGCCACGCCTGCCCGGGTTTCGGCGTGTGCGGCGCCCAGTACACGGCGAACACCATGGCGACCGCCGCGGCCGCGCTCGGCCTCGGCCTCATCGACACGCCGTTGATGGCCGCCGACGACGCCGAGAAGCTCGACTCGCTCGACCGCGCCGCGAAGGTGCTCATCAAGGCGATCGAGCTCGACCTCAAGCCGCGCGACATCATCACCCGCAAGTCGCTCGCCAATGCGATCGCCATCGTCATGGCGACCGGCGGCTCGACCAATGCGGTGCTGCACTTCCTCGCCATCGCCAAGGCGGCGGGCGTGCGCTGGGACATCGACGATTTCGAGAAGGTGGCGAAGCGCACGCCGGTGCTGTGCGATCTCAAGCCATCGGGCCGCTTCGTCGCGGTCGACTTCCATCAGGCCGGCGGCCTCGCCCAGGTGATGAAGATGCTGCTCGACCACGGCCGGCTCGAGGGCGACTGCATGACCATCACGGGCCGTACCATCGCGCAGGAGCTCGCCGACGTGCCGTCCGAGCCGCGCGGCGATCAGCAGGTCATCGTGCCGTGGAACAAGGCGCTCTACGCCCGCGGCCACCTCTCGATCCTCAAGGGCAACCTCTCGCCCGAGGGCTGCGTTGCGAAAACCTCAGGGATAAAGCATCCGCAGTTCACCGGCCCGGCGCGCGTGTTCGATAGCGAGCCCGCCTGCCTCAAGGCGATCCTGGCGAAGAAGATCAAGGCGGGCGACGTGATCGTCATCCGCTACGAGGGTCCCAAGGGCGGCCCCGGCATGCCCGAGATGCTCTCGCCCACCGCCGCGCTGGTCGGGCAGGGGCTGCTCGACCAGGTCGCGCTCATCACCGACGGCCGCTTCTCCGGCGGCTCGTGGGGCTGGCTGGTCGGGCACGTCGCGCCCGAAGCCTTCGTCGGCGGCACCATCGCGCTGGTCAAGAACGGGGACGAGATCACGCTCGACCGCGACAAGAACCTGATCCAGCTCAACGTGCCCGCCAAGGAGCTCGCCGCCCGCCGCAAGAAATGGAAGGCGCCGAAGGCGCGCTACCGCGACGGCGTGCTGGCCGAGTATGCGCGGCATGTGTCGTCGGCGGCGGAGGGGGCGATTGTGGAGTAGATCGCGCCTAAAACCTCGCGCGAACGCCGGTGTAGATCGCGAACGGCATGCCCGGCACGAACCCGCGGGCGTCGTTGAGAACGAGAAAGCTCGGCGCTCCGAAAGTGTTGCTGTTGAAGCCGGACGTGCCGAAGAACGTGCCGCTCGTGAAGTAGTGCCGGTCGAACAGGTTGTTGACCAGCCCGAACAGCTCCACGGTCCGGTTGACCCGGTAGGTCGTGTGCAGGTTCACGACCGCATAGGGCGGAACCTTGGGGTTCTCGTTAGTGTCGTCGTGCAGGAGATATTGGCTGCCGACGACGTTGAGATCGATACCGACCTTCCATGCACCGGTGATGTCGACCTCCACGCCCGCCTTGAAGCGATGCGCCGGAATGCCTGGAATGTGATTGCCCGGGCGCACGAAGATGTCGCCACCGGCGTCGGCGACCGGGTTGTTGGGTGACGACAGCACCAGCGCGCTGCGGTAGGTCGCATCGACATAGGCGTAATTCGCGTAGGTGGTGAGGCGGTCGCGTTTGTAGGAGACCTTGGCCTCGACGCCTTGCCGCAGGGTATCGCCCGCATTCTGGAAATAGCCGAAGCCCGGAACCGCGCTCGCCACGCTGATGATGTCGTCGGTCAGCGCGGTGTGGAACGCGCCCACCGACCAGGCGAGGTCGGAATTCGGCTGCGGCCGGAATTGCCCGCGCACCCCGGCCTCGACGGTGCGCGCAACCACTTGGCGCAGCGGCGGATCGGCAATGAGAAAGTTGTCGATCGTGCAGGGCGTTGTCGGGCTCGAGCAGCCGAGCTCGAGCGGCGTCGGCGCGCGATTGGCCTCCGCATAGCTCGCATAAGCCGTGAGCCACGGCAGGAGCCGGTAGGTGGCGCCCATCATCGGATTGAAGCGCGCATAAAGATTCGAGCTGTCCAGCTGCGGGTTCGCGCCGGTCTGGTCCGCAAGATCGATGCGGGCGAGATTGAACCGCGCGCCGGCCGTCACGGCGAGCCGCGCCGTCACGTCGACCGTGTCGCTCGCGTAGAGACCGAGATACGTGTTGATCGCGCGCAGATCGACCGGCGCAACGTCCGCGGCCGGCTGGTCGATCGTGATCCCGCTGCCGGTCACGATCAGGTTCCGGTCGATCGTGCCGAGCTCGCTGGAGGCCGTGAATTGCGAAAGGCCGCGATCGAGGCTGAAGCCGAGCAGGAAGTGATTATCGCGATCGAGCAGCCTCGTATCGGACCTCGCCTGCACGGAGGCGCCGAAGCTGTCGCTGATGGTCGTGCTGCGGTCGATCTCGCCGAGGAAAGCGCCGGGCGAGAGCGTGTCGAAGGTCGGCATGCGCTGGTTGATCGGCGTCGCGCCTTCGCCGATGCAGAGCTGGCCGGCGAGCGGCCGGATCGGATTGCACGGTTGCGCATCCGTGTTGTTGCCGTCGACGTGATCGCGCGAATAGTGCCGGTAATAGGCGATCGCCTTTAGCGAGAAGGCGTCGGAGAATTGGTGATCGAGGCTGGCCGTGAAGAAGCCGAGCTGCTGGTGGGTGGTCTGCGGCGACGTATAGGTCGTCGACCAGGCCTGATCGAGCAGTTGCAGGGGCGTTGCCGCCGGGTCGCCGAGCCGGTTGTCGCCGCCCGTGAAGTTGACGTGCCACTCGGTCGCGTCGCCGCGCACGCCAACGTCGGCATAGAGGCGCCGCAGCTGCGAGGATCCGGAGAACCGGCGCCAGCCGTCGTCGTCGAGCCGGTCGGCTGCCACGTAGCCGGCGAGATTGTCTTGCCGCCAGCCGGCCTGCGCGGCAAGCACGCGGCGGCCGTACGCGCCGAGCACGGCTTCGACCTCGCGACCCGAATAGGTGAACCCGTTCTTCATATCGACATTCAGGGCGCCCGCGATCGCGTTGAGCCCGAAGGCCGGATTGTTGGAGGAGAGCGAGACGCTACGGATCGCCATCTCGGGGAGGAAGTCCCAATTGACCGTGTCGCCGAACGCCTCGTTGATGCGCACGCCGTTCTGGTAGACCGCGAGGCCTTGCGAGGCCCCGGGCGTCGGCGAGACGACGAAGCCGCGATAGTCGATGTCGCGCTGGAACGGATTCGCCGACTGGCCGCCCACGAACACGCCCGGCAGGCCGCGGTCGATGAGATCGAGCAGCGTCGGGCCTCTGGTCCGGTCGAGATCGGTGCCCGAGAGGACATGGCTGCTGGCGGGAAGGCTTGCGGCGATAACCGCAGGGGCGGGCGGCGCGACGGGTGCGGGCGCGCTCGGCGCCACAGACGGCTGGGGCTTGCGATTGAGCGTCGTGCGGAGCGCAACGGCGCGGTGTTTCGCTGCGGGCTTTTGCCGATGCGCGGGCGCCGTCACGGTGATTTGCGGCAGCACCGTCTGCGCCGCCGCGTGATGCACGCCCAGGCCGGCCATAACGATCGCGGCGACGCTTGCACAATGTCGCTGCCACCAGTCCGCCGATGATACGCCCACGCCCATCGCATCACGCCAACGCGCGACAAGCGGCCTCGCCCGCGCCGAGCAAACCGCACCGCAAAGACTAGGTGGTGAGGTTTATCGGCGCAAGTTGATGGCCTTTGGCGCTGACTGCCGGCGATCATCGCGTCGAGCAGGCGGCGCGGCCGTCGTGTAAGAGCTGAGCTCTCCAAAGGCGGCGACAAGAACTTATCCAGCTGAGCGTGCCCGTGAAGGAGTTCGCCGCCCGCGGCAAGAGGTGGACAGCGCCAAGGCGGCACTACTGCGCGCGGTGGACGATCGTGGAGCAGGCATCCGTTTCCGCTTTGTCATGGCGGGCTGACGGCGCCATCCATATCTTGACATGTGAAGCACATGTTTTAATGTTAATCACATGTCGGTGATGATCCAGATTCGCAACGTTCCCGATGCCCTGCATCGCAGGCTGAAGTCGCGCGCGGCGCTGGCGGGCATGTCGCTGTCCGATTACCTGCTGAATGAGCTTCGCGAGATGGCCGAACGTCCAACCCTGGACGAGCTGCGCGCCAGGCTGCACAGCCGATCAAGAACGACCCTCACGCTGGAGCCGGCCGCAGCGGTTCGCGCCGAGCGCGATTCCCGGTGATCGTGGTCGATGCGTCGGCGCTCGTCGAAGCGTTGCTGCGGACGCCGACCGCGGACGCGATCGAGATGCGGCTGTTCGGTGCGCGTGAGACATTGCACGCGCCCCATCTGCTCGATATCGAGGTGACGCAAGTCATCCGTCGATATGCTGCGGCTGGCGAGATCGACCAGGAGCGCGGCCGCGCGGCGCTTGTCGATCTCGGCGATTTTCCATTGCGGCGATATCCACATGGGTTCCTTTTGCCGCGCGTGTGGGAACTGCGGAACAATCTCACGGCCTATGACGCCGTGTATGTCGCGCTCGCGGAGATCCTTGACGCCCCGCTCCTGACGCGCGACCGACGCCTCGCCGCCGCGTCCGGACATCATGCGCGGGTCGAATTGGTCTAGCGAGTAGCCCGGATTGAGCGGAGTGAAATCCGGCACCGCCTCCAAGCTCCCGACCTAACGTGTGTAATTGGTTGCATGAAAGCGACCCCTCGGCGGCGTAAGAGGCCGGCCCGCCGTGAGGCTTATCCCGCACAGCGACGGCATGCTCGCCGAATACGTGATGCGTCTCGGGGCTTCATATCGCCTTGCGGTTGCAGACGACATGCGTCGTCGCTCCGGCGCTACCGCAGGTCCAGCAGGTTTGTGATGCCGCCTCAGCCATAATCTCTCATCCACGGCGGGTCTCAATGCTTCGCTCTCGCCGAGGACGACATACTCTTAGCACATAGCGCAACCGCGGGATTGGCGCGTACTGCGTCTCGCGCCTTCGCTATTTACCCATGACATCGGCGTGGAGTAGAGCCGCCTCATCCGTTGCGAAACGCGTAGCCATAGCCATTGAGGGCAGGCCCGCCACCGAGGTGGGCATAAAGGACCTTCGAACCCTTGGGGAAGTATCCCTTCTCGATGAGGTCGATCATGCCCTGCATTGATTTTCCCTCGTACACCGGATCGGTGATCATGCCTTCGAGGCGCGCCACCAGGCGAATCGCCTCCTTGGTCTCCTGCGACGGCACGCCATAGACCGGATAGGCATAGTCTTCGATCAGGACAACGTCCGCTTCGACGATGTTCTTGCCGAGCTCGACGAGCGTGGCGGTATGCTGTGCGATCTGGAGAACCTGGGCCTTCGTCTGCGCCGGCGTGGCCGAGGCATCGATGCCGGCGACCCTGCGGGCACGTCCGTCCTTCGCGAAGCCGACCAGCATCCCGGCATGGGTCGAGCCCGTGACCGTGCAGACGATGACGTAGTCGAAGGCGAAGCCGAGCTGCCTTTCCTGCTCGCGCACCTCCTCGGCGAAGCCGACATAGCCGAGGCCGCCGAATTTGTGCACGGAAGCGCCCGCCGGGATCGCATACGGCTTGCCGCCGTTGGCCTTCACGTCGGCGATGGCATCCTCCCAGCTGCGGCGAATCCCGATGTCGAAGCCCTCATCGACGAGGCGCACGTCGGCGCCCATGATTCGACTGAGCATGATGTTGCCGACCCGGTCGTAGACGGCGTCCTCGTGCGGCACCCAGCTCTCCTGTACGAGCCGGCATTTCATGCCGATCTTGGCCGCGACCGCGGCGACGATGCGGGTGTGGTTCGACTGCACGCCGCCGATCGAGACCAGCGTATCCGCGTTGGAGGCGATCGCATCGGGAATGATGTACTCGAGCTTGCGCAGCTTGTTGCCGCCGAACGCGAGGCCGGAATTGCAGTCCTCCCGCTTGGCATAAATCTCGACCCTGCCGCCGAGATGCCGGGAGAGCCGGTCAAGCTTCTCGATGGGCGTCGGCCCGAAAGTCAGCGGATAACGTTGAAATCTTTTCAGCATGCCGCCCTCCTTCTGTGCGCGCAAAGGCCGCGAAGAGGTTAGCAAACGCTGTGTGAAAGGTGTTCTCGAAAACGGCGGCTCAGTGCGGCACTGCTATCGCCGGCCGCGAAGCGAGGTAGCTCTTCCGCGTCGCGCCGAAAAATGCTATCATGAACTTCGAGTTCAGCATTCATCCGGGGAATCGAAATCCCCATAAATGGCGATCCTTGGCACGGGAAGCGAGGAGTACTGCTATGAGGACGAGAGCTGCACTACTCATTCTTCTGATATCCGCTGTACCCGCTTGGGCTCAGTGTTTTGTTGGTCAACCTGGATTATCCTACGAGCAATGGTTTGGCATTTGTCGTGCCGCCGTGATGCAAACTTGCGGTGCTGTGCCGGGTGGCGCCGCTAATTGCCAGGCGATAGCGGCCGCGATGTATCAAACCTACTGGGCTTCCCAATACGCCCGCCCTTCTTCTTGCACCGGTGGGCAGATGTGCATCAATGGCTGGGTGAGCGAGTGCGTCGGCGGTCAATGGATGACCACCGCGGGTCGGTGTTAGCAAGCGTAGCCCGGATTGAGCGCAGCGGGCAGAACGGCAGAACGGCAGAACAAAGCCATTCAGCGAAATCACAATGATTTCAACGATGCATGTGCGAGCGGCTTCGCTACGGCGAGTCATATCACCGTCATCGGGGACATGGTCCGCACCGGCGTCGGAACCCGCCCGCTCGCATGCCGCGGTTTTCGCAGAACAAAGCCATTCGGCGAAATCGCAATGATTCCAACGACCGCGCTCGAAGCGGCATCCGGCCCAAGGCAGCGTCCGCCCGCTCGGTCGCGTCCCGGGCCCTTTGGCAGAAGGTCCTAACTGGGATAACAGCAATGATTTCAACGGGCGCGACTGAGCCTGAAACCGCGCAATAGCCGCCTCAAGCCGCCAAGGTAACGTCGACGCGTCCGATCGCCTGCCGCAAGGCGTCGAGGCACTTTGCGTCGATCTGCGTGCCGACCATGTCGGACATGATGGCGAGCGCCTTGCTCACCGGCATCGCGGCCCGATAGGGCCGGTCCGCGGTCAGCGCGTCGAAGATATCCGCCGTCGTGATGATCCGCGTCTCCGGCGCGATCCGGTCTGCCGTCAAACCGCGCGGATAGCCCTTGCCGTCGAGCCGCTCGTGGTGGGCGCCCGCGATCGCGGCGAGCTCGCCGAACGCGGCGATGCGCGACAGGATCGTCTCGGTGTGCGCCGCGTGCAGCTTCATCGCCTCCCACTCGTCAGCGTCGAGCTTGCCCGGCTTGTCGAGGATCGCGTTGCTCACACCGAGCTTGCCGATGTCGTGCAGCAGCGCGGCGCGCTTGAGCCAGCGCCGCCGCTCGGCCGGGAAGCCGAGCTGCTCGGCGATCAGGTCGGAGAAGACGGTGACGCGCTCGCTGTGGCCGCTGGTGTAGGGGCTCTTGGAGTCGACCACCTGCGCGAAGGCGCCCGCGATATCGTCAAGATAGTCCTCGTCGACGAGCGTGCTGCGCTGCGCCGGCTCGAGCGCGAAGACCTGCGCCTGCAGGTTTTCCGACCGCAGGCCGTGCCAGAATTCGGGCCGAGCCGCGATCCGCTCGAACGCAGCGCAAAGCCGCGGATCGAACCACGCGCCGGCGCGGCGCATGATCTCGGCGCGAGCCGCGTCGGGTCCGTTGGCGACCTGGAAGACGTCGGCGACCTGCGCCAGCAGCGCGATGCGTGAGTAGATCGGAATCTCGTCGCCGCGCGCATTGAGCGGCAGGCCGCTGCCGTCAAAATGCTCGTCGAGACACTCGATTCCGCGCGCGACGCTTTCGGAGAAGCGCATCTTGCGCGCGATGTCGGCGCCGCGGTGGCAGCGCGTCTCGATAAGCTCGCGCCCGATCTCGCCGCTGCGCAGGAAGACGCCGACCAGCGCGCGGAAGCGTTCGGCGAGTCCGGATTTGAGACCCGTATGCGAGAGCACGAAGCGCAGCGCCTGCGGCAGGCTGCCGTCGATCGTCTTCGCATCGTGCTTGAACGCGATATCGTCGGTGAGGAAGAGCCGGCAGATGCGTGCCGCATTGCTGCTGCAGCCCAGGTCCTTGAGGAGGAGGACGTAGTAGAGCTCCCAGATCTGCGCTTCGTCGAGGCCGATCTCGCGCCCGACATGCACGCCGATCCAGCATCCGCGCACGCAATGGCCGGGCGGCTGTCCCTCGACCATGTCGAGCGCATGGCTGAGCGCGCCGAGCAGCTCGGCCAGGCGGATTTCCTTCGAGCCGGCGCCCGTTTCGGTCATCCGGCTACGCAAGCACAACCGGGTTAACGCAGGGTTCTGCCGGCTTGCAATTCGTTACCCTGCTCGCCATGGTGCGCCGATGGACCAGCACATTATCCCGCCGTCGCCGTCGGCCTCCGGCGCCGTCGATCTCTCCGGCGCGGTGCGTCAGGACTGGACCCGCGCCGAGGTGCGCGCGCTGTTCGACCTGCCGTTCTCCGAGCTGGTCTTTCACGCCCAGCGCATCCATCGTCTGCATTTCGATCCGCGCGAGGTGCAGATCTCGACCTTGCTCTCGATCAAGACCGGCGGCTGTCCCGAGGACTGCGCCTACTGCCCGCAGAGCGCCCACTACGAGGCGGGCGTGAAGGCCGAGAAGCTGATGGATGCCGCTGCCGTCATCGCGGAGGCGCGCGCAGCGAAGAATTCCGGCGCGAGCCGTTTCTGCATGGGCGCGGCCTGGCGCAATCCGAAGGACCGCGACCTCGAGCCGGTGTGCGCCATGGTCGAGGGCGTCAAGGCGCTCGGCCTCGAGACCTGCGCGACGCTCGGCATGCTCACGCCCGCGCAGGCGCAGCGACTCAAGGACTCAGGCCTCGACTACTACAACCACAATCTCGACACCTCGCCCGAGTTCTACGGCGAGATCATCACCACGCGTACCTATCGCGACCGCCTCGACACGCTCGACCACGTGCGCGCGGCCGGCATCAACGTGTGCTGCGGCGGCATCGTCGGCATGGGCGAGAGCCGCGAGGATCGCGTCGGCATGATCGTCGCGCTCGCGACCCTGCCGAGCCACCCAGAGTCGGTGCCGATCAACATGCTGATGCAGGTCGCGGGCACGCCGCTCGCGACCGGCAAGGCGCTCGACGCCATCGAGTTCGTGCGCACCATCGCGGTCGCCCGCGTCACCATGCCGGCCTCGGTGGTGCGTCTCTCGGCCGGCCGCGAGCTGATGAGCGAGGAGACGCAGGCGCTGTGCTTCCTCGCCGGCGCCAACTCGATCTTCTGCGGTCCGAAGCTGCTCACCACGCCCAACCCCGACCGCGACCGCGATCGCGCGCTGATGGACAAGCTCGGCCTCACCGCGATGGAGTGACGCCGTCATTGCGAGGCGCGCAACGCGCGCCGAAGCAATCTCGCGCCGTAGTACTCCGCCGCCCGCGATTGCTTCGCTTCGCTCGCAATGACGTTGTGGGTTCCTGCCCGGCGCGATTTGCCGCAGCGCTCATTCCTTTCCGCGAATTAATTCGACGGACGGGAAATCGTAATCCGGCCTCCTCAATTAATGCGTTGAACAAGCAGGCGGCGCATCACGCCCGGCGCGGTGTGCGACATCCGGCTTTTCCGCTCGTGGAGACCATCATGAATCCAAACGACATCCATGTACCCGGCCCGACGCCCCTGCGGGCGCGCCGCCTCGCGCTGCTCGCTTCCGTTGCGGCGATTGTCGCAGGCCTGCTCGTCGCGGGCCCCGGCGGTCTCGATCGCATGACCGGCTTCGGCTCCTCGGCACAGGCTGCCGAGTTGGTGTCCGCGTCCGTGTCCGCGCATCCGACCGGCTTCGCCGATCTCGTTGCCAAGGTGAAGCCCGCCGTCATCTCGGTGCGGGTCAAGATCAACCAGGAAGCCACCACCGGCTTCGGCGGCGAGAACGTCGTTCCGTTCCGGCAGGGCGCGCCGATGGAGAAGTTCTTCCAGCAGTTCGGCTTCGGCAACCTGCCGAACGGCATGCGGCCGCGCCAGGTCATCACTGGCGAAGGCTCCGGCTTCTTCATCTCGGCTGACGGCTACGCGGTCACCAACAACCACGTGGTCGATCACGCGAGCTCCGTGCAGGTGAAGACCGACGACGGCAAGACCTACACCGCCAAGGTGATCGGCAGCGATCCGAAGACCGACCTCGCGCTGATCAAGGTCGATGGCGCCGGCGACTTCCCCTACGTGGCGTTCTACGACCAGGCGCCGCGCGTCGGCGACTGGGTCGTCGCGGTCGGCAACCCGTTCGGCCTCGGCGGCTCCGTGACGGCCGGCATCGTGTCGGCGCGCGGCCGCGACATCGGCGCCGGGCCCTACGACGACTACATCCAGATCGACGCGCCCATCAACAAGGGCAACTCGGGCGGCCCGGCCTTCGACACCGAGGGCCGCGTGATCGGTGTCAACACCGCGATCTTCTCGCCGTCCGGCGGCTCGGTCGGCATCGGCTTCGACATCCCGGCCGAGACCGCCAAGCTCGTCGTCGCCCAGCTCAAGGATAAGGGCCACGTCACGCGCGGCTGGATGGGCGTGCAGGTGCAGCCGGTGACGGCGGACATCGCCGACAGCCTCGGCCTCAAGCAGGCGCAGGGCGCGATCGTCGACGAGCCGCAGCCCGACAGCCCGGCCGCCAAGGCGGGCATCAAGGCGGGCGACGTGATCACGGCGATCAACGGCACTCCGGTCAAGGACTCGCGCGATCTCGCCCGCCGCATCGGCATGATGGCGCCGGGCACGTCGGTCAAGTTCGACATCGTGCGCGACGGCCAGAGCCAGACGGCGTCGCTCACGCTGGGCGAGCTGCCGGCGGAGCGGCAGGCCAACGCCGACACCGACCAGCATGCCGCGCCGACGAGCGGCGTGCCGCATCTCGGCCTGCAGCTTGCGCCCGCGAGCGAGGTCGAAGGCTCGGGCGACCAGGGCGTCGTCGTGGTCGGCGTCGAGGCGGGCAGCACGGCCGCCGAGCACGGCCTGCGGACCGGCGACGTGATCCTCGCGGTCGGCGGCAAGCAGGTGACGAGCCCCGCTGACGTGCGTGACGCGCTCATGGCGGCTCGCAAGGCGGGCCGGCACGACGTGCTGATGCGGGTGAAGACCGCCGACGCCGCAGCCCATTTCGTCGCGGTTCCGCCAGCTGAGCTGAGCTGAGCACAGTCAAGTTCGGATACCCGCGGGGCGGACGAAGTCCGTCCCCGTTTCGATTTGGGAGCCTGCATCGCTCTCATGCGATAACAGCACCTTGAATGGCATCGCGGCGGCGACGATAAGGAGGCAGGCTCCCGCCCGCCGAGATCATCACTGCTGCATGCGCCCTCGCCGCAAAC
>CAVPGG010000175.1:0-8284 GCA_963703755.1 uncultured Pseudomonadota bacterium
CAGCGGCCGCCCGAACAGGCCCCACGGCCGCACGATCAGGATCACGGCCATCAGCGCGAACACCGAGAAGAGCGAAAAGCCGGGAAAGATCAGGATGCCGAACGACAGCACCTGGCCGTAGATCACCGAGCCCCAGAAGGTTCCCCACAGCGAGCCCATGCCGCCGATCACGACGACGATGAAGGCCTGCACGATGATGAGCACGTCCATGCCCGGCACGATGCTCTGGATGGGCGTCACCAGCGCGCCGGAGAGGCCGGCGAGAAAGGCGCTGAGCGCGAACATGCCGGTGTAGATCAGCGAGACGTTGGCGCCGAGCGCGTCGAGCATCTCACGGTCCATCTGCGCCGCCCGCACCATGCGTCCGGTGCCGGTGCGGTTGAGCACGAGCCAGAGCGCGAAGGCGATCGCCGGCCCGATCGCGATGATGAACAGGGTGTAGAGCGGCTGCGTCGTCCCGAAGATCTCGACGCCGCCGGCAAGCGCGGGCGGCGTCGAGACCGACAGCTGGTCGGTACCCCAGAGGAATTTCGCCGCATCGCCGAGGATCAGCACCAGCGCATAGGTGAAGAGAAGCTGGTAGAGCTCCTCGCGGCCGTAGAGCGAGCGGAAGAACACCCGCTCGGTCACGGCGCCAAGGAGCGCGACGCCGAGCGCGGCGGCGAGCGCCGCGATCCAGAAGGCGCCGCCGGTCGGCTGGAGCCACTGCACCACCTGCCAGGCCAGATAGGCGCCGACCATGTAGAAGGAGCCGTGCGCGAAATTGATGACGCGCATGACGCCGAACACCAGCGACAGTCCCGACGCGATCAGGAACAGGAACATCGCGGTGGTCAGGCCACCCATGAACTGGCTGAACAGGAAGGAAAAAGACACGCCGGCCGGTCCCTCAAGACTGCGGCAGCGCCCGCGACCGTCGGCCGATCACGGGCGAGCCGTCATGATTGCCCCACCTTCGTCATGGCGGGCATAGCCGTTCGAAAGAACGGCGTCGATTTGCTCGCCTATGTCCCGGCCATCCACGTCTTTATTGCCACGTGGCCAAGACGTGGATGCCCGGCACAAGGCCGGGCATGACGCCGCGATTCAATGCGAGCGGAGCATGCGCGGTCCGACTTCAGTTCGTCGGCGTGAACGACGTTGGCAGCGCTTGCGGATCCTTGATCACCGCGAACGGATAGCCGGGCTCCTTGACCATCTCGCCCCAGTACTCGGGCGCAAACGTCTCGTGCGTTTTCACACTGAAGGTGCGCGGGCCGACCGGCGTGTCGAAGGTCAGGCCGATCAGCGCCTGCGAGACCGCGTCCGACTTGGTGCTTTTCGCCTTGGCGATGCCCGCGGCGAGCGCGTGGATCGACTGGTAGCCGATGACCGACCAGCCCGACGCATACTGGGTGTGGCTGAACTTCTTGAGGGCCTCGATGAAGGCCCGGTGCGCCGCCGGCTCGTTGCCGCTCCACACGACCGGGTCATAGGAGTTGGCGATGATCCCGTAGGGATAGTCGGCGCCGAGCGCCTGCGCGGCGTCGGGCGAGCCGGCCTCGCCGGGGTCGACCAGCCGATTTTGATCGCCGCGAAGTAGCCGCGCGGCGCCGCCTGCTTGGCAAACGTTACGAAATCGCCCGCGAACAGCGAGCAGTAGACCGCGTCGGGCTTCTTGCTCATCTGCGCGGTGATGAAGGCGGTGAAGTCCGGCTCGCCGAGCTTCGGCCATTGCTGGTCGACGATCTGGATGTCGGGCCGCAGCTTCTTGAGCTCCTTGATGAAGGCGGCAATCGAGTCGCGGCCATAGGCGTAGTCGGGCGCGATGGTGGCGACCGTCTTCACGTCCTTGAACCGCGCCATCAGGGTCGCGCCGGCGAGCCCCTCGACGTCGGTGTTCGAGGCAATGCGGAAGATGTAGGGGTGAATGTGCTGGGCGTCGGTCAGGATCGTGCTCTTCGAGGAGGGCGCGATGAAGACGATCTTGTTCTCCTTGGCGACGGTCGACACCGCCGGCGCCTCGGCCGAGGTCAGCGTTCCGACCAGGAAGTCGACGCTGTTCTTGATGATGAGCTCGCGCGACAGGCGCACCGCCTCGTCGGCGTTGGCCTTGCTGTCGCGCGAGAGGAGCTCGAGCTTGCGGCCGAGCACGCCGCCCTTGGCGTTGATCTCGGCGACCGCCATCTCGGCGC
Source organism: uncultured Pseudomonadota bacterium (assembly GCA_963703755.1). Taxonomy (GTDB): domain Bacteria; phylum Pseudomonadota; class Alphaproteobacteria; order Rhizobiales; family Xanthobacteraceae; genus JAVDCA01. Next base: position 2,175 of record CAVPGG010000175.1, read on the forward strand.
CGGCGAGGATCGGCCGGCCGTAGACCGCGGCGGGGCCGGAGAGCGGGATCGGAAAGCCGATCTTGATCGTCTCCGCCGCGCCGGCGGTGAGCGGCGCGGAGAATACGAGTGCGCTGACGAGCGCGAGTCCGTAACGGCAATGCATGCGCAACCTCCCAAGTTTCGGGCCCACTTGCGGGGCCGCCTCTATCTTGGCTCATCGGCGCAAACTGGCGCGCGCATGCGGGCGGTGTCAGCCCGCCGGCGGCGCCGTTCGAACACGTCTGCGTCGGATCAGTCGCATCGTCATGGCTGCCTGCTGTTCGCGTGCGCGAATGGCCGCCCCCTGCCAAGCTTGCACGAATTGTAGATCAGCTATGCGAAAGCAGCTCGGACGCTAGGTCCGCAGCGCCTCTCCGGTCAAGCCGAAAACGCGCCGCAGCCGACCATCGCGGGGCGCGGCATCGCGCCGCCCCGAAGCCGACGTGACGGCGCGCTACGACGCCGGCGTGGCGTGAAACCGCATCAGGTGCGCGGCCGTCGTCGGGCTCATCTGCTCGAATGCCGCGAGGTTTCGCTGCAGCTCTTCGGGTGAAAGGAGCTGGGGCCCGGCGCGCAGCTGCAGCACCAGCTTGGCGGTGCCCCATTTGAGGCCGATCGCGCGCACGATCATCAAGATCACGTCGGTGCGCTCGCCTTGCATGGCACGGTCGACGACCGTGACCGGAATGCGGCCGAGCAGCGCCATCGTCACCACCGCGTCCTCGACATGCCCGCCCTGGGCGAAGCGCGCGAGATCGCCCTCGCCGAGCCAGCCGGCGATGAAGCGGTCGCCGAGCTCCTCGAGGCGCTGCGAATAGTCATGCGGCGCGGCCGGAGCCAGCGCCTTCATGCGGCCCGCGACGGTCTCGACCACGCGGTCGATCTCGCCGCCGGCCTGCGGATGGGTCGCGCGCAGGTTCGCGCGCACCCGCTCGGAGGCGACGGAGAGCAGCTTGAGGAAGAGATGCGCCGGCATCTCAGCCCGCTCGCCGAGCCGCTCGGCAAGCGTGTCGTCGTCGGCCGCGCGCCGGATGAGACCGCGCAAGCCCCTGTCGGAGAAGCGCGCGCCCGCGTTGCCGGCGACGCTGATCGCGACCGCGCGGTCGCCGCGCTCGACCAGCGCGTCGGTGACGGGCTCGGCCAGCGCGCGCCGGCGCGAGATCGCGAACAGGTGCTTCTGGCTCTTGCTCTTGGCGTTCTCGACGAGGATCGCGTCGGCGAGCCGCTCCGAATGGGTGAGCACGGGCGCCGCCACCTCGGCGCAGTCATCGAAGGCGAGCAGACGCATGACGTTCGCCGGCGCGTTCGGCACCTTGGCGAGCCGCTGCGCCAGCAGAATGCGCGCCTCGACCTCGATCTCGGCCGCCAGACGGGCGATTACGTCGTCGAACAGCGCGACCTCGTCGTCGGAATATAGCGCGGCGTCGCGCACAAACAGGTCGGTCACCTGGGCGAGCACATGGCCGCGCCGCTCGGGCGCCACGTCGGCGGCAGCGGCATTGATCTCTCGGATATTCATCGCCATCGTCATCGGGCGTCCTGCCCTTCATCGCATTCTGCGCCGCCTCGGATCAGGCAACTTTCCCGACCAGCCGGTCGTCGACGCTCGCCGCGAAGTCGAGCTCGGCGGCCGGCACCGGCCGGTTGAACAGGAAGCCCTGCACCTGCGTGCACCCGGCGGCGCGCAGCAGCTCGAACTGCTCGGCCGTCTCGACGCCCTCGCCGGTCGTCTCGATCTGCAGGCTGCGGCCGAGACCGGTGACGGCGCAGACGATCGCGGCGCAGTCGGCACGGCTGGAGAACTCGGCGACGAAGGAGCGATCGATCTTGATCTTGTCGAACGGAAACATGCGCAGGTAGCTCAGCGACGAATAGCCGGTGCCGAAGTCGTCGAGCACGATGGCGATGCCGGTCGCCTTGAGCTGGTGGAGCACGGCGAGCCGTTCCGGGGTCGCGTCGAGCAGCACCAACTCGGTGATCTCGAGCTCGAGGCGGCGCGGCGAGAGACCCGAACTCGACGAGCGCGTCGGTCACGCAGTTGAGCAGGTTGCCGCTGCGGAACTGCACCGGCGACAGGTTGACGGCGATTTTCACGTGCTCGGGCCAGGCGGTCGCGTCGCGGCAGGCCTGGCGCAGGACCCACTCGCCGATCGGGATGATCAGGCCGATCTCCTCGGCCATGGGGATGAACTTGTCGGGCGCGAGCAGCCCGCGCGCCGAATGGCTCCAGCGGATCAGCGCCTCGGCGCCGCAGACGCGGCGGTTGGGCACGTCGATGATCGTCTGGTAGTGCAGGACGAACTGCCGCTTCGCCAGCGCCTCGCGCAGGTCGACCTCGAGCTCGCGCCGCAGCCGCGCCTCGGCGTCCATCTCGGGCTCGTAGAACCGGTAGCCGAGCCGCCCCGCCTTGGCGCGATAGAGCGCGAGGTCGGCATTCTTCATGAGCTCGACCTGGCTCGTCCCGTGCGCGGGCACGAGCGCGATGCCGATGCTGATGCCGATGACGATCTGATGCCCCTCGATGCGGTAGGGCTCGGACAGGGCCGCCTGCAGCCGCTGCGCCAGCACGAGGGCGTTCTCGCGCGCGTCGCCGGTCTCCGCCTGGAGCACCGCGAACTCGTCGCCGCCGATGCGGGCGGCCATGCCGCCCCCAGGCACGAGGCCGCGCAGCCGCTGCGCGATCGCCTTGAGCAGACCGTCGCCGACCGGGTGCCCGAGCGAGTCGTTCACCGCCTTGAACATGTCGAGGTCGAACAGAAAGACGTTGAACGCAGCGCCGCTGTCGCGCAGGCGGGCGAGCAGCTTCTCCATCTCCTCGACGAAACAGGCGCGGTTGGGCAGGTCGGTGAGCCCATCATGGCGCGCCATGTGGGCGACCTTCGCCTCGGCGCGCTGGCGCTCGGTGATATCCTCGTGCATCGCGACCCAGCCGCCGTCCGGCACCGGCTGGTTGTGCACCGAGATCACGCGTCCGTCCTGCAAGTGTACGGTGGCGCGGAATGGCCGGCCGCAGTCGAGCTGCGCGCGCAGGTCGACGATGTAGCGTTCGGGATCGCCGACGAATTTATGGTGCGCGACGCGCTTCGCCAGGATGTCGCGCAAGACCATGCCGGGCACGATCTCGCCGGGCGGGAGACCGTAGATCTCGAGATAGCGCGCGTTGCAGATGGTGAGCCGCATGGCGGCATCGAACATGCACACGCCCTGCGGCGCATTGTTCATCGCGGCGTCAAGGCGCTCGTTCGCGGCCTTGAGCTCCTGCGAGCTGCGGGCGAGCTGCGCCTCGGAGACGATCAGCCGGCCGAGCTGCTTCGCCCACACCCGCAGCAGGACGCCGGCGCAGCACACCACCAGCAGCGTGCCGGCGCCGATCGCGAGCATGCGCTGGTTCCAGCTCGCGAGCACGGCGGACTCGGCGAGCGCGACGTCGACCACCAGCGGAAAGTGCGGCAACGGCCGGCTCGAGACGAGGCGCGTGCCGGCGCCGAAGCGCCCGGCGGAGCGGAAGTTGCCGCCGCCCTTGCGCACAACGTCGTAGAACTGCGAGCCCGCCGGCAGCCGGTCGCCGGGGCGCGGCAGCGCATCCGGGTAGCACCAGATGACCGTGCCGTCGCGGCGCAGCAGCAGGAAGGTCTGCTCGCTCACCGCGGCGACGGATTCGTAGATGTTGGCGAAATAGCTGATCTCGACGCCGATCGAGACGACGCCGGCGACGGTGCCGTTGCGCGCATTGATCCGCTTGTTGAAGTAGATGGTCAGCTTTCCGCCGAACCGGCTCGCGACCGGCCCGTTGACGTACATCTCGTTGTCGTCGACGGCGAGCAGGTGCTGGAAGTACTCGCGGTCGGCGAGATTGACGGCGGCGGGCGGCCACCGTCGCGTCGTGTTGACGAGCGCGCCGTCGCTGCCCGCGAGGTTGATCACGACCGCCTGTGGCAGGCGGCGCAACCGCTCGGCAAGGAACGCATAGAGCTCCGGCGTGGCGACCAGGCGCGGGAAGTCCGCCGGCGTGGCGATGTCGAGCGCGCGGACGCGCGCCTGTACTTCCCTGAGGGCGGCATCGATCGCGGCGACCGAGCGATTGGTCTGGTCGGCCAGCAGCGCGGCGGTGCGCTCGGTCTCGCGGAAGCCGGCCGCGATCTGGTCGCCGCGCAGCCCCCAGGCGGTCGCGCCGATCGCCGCGACGGCAAGCGCAATCAGGCCGACGACGACCCAGATCAGGCTATGAAGGGCGACGCGGCGCCGCACGCGGTACATGGCAGAAGGCGGATCCAATTGAATCGAATGGGATCCAAACTAGCGGGGACTTGTTAAGAAATTGGGGGTTTTGCGCTGTGGTATTGGGGCGCGGCGCCGCAAGGCGGGCGCATTGGCGCGATGATGACGCAGCGTCAACCGCCGCATCGTCCCCTACGTTGGCACCATTGCCGCATATCGCATTGCCGGCGGCCTGACCCCGGGTCAACTGCAACACACTCTCCCTCATGGTGAGGAGCGCGGCTGCAAGCCGCGCGTCTCGAACCATGGGCCGGAGTCGATGCGGCGCCACAGCGGCCGCCCTCGTCCTTCCGCCTTCGCCCTGCGGGCTACGGCGGACAAGTCGAGACGCCCCCGAAGCCTTGGCGAAGGCGGGCTCCTTCAGGATGAGGGCGGAATTGACTCTTCGCGTTATCAGGATGACGGGTTTGGCTTCAGCGGCTACTCGGCCGCCGTGCGCCCCGCGCCGCCCGTGCCGTAGCGGCGCTCGATGTAGTCGATCACCATGGTCTTGAAGTCGGCTGCGAGCGTCGGGCCGCGCAAGGTCGCGGCCTTCTTGCCATCGATGAAGACCGGGGCGGTCGGCGTCTCGCCGGTGCCGGGGAGCGAGATGCCGATGTCGGCGTGCTTGCTCTCGCCCGGGCCGTTGACGATGCAGCCCATGACGGCGACATTGAGAGCTTCCACGCCCGGATAGCGCGTCTTCCACGCCGGCATCGAGTCGCGGATGAATTTCTGGATGTCGCCGGCGAGCTCCTGGAAGGTAGTCGAGGTGGTGCGGCCGCAGCCGGGGCAGGCGGCGACCAGCGGCACGAACACGCGGAAGCCCATGGTCTGCAGGATCTCCTGCGCGACCTTCACTTCCACCGTGCGATCGCCGCCCGGCTCGGGCGTGAGCGAGACGCGGATGGTGTCGCCGATGCCCTGCTGGAGCAGGATGCCGAGCGCCGCGGAGGACGCCACGATGCCCTTCGAGCCCATGCCGGCTTCGGTGAGGCCGAGGTGGATCGCGTAGTCGGAGCGCTTGCCGAGCTCGAGGTAGACGCCGATCAGGTCCTGCACGGCGGAGACTTTCGCCGACAGGATGATCTTATGGCGCGGCAGGCCGATCTCCTCGGCGCGCTTCGCCGACAGCAGCGCCGACTGCACCATGGCCTCGCGCGTCACCGCGCGCGCATCTATGGGGTTCGGCTTCTTCGAGTTCTCGTCCATCAGATGGGTGAGCAACTCCTGGTCGAGCGAGCCCCAGTTGGCGCCGATGCGCACGGGCTTGTCGTGCTTGATCGCGGTCTCGACGATTGCGCCGAACTGGCGGTCCTTCTTCTCCTTGAAGCCGACATTGCCCGGATTGATGCGGTACTTGTCGAGCGCCTCGGCGCAGGCCGGATAGTCGGCGAGCAGCTTGTGGCCGATGTAGTGGAAGTCGCCGACGATCGGCACGTTGAGGTTCATCTTCAGCAGCCGCTCCTTGATGTGCGGAACGGCGGCGGCGGCCTCGTCGCGATCGACCGTGATGCGTACGATCTCGGAGCCGGCGTGGAAGAGGTCGGCGACCTGCTTCGCGGTCCCGGCGACATCGGCCGTGTCGGTATTGGTCATCGACTGGACGACCACGGGCGCGCCGCCGCCGACCTTGACGTTACCGACATGGACCGGAACCGATTTGCGGCGCGGCAGCGGCGCGGCGGCATCAAACATGGTGGTCTCCTTGGCCGGGCGAGTCCGTGCCAGACATCAGATATGGCGTCAATTTAGCCGGCATTCCAGCCGCGCCCCTCACCCGGCTCGCTTCGCTCGCCACCCTCTCCCCTGCGGGGAGAGGGTCGGCGGCA
>CAVPGG010000176.1:0-6284 GCA_963703755.1 uncultured Pseudomonadota bacterium
GCGGCGGGTGATCGCGTCTTTACAGCCCGCTCGGCTTAAAGACCTTCACGAAGAAGCCCATGATGTTTTGTTGCTCGCCGCCCGACGCGGTGGTGCGGCTGACGTAGTCGAACAGCTTGCCGTCCCTGATGCCGTAGTTGGCGATGCGCTGGACCTTGCGGTGCTGGTCGAAATATACCGCGACCACGCGCCGGTCGGTCTCCTCCTGCGGCAGGAACGAGGTCTGCTCGGTGCGTTGCGAGATGTAGTAGAACACTTCGCCCGAGATGGTCGCGACCGTGGAGGGCGTGCCGAGCACGATCAGCACCTGCTCCTGCGAGGCGCCGAGCGGGATCTGGTCGAGTGCGCCCTCCGGGATCAGGTAGCCGCGCTGGTATGTCTGGGTGATGAAGCAGCCGCCGAGCGGGACGCCGAGCGCAAGCACCAGCGCGGCCGCGCGCAGTCGCGCCGCCGTGCTCCGGCCCCGTCGGTACGCATCAACCAGGCTCAAGTCCCGCTTTCCCCTGACTTCCGGTCCCCTTGCGCCGGCCGGGCGCTTGACCTACCTCGCGGCCGGCGCGATTTCAACGCGCCAAACCCTACATCATGATCCGATTAACAAATCGGATCATGATGTTAGGATTCGATCCTTGGTCGCATTTTCTTCGGCGAACCGGCATCCACTTCGCCGGACAATGCTTCCGCCACCCCGTTGAGGCCCATGATTTTCCGGCTGTTTCGCCGCCGTCCCGTTACCATTGACGCGCTCTATGGCGCGATCGTGGCGCAGGCGCGCCGGCCGGAATTCTACGTCGGCTACGGAGCGCCGGATACGACCGACGGCCGCTTCGACATGATCATCCTCCATCTGGTGCTGCTCTGCCGCCGGCTGGGCCGCGAGCCGGGCGCCGGGCAGGAGGAGGCGCGGCGGCTCAGCCAGCAGGTTTTCGATATGTTCTGTGCCGATATGGATCACAACCTGCGCGAAATGGGCGTCGGCGACCTCACCGTTCCCAAGCGGATGCGGAAGTTCGGCGAGGCTTTTTATGGCCGGCTCGCGGCCTACGATCGTGCGCTTGCGGCGCCCAATGACGGGGAACTGGCGGCGGCGCTCGGACGCAACGTGCTGGGCGAGGCGGCGCCGACCCAACGCGCTGGCCGGCTTGCGGCCTACGTGCAGGAGGCGGCGCGGCGGCTCGACGCGACGCCGCTCGCGGCGCTGGCGGACGGCCAGATCGCCTTTCCGGATCCCGGCGCGATCGCGACCTTCGGCGAGGTGCGGGCATGACGCCGCCGCCCGCAAAACCTGCGTGGAGCGTGCCGGTGCGCCGCGACAACGTGCCGGAAACCGGGCTGCATCTCGACCTCGTGGCCGACGAGGCGACGCGGGCCGCGGTCGCATGTGCCGCCGGCGTCGTCGCGGTGCCGGAGCTTTCCGCGCGCCTCGCCGTCGTGCGGCAGGGCCGCGGCCTGCGCGCCAGCGGCGAGATCGTGGCGCGCGTCGAGCAGACCTGCGTCGTCACCCTCGAGCCGATGCAGAGCGACATCCGCGAGCCGATCGACGTCGTCTTCGTGCCGCCCGGCGCCGTGGTCCGAAAAGACGAGCCTGTGGAAGACGTCGACCCGACCGCCGCCGACGAGACGGAACCGTTGGTTGACGGCGTCGCGGACGTTGCAGCGGTCGCGACCGAGTTCCTGCTGCTGGCGATCGATCCGTATCCGCGCAAGCCCGGTGCCGTCTTCGACGCGCCGGCGGCCGACGATCCGGGCGGCCATCCCTTCGCGGCGCTGGCCGCCTTGAAGAAGCCGCCGGGCAATTGACTCGTCATCGCGAGGTGCGCGCACCGATCTTGGGTCCACCCGAGATCGGCAACAAAAGATGCGCAAGTCGGGCAGGCCAGGCCCGACTTGCGTGCGCGCCGTGGCAATCTCGCTCGGCGTACTCATGCATATGCGGATCGAGCTTGCTTCGTCGGGCTTCGCCCTCCTAGGAAGAAACTAACGTTGGTGGGCGGGGCATCAAGCAGCCTGGACGATTGGTTGAAGTTGGACGGTGAAGCCGAGCTTGGCGAGTTGGGCAACCAGACGCTTGGCTTTGAGTTCGGGCGGGCGAGAATTGAAGTGGGCAGCGCCGAGGTCGCGGTGTTCGACGCCGTACTTGAGCATATGATAGATCGCGGTGAGCAGAGAAGCGGCGACGGCGCAGATCGCTTTCTGCGGTCCGCGCCGGCTTTGCAGACGGAAGAACTGGGCTCTGTAGTAGCTGTCTTTTTTACGTTTAGCCGCCCAGGCGCATTGGATGAGCATCGTCTTGAGCCAGGGCGCGCCCTTGCGTAGGCGCGAGGATTTGCGCTTGCCGGCACTCTCGTTGTGGCCCGGACACATGCCAGCCCAACCGAGAAGGTGGCCGGCGGTCGGGAACCGGCTCATATCGTGTCCGATCTCGGAGAGAATGGCCGGTGCCGCTACCGTGCTTACGCCCGGGGCCGTCATGAGGAGGTCGATCAGGTCGCGAAAGGGCGCCTGACCGGTCCCGATCTGCACCTCTATCCGATCGATGCGCTGACCGATCTCGCGATCGATGTTGCGGATCGCCGCGTCCAGGCCGTCCCATTGTCGCAGGTGGAGCTCGAGCAGGAAGCGGTGATGGTCCGTCAGCCGGCCATGCAGCGCGTCATAGAGCTCCTTCGGGGTCGCCTTGATCTGCTTGCTGGCCAGTTCGGCCAGCTTGGCCGGTTGACGCACGCCGGCGATCATCGCCTCGATGATGCGGCGCCCGCTCGCCCCCATGGGATCGCTGAGCACCGAATCGAGCCTAATGTTTGCCTCCGCCAATGTCTTCTGAATACGCTGCGCATGCCGCGTCTGCTCACGCACCAGCTGCTTGCGGGTGCGTGTCAGCGAGCGCAGCTCCTGCGTCTCCTCAGGCGGGACGAAGCTTGCCTTGATCAAGCCGCAGGCCAGCAGATCGGCGATCCACATCGCGTCGTTCATGTCGGTCTTGCGGCCCGGGACATTCTTGATGTGGGCCGCATTGGCCACGACCAACTCGAAGTCGCCTTGGCCCAGGATCTTCCACACCGGCATCCAGTAGACGCCGGTCGCCTCCATTGCGACGTGCGTGCACCGGTTCTCCTCCAGCCACGCCGCCAGAGCCGTCAGCCCCTCCGTCGTCGTCGCGAACGTCCGACATTCCCGCTGCGTCTGGCCACCAGTCGCGATGCGCACACAGGCCACCACCGTGTCTTTGTGCACATCAAGACCCGCCACCCGCTCGTACAAGATATCCATCGTCTTCTCCTCCATCGCAGCGCCGCCGGCGTGGGGGCCTGTTACGGTGAGAATCGAGGAAGCGTGCTCCAGGGCGTCGCCGCCCTTTGGCGCCAGTGAGCGTCATCCAGGCACCCCGGGTCCAACTCGCAACCGGGCTCGTGCGCACCAGGGAGATATCGACCTCTTTGCCAGCAGCGCCGCCAAATTACCGCGCCGCTCAACCCGTTTCATCCACCAGCGTCGACCTGTTAAGGCCGGTGCCTAACTCGCAATGACCGAGAGGTGCATGGAACTGCGAGATAAAACGCGCGGATGGCGCAGAAAATTCCCCCATTGTGTCGGCCCGCCCACACGCTATTGTCCGCACTTGCCTGGGCCCTTCGGTCGCGTCGGACCGAGCCTCCACCGCGAGACCCATCCGCCGATCCATGCCGCAGAAGGTCCGAATTGCGCTCGACGCCATGGGTGGGGATCATGGCGCGTCCGTGGTCGTGCCGGGCGCGGCGCTGGCCTTGGCGCGCCACCCGGACACCGAATTCATCCTGTTCGGCGACCAGGCCGTGATCGAGCCGCTGCTCGCGCAGCATCCGAAGCTCTCGGCGGTCTCGCGCGTCGTCCATACCGAGGTGGCGGTCAAAATGGACGCGAAGCCGAGCCAGGCACTGCGCCACGGCCGCTGGAAGTCGTCCATGTGGCTCGCGATCGACGCGGTGAAGAAGGGCGAGGCCGACGCCGTGCTGTCGGCCGGCAATACGGGCGCGCTGATGGCCATGGCGAAGTTCAGCCTCAAGATGATGCCGCGGATCGAGCGTCCCGCGATCGCGGCGCTGTGGCCGACCTTGCGCGGCGAATCGATCGTGCTCGACCTCGGCGCCTCGATCGGCGGCGACGCCAACCACCTGGTCGAGCTGGCCGTGATGGGCGGCGCCATGGCGCAGATCCTGTTCGATCTCGAGCGACCGACCATCGGGCTGCTCAACATCGGGGTCGAGGAGGTCAAGGGCCTCGAGCAGGTGCGCGAGGCAGGCCGCATCCTGCGCGAGACGCCGCGCGACTCGATCGCGTACTACGGCTTCGTCGAAGGCGACGACATCGGCAACGGAACCGTTGACGTGGTGGTGACGGAAGGCTTCGCGGGCAACATCGCGCTGAAGGCCGCGGAGGGCACCGCCAAGCAGTTCGGCCAGTATCTGCGCAATGCGCTGCGCCGCACCTGGATGTCGCGCATCGGCGCGTTTCTGGCGCGCGGGGCATTTCAGGCCCTGCGCGAAAAAATGGACCCGCGCCAGTTCAACGGCGGCGTGCTGCTCGGCCTCAACGGCGTGGTGATCAAGAGTCACGGCGGCACCGATGCGGAGGGCTTCGCGTTCGCGATCGACATGGCGTACGACACCGCCAAGTATGAGCTCCTCGCCAAGATCAACGCCATGCTCGGACCGTCCGCCACGCCGCCGCTCGCCGCCGGAGCCGCCTCGTGAGCGTGACGCGTTCCGTGGTGCTCGGCGTCGGCCGCTATCTGCCCGAGCACATCCTCACCAATGCGGAGCTCGCCAAGAGGGTCGACACCTCCGACGAGTGGATCCTGCAGCGCACCGGCATCCGCGAGCGCCGGATCGCCGCCAAGGGCGAGACCACGTCGGACCTCGCCATCAAGGCGGCGCGCGCCGCGCTCGCGGCCGCGCACGTCGAGGCGCATTCGATCGATCTTATCGTGGTCGCGACCGCGACCCCCGACAACACGTTTCCGGCGACCGCCGTCAGCGTGCAGGCCGGCCTCGGCATCACCCAGGGCGCGGCCTTCGACCTGCAAGCGGTGTGCTCGGGCTTCGTCTATGCGCTCGCGGTCGTCGACGGGCTGCTCAAGGCCGGCACCTTCAAGCGCGCGCTGGTGATCGGCGCCGAGACCTTCTCGCGCATCCTCGATTGGGAGGACCGCGGCACCTGCGTGCTGTTCGGCGACGGCGCCGGCGCCGCGATCCTGGAAGCGCAGCAGCTTCCGGGCACGCGCGACGATCGCGGCATCCTGGTTTCGCGCCTGCGCGCCGATGGCCGCTACAAGGACAAGCTCTACGTCGACGGCGGGCCGAGCTCGACGCAGACGGTCGGCCACCTGCGCATGGAAGGCCGCGAGGTGTTCAAGCACGCGGTCGCGATGATCACGGACGTGATCCAGGACAGTTTCGTCGAGACCGGCTACAGCGCCGCCGACATCGACTGGTTCGTGCCGCACCAGGCCAACAAGCGCATCATCGACGCCTCCGCGATCAAGCTCGGCATCGCGCCCGAGAAGGTCGTGATCACGGTCGACAAGCACGGCAACACGTCGGCCGCCTCGATCCCGCTTGCGCTGTCGGTCGCGGTCGCGGACGGCCGCATCAAGAAGGGCAACCTGATCCTGCTCGAGGCGATGGGCGGCGGCTTCACGTGGGGCGCGACGCTGCTGCGGTGGTGAGGGCGGCCGTCAATGCCGCCATTGAAGTTGCTGCTGTTATCCCAGTTAGGATGTTCTGCCAAACCGAGCGTGTCGGGGTCCGGCGAACGTCGTCGACGACGCGCCCGGCGAGCATCATTGATTTCATTCGCGTTTCGCCGGGTGGCTTTGTTCTGGGAATTATGCACTTGACATACCGGCCGTGAAGCGGTAAAGTTCGTCCACACTCAAGGACGAACGCCGATGACCGCCGATCTGACCAACCCGATTTTCACCTCTGAAGAGAAGGCCCGCGAGCATTTCCAGTCTCTCCGCTGGCCGGATGGTCCGATCTGCCCGCACTGCGGCGTGATCGACCATGCGACCGAATTGAAGGGCAAGACGACGCGCCCCGGCCTCTACAAGTGCCGCGCGTGCCAGAAGCCATTCACGGCCACCATGGGCACGCTGTATGAGCGTTCCGCACATCCCGCTGCACAAGTGGCTGCTGGCGACGCACCTCATGACGGCCTCTAAGAAGGGCATGAGCGCGCACCAGCTTTGGCGCATGCTTGGCTTCGGTTCCTACCGCACCGCTTGGTTCATGGCGCATCGCATCCAC
>CAVPGG010000177.1:0-3846 GCA_963703755.1 uncultured Pseudomonadota bacterium
CACAGCCCTCCTCCCGCCGGTGCCTCGCCGCGGCCCCGCCCCTATAGTCCGCCGCATCTCGGAGCGTAGCGCAGCCCGGTTAGCGCACCAGTCTGGGGGACTGGGGGTCCCGAGTTCAAATCTCGGCGCTCCGACCAATCAACCAACTGAAATTTCGCTTCAGACCGAACCGCCGCTTCAACGACCGGGTGCTTTGGAAACAGTGGGAAGAGTCGCTGCAAATCGCCGCGCGGCAACCTCGCGGTCAGATTTTATGTCTTTGCAAATGCCCGCCAGTTCCTTGAAGTCGCGACGGCGGTCTCAAAATCCGCGCCGTCGCCGTACACCATATCGCGGCGGAAGGTCGCGAAATTCGCCGCGTAGTCAGCGCTGGCCGCGATGCCGTCGATGGCCTTGAGCGTTTCGGCCTGGGGATCAGCCGTGTACGCGGGAAAATCCTCGGCACGCGTCGCGGCTTCCGCGTCCATTGTCTCGCGAGCGAGCTTTGCAACGTCATCGGCGTCGTAATGGCCGCGGATCGCGTGAAGATCATGAATGTGACGGACGAGGGTCGGATCGCGCTTCTCGCGCAGGCCGGCGAGCTCGGCGCCGGCGCGCCGCGTCAGCGCGACGAGCTTGTCGGCCGCCGTCTCGAAGAACGGACGCGCAGGCGATCGCTGGGATTCGGGCGGCCTGAATAGCCCTCGGCGACGAAAGAGGAGACCGGCCGGTCGACCGCGCCGCGCCGCAACGGAAAGACCGCCGTCTCGATCTTTATCGTGGGTCGTAGCGCCCCGCTTCCCTTCGCCATCGCCTCGTAGGGAAGTTGGTAGACCGTGTAGCGCCCCGCGTACATCGTCTTGCGGTGCTCCGGCTTCTCGGGATCGAACGTGAAATCCCGCCTCGAGCAACGCCTCGGTGATCGTCGTTCGCAGTTTGTGAAGCTGCCCCCGGCTCGGCCGCTCAACGCCGGTGATCCGGAGATCGATGTCCTCGGACATGCGCTGGAGGAGTCCATAGGCCCGCGCGAGAGCCGTGCCGCCGCCAAAGATCAGTCGGAACGGCGTCGTGTCCGCGGCCTCGATCGCGGCGAGCGCCTTGACGACGTACCAATCCTTCTCGGCCAGCTCGGTGCTGGGTAGGCCAAAATGCTCTTGGATTTCGAGCAGCTCCTCAAGCGTCGGGCTATCGCTCAAGGACCAGCTCCGCGTTGCCGTAGTGAAGACGGCGGCGGAAACGGCCCTTCACGCGCACGACCGGATTGACCGGCACTTGCGTTGAGCGGCCCTCGTTGTAGGCGCGTTCGGATTCCGTCGGCTCCCACTGAACGCCGAGCTTGTCGAGCGCCTGGCGCGCGGCGCCAATGAAGCCATTGGGACTATGGAGCATGGGCCGCCCGGAAAGGCGCGACGGAATGGCCCGCGCATAGACGCCATAACCGAGGCGCACCAGATGTCCATCGCGCACGAGGCCGCGCAAGACGCGCAGCACCTGATCCTCGCCGCCAAGGTGGGTGAATTCGCGCGTGAGGAACACGGAGTCGCCGCGGCTGCGGGTGATCCGGTCCTCGATCTTCGCGCGCAATGTCTTTCGGCGGGGCATGGAACGCTCTCGCAAAAACCCGACACTGATATAGGCAAAAACCCGACATTTGGCAATGAAAAATGGCGTCTTTTCAACGTCGATATGTGATTCAAGGCCTTGGCGGCCAGCCGGGTTGGACGACGTTGCGAAGAGAAAGAGAATCTGCCCCGGCACCGGCAGACGCCGCAGGCGGCGCGTCGAGGCTCCGCGCCGCGAACGCGAGCACCGCGTTGATCTGCTCGCGCGCAATATCGAACTGCTCGACAATGTCGTCGATGCTCGCGCCGGCTTCGAGGTTCTCGAACACCGCGGACACGGGCATTCGCGTGTTGCGAAAAACCCATGCGCCGCCCAGCCGGCCGGCTGGGCGGCGCATGGGTTTTTCGCAACACGCGAATGCCCGTGTCCGCGGTGTTCGAGAACCTCGAAGCCGGCGCGAGCATCGACGACATTGTCGAGCAGTTCGATATTGCGCGCGAGCAGATCAACGCGGTGCTCGCGTTCGCGGCGCGGAGCCTCGACGCGCCGCCTGCGGCGTCTGCCGTTGCCGGGGCAGATGCTCATTCTCTTCGCAACGTCGTCCAACCCGGCTGGCCGCCAAGGCCTTGAATTACATACGATGTTGAAAAGACGCCATTTTTCATTGCCAAATGTCGGGTTTTTGCCTATATCAGTGTCGGGTTTTTGCGAGAGCGTTCCATGCCCCGCCGAAAGACATTGCGCGCGAAGATCGAGGACCGGATCACCCGCAGCCGCGGGGACTCCGTGTTCCTCACGCGCGAATTCACCCACCTTGGCGGCGAGGATCAGGTGCTGCGCGTCTTGCGCGGCCTCGTGCGCGATGGACATCTGGTGCGCCTCGGTTATGGCGTCTATGGGCGGGCCATTCCGTCGCGCCTTTCCGGGCGGCCCATGCTCCATAGTCCCAATGGCTTCATTGGCGCCGCGCGCCAGGCGCTCGACAAGCTCGGCGTTCAGTGGGAGCCGACGGAATCCGAACGTGCCTACAACGAGGGCCGCTCAACGCAAGTGCCGGTCAATCCGGTCGTGCGCGTGAAGGGCCGTTTCCGCCGCCGTCTTCACTACGGCAACGCGGAGCTGGTCCTTGAGCGATAGCCCGACGCTCGATGAGCTGCTCGAAATCCAAGAGCATTTTGGCCTACCCAGCACCGAGCTGGTCGAGAAGGATTGGTACGTCGTCAAG
Source organism: uncultured Pseudomonadota bacterium (assembly GCA_963703755.1). Taxonomy (GTDB): domain Bacteria; phylum Pseudomonadota; class Alphaproteobacteria; order Rhizobiales; family Xanthobacteraceae; genus JAVDCA01. The sequence continues at coordinate 2,768 of CAVPGG010000177.1, forward strand.
GCGCTCGCCGCGATCGAGGCCGCGGACACGACGCCGTTCCGACTGATCTTTGGCGGCGGCACGGCTCTCGCGCGGGCCTATGGACTCCTCCAGCGCATGTCCGAGGACATCGATCTCCGGATCACCGGCGTTGAGCGGCCGAGCCGGGGGCAGCTTCACAAACTGCGAACGACGATCACCGAGGCGTTGCTCGAGGCGGATTCACGTTCGATCCCGAGAAGCCGGAGCACCGCAAGACGATGTACGCGGGGCGCTACACGGTCTACCAACTTCCCTACGAGGCGATGGCGAAGGGAAGCGGGGCGCTACGACCCACGATAAAGATCGAGACGGCGGTCTTTCCGTTGCGGCGCGGCGCGGTCGACCGGCCGGTCTCCTCTTTCGTCGCCGAGGGCTATTCCAGGCCGCCCGAGATCCCAGCGATCGCCTGCGCGTCCGTTCTCGGACGGCGGCCGACAAGCTCGTCGCGCTGACGCGGCGCGCCGGCGCCGAGCTCGCCGGCCTGCGCGAGAAGCGCGATCCGACCTCGTCCGTCACATTCATGATCTTCACGCGATCCGCGGCCATTACGACGCCGATGACGTTGCAAAGCTCGCTCGCGAGACAATGGACGCGGAAGCCGCGACGCGTGCCGAGGATTTCCCGCGTACACGGCTGATCCCCAGGCCGAAACGCTCAAGGCCATCGACGGCATCGCGGCCAGCGCTGACTACGCGGCGAATTTCGCGACCTTCCGCCGCGATATGGTGTACGGCGACGGCGCGGATTTTGAGACCGCCGTCGCGAACTCTCAAGGGACTCGGCGGGCATTTGCAAAGACATAAAATCTGACCGCGAGGTTGCCACGCGGCGATTTGCAGCGAACGTTCTTCCGCACTGTTTCCAAAGCACCCGGTCGTTGAAGCGGCGGTTCGGTCTGAAGCGAAATTTCAGTTGGTTGATTGGTCGGAGCGCCGAGATTTGAACTCGGGACCCCAGTCCCCCAGACTGGTGCGCTAACCGGGCTGCGCTACGCTCCGAGATGCGGCGGACTATAGGGGCGGGGCCGCGGCGAGGCAACCGGCGGGAGGAGGGCTGTG
>CAVPGG010000178.1:0-5687 GCA_963703755.1 uncultured Pseudomonadota bacterium
CATTCCCCGTAGACCGTTCTTGGCAACGGAACACTGCCCGACTATAGGTCGCGCGCCCGCCCGGCGGGCGTTATACTTGTGTGCGGGCCGTCGTCGGCGGTCCGGAGGGGCTCGGTCGAAACAGGCGGCGGCCGGAGGCGTTTGGAGGTCATCGTGCAGGAAACAGGTCTGCGGAACAGCGCGCATGGCGCGGACAAATTCGGCCTTATGGATCTCGCGGCCGTCCACTGGAACCTGAACGACGCGCGGCTCTATGAGCACGCGGTCGCCAACCACGAAGGCTCGATCGTCGAAGGCGGCGCGTTCTGCGCCGAGACCGGCGTCCACACGGGCCGCAGTCCCAAGGACAAGTTCGTGGTCTGCGACGAGCAGACCGAGAAGACCATCTGGTGGGCGAAGAACGGCAAGCTCACGCCGGTCCAGTTCGACCTGCTCTACCAGGACTTCCTCGCCCACGCGAAGGACAAGCAGCTCTACGCCCAGGACCTCTATGGCGGCGCCGATCCGAAGTACCGCATCAAGGCGCGCGTCTTCACCGAGCTCGCCTGGCACTCGCTGTTCATCCGCTCGCTGCTGATCCGCCCCGATCGTTCCGAGCTGGCGCACTACGTGCCGGACTTCACCATCCTGTGCCTGCCCTCGTTCAAGGCCGATCCCAAGCGGCACGGCGTGCGCTCCGAGACCATCATCGCGATCAACTTCACCAAGCGCATGATCCTGATCGGCGGCAGCTACTACGCGGGCGAGATGAAGAAATCGGTCTTCACCACGCTCAACTATTACCTTCCGGCCGAAGAGCGTGATGCCGATGCACTGCTCGGCCAATGTCGGCCCGGGCGGCAACGTCGCGCTGTTCTTCGGCCTCTCCGGCACCGGCAAGACCACGCTGTCGGCCGATCCCAACCGCACGCTCATCGGCGACGACGAGCACGGCTGGGGCCCGCAGGGCGTGTTCAACTTCGAGGGCGGCTGCTACGCCAAGTGCATCAAGCTCTCGCGCGAGGCCGAGCCCGAGATCTACGACGCGACCCTGCGGTTCGGCACGATCCTCGAGAACGTCGTGTTCGACCCGGAGACGCGCATCTGCGACTTCGAGAACGACTCGAAGACCGAGAATACCCGCTCGGCCTATCCGCTCGACTTCATCCCGAACGCCTCGCGCACCGGCCGCGCCGGTATGCCGAAGAACATCGTGCTGCTCACCGCCGACGCCTACGGCGTGATGCCGCCGATCGCCAAGCTCACGCCCGCGCAGGCGATGTACCACTTCCTGTCCGGCTACACCGCCAAGGTCGCCGGCACCGAGAAGGGGCTGGTCGGCGTCGAGCCCGAGTTCTCCACCTGTTTCGGCGCGCCGTTCCTGCCGCGCCATCCGTCGGTCTACGGCAACCTGCTGCGCGAGCTGATTGGCGTGCACGGCGTCGATTGCTGGCTGGTCAACACCGGCTGGACCGGCGGCATCTACGGTGTCGGCCGCCGCATGCCGATCAAGGTGACCCGCACGCTGCTCACGGCGGCACTCGACGGCTCGCTGCGCAACGCCAAGTTCCGCACCGATCCCTATTTCGGCTTCTCGGTGCCGACGCAACTCGCCGGCGTCGAGCCGCACCTGCTCTATCCGCAGAAGACCTGGCAGAACAAGCTCGAGTTCGACCAGACCGCGCGCAAGCTGGTCGCCATGTTCCAGAAGAACTTCGTGCAGTTCGAGGAGCACGTCGACGCCGACGTGCGCGCCGCCGCCCCCGAGGTGCGCATCGCGGCGGAGTGAAAGACGCGTCCTTGCGAGGCGGGCCAAGCTCGCCGAAGATGGTAATTGACGGCGGCCGGAAGGCCGCCGTTTCGTTTGGGATCATTGAAAAAAGTTTTAATTGCCCCGGCGCGACCTTGGCCCCATGTCAGTTGCGTTGATTGTCGACGGAAGGACGCCCCATGCTGACCTGGACCACCGTCGCACCGGCCGTCTCGGCCGCCTTCCTGAGCTCCGTCGTCGAGGTCGTGGAGGCGTTCACGATCGTGCTTGCGGTCGCCACCGTGCGCGGCTGGCGCCCGGCTTCGCTCGGCGCGCTCGCCGGCTTGGCTTTGCTCGCTCTCATCGTCATCGCGTTCGGACCGCTGCTCGGGTTGATCCCGCTCGGCGCGCTGCAATTCGCGGTCGGCCTGCTGCTGCTGCTGTTCGGCATGCGCTGGCTGCGCAAGGCGATCCTGCGCGGCGCCGGCGTCATCGCGCTGCACGACGAGACGCTCGCCTTCGCGGCCGAGACCGCTGAGCTGCGCGAGCAGGCGCAGCGGCGCGAGACGCGGCTCGACTGGCTCGCCGGGCTCGCCAGCTTCAAGGCGGTGCTGCTCGAAGGCCTCGAGGTGGTGTTCATCGTCATCGCGGTCGGCGCTGGGCGCGGGCTCATCGTTCCGGCGAGCCTCGGCGCGCTGGCGGCGGCCGCGCTCGTGCTCGGCGTGGGCCTTCTGGTCCATCGGCCGCTCGCGCGCGTGCCCGAGAATGCGCTCAAGTTCGCGGTCGGCGTAATGCTGTCGGCGTTCGGCGTGTTCTGGGTCGGCGAAGGGCTCGGCGTGCCCTGGCCCGGCGAGGATCTCGCCATTCCGGCGATCGCGCTCCTGTTCCTGCTCACCGCGCTCGTCGGCGTCCGCGCCGCCCAGCGGCCCGCCATGGAGGTCGCGCCATGAAGATCATCGCTGGCGCCTGGCGCGAGCTCATCGGCCTGCTCGTCGACGATGGGTGGCTCGCCGTGTCGATCGTCGCGATCGTGGCGCTCGCCGCCCTGCTGTCGCGCGTGCCGGGCGCCGCACTGCCCGCCGGCGGCGTCCTTCTGCTCGGCTGCCTCGCCGCGCTGATCCTGAACGTGGTCAGGGCCGCGCCGCGTTGACGGCCGGCTGAGAGCATTTTCAGGAAAAGTGGCCACCGGTTTTCCGTAGAAAATGCGACCAAATATCGAATCCAGACCGGCTTCCGATCACACTTGATCGGAAGCGGTCGGCCGTACCACAAGCGCCGCCCAGTAGATGAACAGCGGCGCCACCAGGACGTCCGACGTATCGATGTAGCGGATGCTCGGTGCGCTCATCAGGATGGTCAGCACGCCGGCGCCGATGAACCACATGATCGCCAGCATGGCCATCACCGGAATATCGAGACGCGCGCGCGGCGCCACGCCGACCTGCCCGCGCACGAGCAGGTGCCATGGCCACAAGATGGCGAGCGCCACGATCGCCAGGGCGACTGGAAGGTTCGCCACCAGCGAGCGGCCGGCCACCCGCGTGGCCGCGCCCACGATCCACGCGGCGTAACGTCCGGGCGATGCGCGCACGACCGCAAGCGAGAAGCGGGTCAGGCGCCGATTGAAATCGACCCAGCTTTCGTTCGGCTGCCGGGTCGGCGCGATGATCTGGTAGATGCCGTCGTCGTGCGTGCGCGCGAGCACGTCGAAATAGCCGAGCGCGGCCGAGTAGAACGAGCGCTCGTTGCTGGCGTTGCGCGGAATTCCGATCAGGCGTCCGCTCTCCTCGCCGGCGCGGCGGGCGGCGAGGACCTGCGCGGCAAAAGGCCTGACGTCGGCGGGCACCCGCGCGACCGTGTCGTCCGACACGATCAGCGTCGCCAGGCCGGACATCGCAAAGCCGCCGAACGAGACGATATTGGGGTCGCCGACCGTCGCGGCGCGCAACGATGCGATGCCGGCGAAAGGCGCGATCGAAACGGCGAGAATCGCCACGGCGCGCGTGAGCCGGAGCCGATCGCCGCGAATTGCCCGCAACAGCACGTACAGTGCGGGCAGCGCGGCCACCAGCAGCAGGAAGCTTGGCCGCAGCACATAGGCGATGCCCGCGCTCACGCCCAGCAGCCACCATGCCCAGCGGCGCGCCTGCGGACGGGTGAGCTCGACCGTGGCGCCCACGGCGACCAATCCGCAGGTGATCGACAACAGCTCGGGATGCACCCAGTTGACGTCGATCAGGAATGCGTCGGCGATGAGCAACGCGGCGCCCACGCTGAGCGTCGCCGCCGCCGAGAGACCGAACCGGCGCAATTGGGCGATCAGGAACCAGACCGCCGCAAGATAAGTCGCGATCTGAAACGCCGGCACCGCGCGATGGCTGCTGCCGCCGAGATCGAGCGCGGCGACGAGCCAGCCGTAGAGCGGGGTGCGCGGCTCGCTCAGGAAGGCCGGATATCCGACGATCCGCAGATAGCCGGGCGTGTCGGGCAGCAGTTGTGGGACGAACCGGCCCGCCACGATGAGGATCGCGACGCTCGCCGCCGTCATCGCCGAAAGAATCTTGATCTCGCTACGAGGCACGGTTCCCCGCCTCCGCTTCCCGGCAGATGCGGCATATTCCGCGGGGCTGCGCGGCCGTCAATCCGCGCTCGGTCGTGGCAGCCGTCAACCCGCGGCCGCAACGGGCGCGTGCGAGCGCTTGTCCTGCCGGACCACTTGATGCGCGGCCATCGACGGCTTGGACTTGGCGAAGTCGTAGCGCGGCCATCGCTGCGGCGCGTAGTAGTGCGACGCAAGGGCGTCGCTCACGGTCGGCCGGCTCAGATATTGCAGCGCGTAGTAGACGTCCCAGAGGAATTCGCCGGTGCGGATGCCGCGGCGGATGCGCCGCGCCCAGAAGGCGGGGTTCTGGAAGATCGCCCTGCGATGCGCGAGCTTCACGTAGTGCTGGATCTGCGCGTAGGTGAGCGTCTTGTGCGCGAACAGCGGCTTGGTCGTGTAGATGAAATACTCGTCCCAGTCGAAGCTGCGGATCAGCCCGTTCGTGTTGTAGTCGTTGAACATCGAGGTGCCGGGAAACGCGATCGTGATCCCGAACTTCATCATGTCGACCGGCAGGGTCCGCGCGAACTCGATGGTGTCCATCATGGTGTCTTCGGTGTCGGGCGAGAGCCCGAGCATGAAGAATCCGGTCACCTCGATGCCGGCACGGCGGGCGCGCTCGACCGCGATCTTGCCGCCGTCGATCGTCGCCTTGCCGCTCTTGCCGAACTGCTTGAGCACCTTGTCGTTGCCGCTCTCGAAGCCGAACGACACGCGATAGCAGCCGGCGCGCCGCATCAGGCGGAAGAGCTCGTCGTCGGCGCTCTCGACCCGGATGCCGTTCGAGCAGGTCCACGCCATGTCGACGCCGGTGCGGATGATCGCCTCGCACACCTCCATCGCCCATTCCTTGTCGGACGTGAAGATGTCGTCGGCCAGCATGAACTCGCGGAAGCCGAGCCGATGCATCAGCCGCACCTCCTCGGCACAGCGCTCCGGCGACTTCTTGCGATAGCCGCGCGCCATGGTGATCTTGCTGGCGCAGAAGTCGCAGAGAAAGACGCAGCCGCGGGAAAACTCCGCCATGGTGATCGGCGGCCGCTTGCACAGCAGCCGGGAGATTTGCCGGTAGTCCTCGAGCGGGTAGAGGTCCCAGGCCGGCATCGGCAGGTCGTCGAGGTTGGCGATCGGCGCCGCAAGGCCGCTGGAGCACGGCTTTCCGTCCTGCCGGTACCAGACGTTCCTGACGTTTGCGGGGTCGGCGCCGTCGCAGATCGCCGGAAACGCAACGTCTGCCTCGGCGACGAAGACCAGGTCGAGCAGGGACTCGTGCAGCGTCTCCTGCGGCAGCGCCGATGGATGCGAGCCGCCGCCGGCGACCACGATGTCCTTCGAGATGTCCTTGATCAGCACCGA
>CAVPGG010000179.1:0-18763 GCA_963703755.1 uncultured Pseudomonadota bacterium
ACATGGCGCGCCGCGCGCCCTTGCCAACTCCCCGTGATGCGCCTATAGGTGCCGCTTTAATGAACATCGTTCCGAAATCCTCCTTCGTCCTCAGCCGTCGGCACCTGCTGGGGATCGACGAACTCACGCGCGACGAGATCGTCGGGCTGCTCGACCTGTCCGAAGAGTTCGTCGAACTCAACCGGCAGATCGAGAAGAAGCGCGCCTCGCTGCGCGGTCGCACCCAGATCAACCTGTTCTTCGAGGTCTCGACCCGCACGCAGGCCTCCTTCGAGCTCGCCGGCAAGCGGCTCGGCGCCGACGTGATGAACATGTCGACCGGTACCTCCTCGATGCGCAAGGGCGAGACGCTGATGGATACCGCCATCACGCTCAACGCCATGCATCCCGACATCATCATCGTGCGGCATCATGCGTCGGGCGCCGTCGAGCTGCTCGCCCGCAAGGTCGACTGCTCGGTGATCAATGCGGGCGACGGCGCGCACGAGCATCCCACCCAGGCGCTGCTCGATGCGCTCACCATCCGCCGCAACAAGGGCCGCATCGAGGGGCTGACCGTCACGATCTGCGGCGACATTCTCCACTCCCGCGTCGCGCGCTCGAACATCATCCTGCTCAACACCATGGGGGCGCGCGTGCGCGTGGTCGCGCCCTCGACGCTGCTGCCGCCCGGCATCGAGCGCCTCGGCGTCGAGGTCTTCCGCGACATGCGCGAGGGCCTGCGCGGCGCCGACATCGTGATGATGCTGCGGCTGCAGCGCGAACGCATGAACGGCTCGTTCGTGCCCTCGCTGCAGGAATACGCCGCCTATTTCGGCCTCGACGCCAAGAAGCTCGCCTATGCGAAGCCCGACGCCCTCGTCATGCATCCCGGCCCGATGAACCGCGGCGTCGAGATCAACTCGGCCGTCGCCGACGGCGCCCAATCGCTGGTGCGCCAGCAGGTCGAGATGGGCGTCGCCGTGCGCATGGCGGTGCTCGAGGCGCTCTCACGCAACCTGCCGAACGCATGATGATGTTGTCCGAGCGCCGCCCGATCCTGCTCACCAATGCGCGGATCATCGATCCGTCGCGCGACCTCGAGATCACGGGCGACCTCCTGATCGCCGAGGGCCTGATCCGCGAGAGCAAGCGCGGCATCGGCGCCGCCGGCGTGCCGGAAGGCACCGAGATCGTCGACTGCAAGGGCAAGGTGGTCGCGCCCGGCCTGATCGACATGCGCGCCTTCGTGGGCGAGCCCGGCGCCGAGTACCGCGAGACATTTGCGTCGGCGAGCCAGGCCGCGGCCGCGGGCGGCGTCACCACCATCGTGTGCCAGCCCGACACCAACCCGGCAATCGACGAGCCGGCCGTGGTCGATTTCGTGATGCGCCGCGCCCGCGACACCGCGATCGTGCACGTGTATCCGATGGCGGCGCTGACCAAGGGCCTCAAGGGCGAGGAGATGGCTGCGATCGGCCTGCTCAAGGCCGCCGGCGCGGTGGCGTTCACGGACGGCGCAAAGAGCGTCACCAACGCCCAGGTGATGCGCCGCGCGCTCACCTATGCGGGCGACTTCGACGCGCTGATCGTGCATCACACCGAGGACCCCGACCTCACCGGCGAAGGCGTCATGAACGAGGGCGAGTTCGCGGCGCGGCTCGGCCTGATCGGCGCGCCGAAGGCGGCCGAGACCATCATGCTCGAGCGCGACATCCGCCTCGTCGGCCTAACGGGCGGGCGCTATCACGCGGCCTCGGTGACCTGCGCCGAATCCCTCGAGGTGGTGCGCCGCGCCAAGGAGGCGGGCTATGCGGTCACGGCCGCGGCCTCGATCAATCATCTCACCCTCAACGAGGTCGACGTCGGCTCCTACCGCACCTTCTGCAAGCTCACGCCGCCGCTGCGCGCCGAGGAGGATCGCGCCGCGCTGGTCGCCGCGGTGGCGAGCGGGCTCATCGACACCGTGATGTCCGACCACGATCCGCAGGACGTCGAGACCAAGCGCCTGCCCTTCGCCGAGGCCGCGCCCGGCGCGATCGGCATCGAGACCATGCTCGTCGCCGGCCTGCGCCTCGTGCATGGCGGCGCGATCGAGCTCGTGGCGCTGCTCAAGGCGATGTCGACGCGGCCGGCCGGGCTGCTCGGCCTGCCGGGCGGCACGCTGCGGCCCGGCGGCCCCGCCGACGTGATCGTGATCGACCTCGACGCGCCCTGGGTGCTCGATCCCGCCGAGCTCAAGTCGAAGTGCAAGAACACGCCGTTCGACGAGGCGCGCCTCACCGGCCGCGTGACCCGCACCATCGTTGCGGGCCGCACCGTGTACGAGTACGTTTGACAGCGCATGTCCCGGCGAAAGTCTGCCCCGGACTTGATCCGGGGTGGACACCGGTTCGCCGCCAAGGACATGCGCCAGTCAAAGAATCTTCTACGAGCCAGCGCCACCCGATGCTGCATCCGATCAACTGGTCGCTCGCCCTGCCCTACTACGCGGCGGCGTTCGTGTTCGGCTATCTGCTCGGCTCGATCCCGTTCGGCCTCGTGCTCACGCGGCTCGCCGGCACGCAGGATTTGCGCAGCATCGGCTCGGGCAATATCGGCGCCACCAACGTGCTGCGCACCGGCCGCAAGGGGCTTGCCGCCGCGACCCTCATCCTCGACACGCTCAAGGGCACGGTCGCGGTGCTGGTCGCGTATCATTTCGGCGGCCAGGACCTCGCTATCCTGGCGGCGCTCGGCGCCTTTCTGGGCCACCTGTTTCCGGTCTGGCTCTGGTTCCACGGCGGCAAGGGAGTCGCGACGTTCATCGGCCTGTTGATCGCGCTCGTGTGGCAAGGCGCGCTGGTGTTCTGCCTCGCCTGGCTCGCGGTCGCGGTCATCACCCGCTACTCGTCGCTCGCCGCCCTTGTCGCGAGCCTCGTCACCATCGCGTTCCTGTGGTTCGACAAATATCTGCAGGAAGCCGAGCTGTTCGCCCTGCTCACGGTGCTGATGTGGGCGAGCCATCACGCCAACATACGGCGGCTCGTCGCCGGAACGGAAGGAAAGATCGGCCGCTGAAGCTCGCGATCAGCCGTCAGGCTATTTGTCGAGCTGGCCCGCGTTCTCGACGATCCATTCCATCGCCTCTTCTTCGCTCGCAAAGCCGTCGACGCGCCGCTCGTGGCCCGCATGATAGCGAATGACCACGTGCCAGCCCGGACCGTCCTTGTCTCGGAACGGAAGGATGACGGGTTGTTGCTCGTTCGCGTCTGCCATCTCGGCACTATGCTTTGGATCGGCCGGAAAGCCAATCTTCGCCGGTTGGTCGCCGGATTGGCGCGCCGCGCAGCCGTTGGTTGCACACGATTCCAACGATATGTTGCTGATTCAACACAGCTTTGGCGCCGCCGCCGTGCCACAACATGGGCGGTAACAAGGTCCTGCGTACGGGTGGCATCATGCGTATCGGCGGTCTGGCGGCGGTTTCGGTCTTCGTTGTTGCGTTCGGCGGGGCGGCGGCGGCCACCGATCTGCCGATGCCCTATAAGGCGGCGCCTCGCGTCGTTGCGGCCGCGCCGGCGGTCTACAACTGGACCGGCTTCTATGCCGGCGTGAACCTGGGCGGCGGCTGGGTCGATAACGACAACACCGGGACCCTCAACGCCCTGGTCGGTGGCGGCGGCGTTTTCGTCGCGAATGCGGCGACGTTGGCCAGCTTCAGCGGCATCGTGGGCGGCGGCCAGATCGGCTACAACTGGCAGACCGGCCACCTCGTGTTCGGCCTCGAGGCGGATATCGACGGCTCCTCGGCGAGCGGCAACACGTCGGTCGGCTGCGGTGTCGCGGGCTGCACCATCACGGGCACGCCGAAGGTCGATGCGTTCGGCACCTTCCGCGGCCGGGTCGGCTACGCACAGGACAACTGGCTGTTCTACGTCACGGGCGGCTTTGCGTGGCAGCACGTCGCCAACACCGTGACCGACACGGGAGTCGGCGGCAGCGCCACCGTGTTCAGCGCGTCGGCGACCCAGGGCGGCTACGTGATCGGCGTCGGCGCCGAGATGGCGCTTGCACCGCGTTGGACCGCGGGCCTCGAGTATCTCCACATGGATACGGGGACCTTCACGCTCTTCAACGGCGCCGTGCCGGGCCCGGTGCTCGGCGTCTTCCCCGCTCCGGCCGGCACCACCGCGACCTATGCGGACACCGAGCGCATGCAGACCAACATCGTGCGCGCCCGCCTGAACTACCGTTTCTGGTAAGCAGGCCAGCCGCTTGCGCCTTGACGCGAGCGACTGGTGCATATAGAACAAAACGCGAACGCTCAAGTTCGGCTTCCTTTCCTTCATGTCCTTCATGCCCCTCATGCCCCGCGAACCCGAGGTCCGGCTCACCGACGCGCAGCGGCTCGACTGGCTGCAGCTCATCCGCAGCGACAATGTCGGGCCGCGCACGTTCAAGAGCCTGCTGCATCACTACGGCAGCGCCGGCGCGGCGCTCGCGGCACTGCCCGAGCTTGCCCGCCGCGGCGGCGCCGCGCGCGGCCCGCGCGTCTGCGCGCGCCCGGATGCCGAGCGCGAGCTCGCCCGCGCGCGCGAGCTCGGCGTCGAGCTCGTCGCGCTCGGCGAGCCCGACTACCCGGCGCGCCTGCGCGAGATCGACGACGCGCCGCCGCTGCTCGCGGTGCGCGGCGAGCGCGCCGCGCTGGCGCGCCCGCTGCTGGCGATCGTCGGTGCCCGCAACGCCTCGGCGGCCGGGCTGAAATTCGCCGAGCGCCTCGCGCGCGAGCTGGGCGAGGCAGGTTTCGCCATCGCGTCCGGGCTCGCGCGCGGCATTGACGCGAGCGCCCACCGCGCGAGCCTTGCGAGCGGCACCGTCGCGGTGCTGGCCGGCGGCCACGCGCGCGTCTATCCGCCCGAGCATCTCGCTTTGCTCGAGGCGTTGCTGGCGCACGGCGCCGCGGTCACCGAAATGCCGCTCGACTGGGAGCCGCGCAGCCGCGACTTCCCGCGCCGCAACCGGATCATCTCCGGCGTTGCACTCGGCGTGATCGTGATCGAGGCCGCGCTGCGCTCGGGCTCGCTGATCACGGCGCGGCTCGCCGCCGAGCAGGGCCGCGAGGTGTTTGCGGCGCCCGGCTCCCCGCTCGACCCGCGCGCGGAGGGCAGCAACGGCCTGCTCAAGCAGGGCGCGGCGCTCGTCACCACGGCGAGCGACGTGATCGAGGTGGTCGAGCCGATCCTCGGCCGGCCGCGGCCCATTGCGCATGCGGCCGAAGCCGCGGCCGGCCCGCCCGCGGCCGAGCCCGACGATGGCGAGCGCTCCCGTATCCTGGCGCTGCTCGGCCCGAGCGCGGTCGCGATCGACGACCTGATCCGGCTGTCCGGTGCCTCGCCCGCGATCGTGCGCACCACCCTGTTGGAGCTCGACGTGGCCGGCCGGCTGGACCGGCGGCAGGGCCTGGTCGCGCTGGTATGATGCTCCCGGCAACAGAACCTTAAGAACCAGGGTTCATTGAGGGAACCCATCCGGAGACGCCGCTCGCGCGGCCGATCCGGGCAGAAATGTTACCCTTCGCAACAAAAAAGTCGCGACCCGGATTTAGGCCATTGTTCCATAAGGGAATTGCGCCGATGCGCCACCTGCCTGCCGGCGCCTTCCGGAGCCACTACCTCTATCTGGATACCGGAAGCGATTTGACAGGCCGGGGTGACTTACCCATTTTCCCCGCGACCTCGGCCGTCAATTCCGCCGTGAATCGCCCTGCCGACTCCGTAAAAACCCGTGGTTTGTCATGAACATAGTCGTCGTCGAATCGCCGGCGAAAGCAAAAACGATCAATAAATACCTCGGCCGGGGCTATGAGGTGCTGGCCTCGTTCGGCCATGTGCGCGACCTGCCGCCCAAGGATGGCTCGGTCGATCCCGACAACGACTTCAAGATGATCTGGGAGGTCGACGGCAAGGCGCAGAAGCGCCTCGGCGACATCGCCAGGGCCGTCAAGGGCGCCGACAAGCTCATCCTCGCCACCGACCCGGACCGCGAGGGCGAGGCGATCTCCTGGCACGTGCTGCAGGTGCTCAAGGAGCGCAAGCTGCTCAAGGACGTCGACGTCGAGCGCGTCGTCTTCAACGCCATCACCAGGCGGCCGTCACCGACGCGATGAAGAACCCGCGCAAGATCGACCATGGAGCTGGTCGACGCCTATCTGGCGCGCCGCGCGCTCGACTACCTGGTCGGCTTCACGCTCTCGCCGGTGCTGTGGCGCAAGCTGCCGGGCGCGCGCTCGGCCGGCCGGGTGCAGTCGGTGGCGCTGCGCCTGGTCTCGACCGCGAGCTGGAGATCGAGGCGTTCGGCGCGCAGGAATACTGGTCGCGTCGAGGCCGACGTCTCGCGCCGGCGGCGACCGTTCCTGGCCCGCCTGGTCAAGCACGAGGGCAAGCGGCTCACGCGGCTCGACATCGGCGACGAGGCCGAGGCCGGGACGCCAAGCCGGCGCGTGGAGGCGGCCGGCTTCAAGGTCGCGCTCGGTCGAGAAGCAAGCCGGCCGGCGCAACGCCGCCGCCGCCGTTCACCACCTCGACCCTGCAGCAGGAGGCCGGCGCGCAAGCTCGGCTTCTCCGCCGACCGCACCATGCGCGCGGCCAGCGGCTCTACGAGGGCGTCGACATCGGCGGCGAGACGGTCGGCCTCATCACCTACATGCGCACCGACGGCGTCGCAGAGCGCGCCCGAGGCGCTGGCCGAGGCGCGCGACGTGATCGGCGCCGACTACGGCGCGCGCTATGTGCCCGAGGCGCCGCGCCACTACCAGACCAAGGCCAAGAACGCCCAGGAGGCGCACGAGGCGATCCGGCCGACCAGCCTCGCGCCGCAACCCGGGCGTCGCTGCGCCTCGAGCCCGACCTCGGCCGGCTCTACGAGCTGATCTGGAAGCGGATGATCGCCTCGCCAGATGGAGGCGGCGCGAGATCGAGCGCACCACCGTCGACATCTGGAGAGCGCCGACGGCCAGACCGGCCTGCGCGCCACCGGCCAGGTGATCCAAGTTCGACGGCTACCTCGCGCGTCTACCAGGAAGGCCGCGACGACCGAGCGCGCGCGCAGGACCGAGGACGGACGAGCGCCGCCTGCCCAAGATGGCCGAGGGCGACGCGGCCGAGTGCAGCGCGATCGAGCGCCGACCAGCACTTCACCGAGCCGCCGCCGCGCTACTCCGAAGCCTCACTGGTCAAGAAGCATGGAAGAGCTCGGCATCGGCCGGCCCTCGACCTACGCCTCGATCCTGCGGTGCTGCGCGACCGCGACTACGTGCGCATGGACAAGAGCCGCTTCGTCCCGGAGGACAAGGGCCGGCTGGTCACGGCGTTCCTGGAGCAACTTCTTCCGCCGCTACGTCGAGTACGACTTCACCGCCGAGCTCGAGGAGAAGCTCGACCGGGTCTCCGCCGGCGAGATGGACTGGAAGGCGCTGCTGCGCGAGTTCTGGCGCGACTTCACCGCCGCGGTCGGCGAGATCGGCGACCTGCGCATCGGCCAGGTCATCGAGCGCTCAACGAGATGCTTGGGCCGCACATCTTTCCCGACAAGGGCGACGGGGGCGATCCGCGCGCCTGCCCGACGTGCGGCACCGGCCGGCTGTCGATCAAGACCGGCAAGTTCGGCGCCTTCATCGGCTGCTCGAACTATCCGGAGTGCCGCTACACGCGCCCGATCGCGCGCCGCCGGCGAGGGCGGCAGGCGCCGTCGAAGAGGAGCTCGGCGACGATCCCGCGACCGGCCACGAGGTGAGCTGCGCCGGGCCGCTTCGGCCCCTACGTGGTCGGGGAAGGCAGGACGGCGAAAAACCCAAGCGCGCCAGATTGCCCAAGGACTGGCCGCCGGCCGGCGATGGACCTCGACAAGGCGATCAGGCTGCTGCCGCTGCCGCGCGAGGTCGGCGCGCATCCCGAGGACGGCAAGCCGATCCTGGCCGGCATCGGCCGCTATGGCCCCTACGTGCTGCACAACAAGACCTACGCCAACCTGGAAAACCGCGACGAGGTCTTTACGGTCGGCATCAACCGCGCCGTCACGCTGATCGCCGAGAAGATCGCCAAGGGCCCGCGCAAGGGCCGCTTCGGCCAGGACCCCGGCCGTCCGCTCGGCGATCTACCGCCAAGGGCGGGCCGATCGTTGTCAAGAACGGCCGCTACGGCCCCTATGTGAGCCACGCTGGCGTCAATGCCACGCTGCCCAAGGACATGACGCCCGAGCAGGTCACCCTCGCCCAGGCGGTCGAGCTCATCGACGCGCGCGCCGGCACCGGCGGCGGGTCGAGGCGCAAGTCGGCTAAGTCTCTCGCAAAGTCGCCTGCCAAGACTCCAGCCGGAGCGACCGCTGGCGATGCGCCGCGGGCGCGCCGCGCCAAGCCCGCGAGGTCGCCGGCACCTGCCGCCAAGCCGCCCAAGGAGGCCGCGAAGCCTCTCGCGAAGAAAAAGAAGGCCGCCAAATAAGGACTCATGATTTGGTCGCATTTTCGACGGCGAACCGGCTTCCACCCCCGATCGGGTCGGGGCAGGCTTTCGCCTGAAAATGCTCCTGGCAATCCGGCCGGGCGCTCCCCATATTTTTTTCAGCGCCTGATGGAAGAATTCTTGGCCGCTCACAACCGCCCGCAACCCGGGCTTCCCTCGAAGGACGATTTGCTCGCCTTCGTCTCCTCTCAATCCGGCAAGGTCGGCACGCGCGAGATCGCGCGCGCCTTCGGGCTCAAAAACGCCGACCGCGCCGCCCTCAAGACAATGCTACGAGAACTCACCGATGATGGCCGGCTCGAACGCCGCCGCAAGAAACTGCACCATGCCGGCACCCTGCCGGCTGTGGTGCTCGCCGATATCACGGGCCGCGACGCCGATGGCGAGCTGATCGCGGTCCCCACCGAATGGGATGCGCAGGCGCACGGCGAAGCGCCGAAAATCCGCATCCACGTGCCGCGCAAGGCCAAGCCCGCCGAGATTCCCGGCGTCGGCGACCGCGCGCTGCTCAAGACCGAAGAGGCCGCCGACGACGATGATGCGATCCGCTACCGCGGCCGCGTCATCAAGCTGGTCGAGCGCGCCAAGCAGCGCGTGCTCGGCATCTTCCGCGCCGTCGCGGACGGCGGGCGCCTCGTCCCGATCGACAAGAAGAACGCCGGCCGCGAGCTCACGATCGCGCCGCACCACACCGGCGGCGCGCAGGACGGCGACCTCGTCGCCGTCGAGGTGGAGAAATCCGGCCGCTTCGGGCTGCCGCTCGCGCACGTGAAGGAGCGGCTCGGCTCGCTCGCGAGCGAGAAGGCCGTGAGCCTGATCGCCATCCACGCGCACGGCATCCCGCACGTGTTCGCCAAGGAGGTGCTGCACGAGGCGGAGCGCGCCCGCCCCGCGACCCTCGAGGGCCGCGAGGACTGGCGCGAGGTCCCGCTCGTGACCATCGATCCGGCCGACGCCAAGGACCATGACGACGCCGTGTTCGCCCGTGTCGACACCGATGTCACCAATCCGGGCGGCTTCATCGTCGACGTTGCGATCGCCGACGTTGCCCACTATGTGCGCCCCGGCTCCGCGCTCGAACGCGAGGCCCTCGCGCGCGGCAACTCGACCTACTTCCCCGACCGCGTCGTGCCGATGCTGCCCGAGCGCATCTCCAACGACCTGTGCTCGCTGCGCCCCGGCGAGAACCGCGCCGCGCTCGCGGTGCGCATGGTGATCGGCGCCGACGGCCGCAAGCGCTCGCATACCTTCCACCGCGTGCTGATGCGCTCGTTCGCGCGGCTCACCTACGCGCAGGCGCAGGACGCCATCGACGGCCGCCCCGACGGCGTCACCGAGCCGCTGCTGGCGCTGGTGCTGCGCCCGCTCTATGCGGCTTACGCCGCCCTCAAGCGCGCGCGCGAGGAGCGCGGCCCGCTCGACCTCGACCTGCCGGAACGCAAGATCGTGCTCAAGCCGGACGGCACCATCGACCGCGTGGTGACGCCGCAGCGCCTCGACGCCCATCGGCTGGTCGAGGAGTTCATGATCCTCGCCAACGTGGCGGCCGCCGAGACGCTGGAGCGCACCCACACGCCGCTCGTCTACCGCGTTCACGACGAGCCGTCGGTCGAGAAGCTCCACGCCCTGCGCGAGTTCCTCGCCACCCTCGACATCTCGCTGCCCAAGGCGGGCGCGCTGCGGCCCGAGCAGTTCAATCGCATCCTCGAGCGCGTAAAGGGCGGCGACAACGAGACCCTCGTCAACGAGGTGGTGCTGCGCAGCCAGTCGCAGGCCGAATATGCGGCCGAGAACTACGGCCACTTCGGTCTCAACCTGCGCCGCTACGCCCACTTCACGTCGCCGATCCGGCGCTATGCGGACCTGATCGTGCATCGCGCGCTGATCCGCGCGCTCAAGCTTGGCGGCGACGGCCTCCCGGCCGACGCCGACCCGGCCGCGCTCGCCGAGATCGGCGCGCGCATCTCGGCGACCGAGCGCCGCTCGATGGCGGCCGAGCGCGAGACCGCCGACCGGCTGATCGCCCATTTCCTCGCCGACCGCGTCGGCGCCACCTTCGAGGGCCGCATCAGCGGCGCCACCCGCGCCGGCCTGTTCGTCAAGCTCGACGAGACCGGCGCCGACGGCTTCATCCCGGCGCGCACCATCGGCGACGAGTACTTCCGCTTCCACGAGGACAAGCGCGCGCTGATCGGCGACCGCTCGGGCGAGACCTACCGGCTCGGCGACCGCGTCTCGGTGCGCCTCGCCGAGGCGGCGCCGGTCGCGGGCGCGCTGCGCTTCGAGATCCTGTCGGGCGGCCGCCGCGATGCCGGCGCGCGCCATCGCGGCCGGCCGCGCGACGACGATCGGGCGCGCCGCCTGGAACGGCGGCCGCGCGGACGGGCACGGCGATGAACGAGCCGCTGGTCTTCGCGGGTCGGCCGGGGCGCTCGCTCGTCCAGGCGATGACGCGCGGCTGGCGCTGCCGCTGCCCGAACTGCGGCGAGGGCCGCCTGTTTCGCGCCTTCCTCAAGGTGGTCGACCGCTGCCCGGTGTGCGGCGAGGAGCTGTTTCACCAGCGCGCCGACGACGCGCCGCCCTATTTCGTGATCCTCATCACGGGCCACATCGTGGTGCCGCTCGCGCTGCTGCTCGAGACCGAGTACGCGCCGCCCTACTGGGTGCACGTCGCGCTGTGGGGGCCGTTGACGATCGCGCTCGTGCTCGGTCTATTGCAGCCCGTGAAGGGCGCGATCGTCGGCTGGCAATGGGCGAACCGCATGCATGGCTTCGATCCCACGCATCGCGACGAGGATGACGTCCCGCCGCTGCGCGAGGACGCAAAGACATGACCGACCCAAAGACATGACCGACATAGAGACATGACCGACACCGAGACATGACCGACATGGCGGAGCGGCTGCTCGAGCGCCTGCGCGCGAATGATCACATCCGCGATCATCCGACCGTGCGGCCGCGCGACGCCGCGACCATGATCATCATCGACCGCGGCACGCCTTCGCCGCGCGTGCTGCTCGGCCGGCGCCATCACGGCCACAAGTTCATGCCCGGCAAGTTCGTCTTTCCGGGCGGCCGCGTCGAGCCGCTCGACCGCCGCATGGCGTCGTCAACGCCGCTCGTGCCGCGCGTCGAGGCGGCCCTCATGCAGATGACGCAGCGGCCGAGCGCCGCCCGCGCGCGCGCCTTCGCGCTTGCCGCCATCCGCGAGACGTTCGAGGAGACCGGTCTGCTGCTCGGCCGCAAGGGCGACGAACGCGTGCACTCGCCGGGCGGCGCGTGGGACGCCTACGTCGCGGCCGGCGTCGTGCCCGATCTCGCGGCCGTGCATTTCGTCGCCCGCGCCATCACGCCGCCCGGCCGCACCAAGCGCTTCGACACGCGCTTCTTCGCGATCGATGCCGGCGCCATCGCGGTGCGCCAGGACGGCGTCGTCGGCCCCGACACCGAGCTCACCGAGCTGGTGTGGCTGCCGATCAGCGAAGCCTCGCGCCTCGACATGCCGACGATCACCACCGCGGTGCTCGAGGAGCTCACCGCCCGCATCGCGGCCGGCTTCGCGCACGACCTGCCGGTGCCGTACTATCGCATGGTAAACCGAAGGCGCGCGCGGGATTTGCTCTGAGGCGATCTACTCTGAAACTCTCCGCCCTCATCCTGAGGAGCTTGTCGTCGCCCTTGCGACGACAAGCGTCTCGAAGGACGAGGGCGGCCGCTGAGGCGCCTCGGCCGCCTCGTGGTTCGAGACGCGACGCTTCGCGTCGCTCCTCACCATGAGGCGGAGAGAGTCATGCGCGTGGCGCGTCGTTCCTTGCTTTTCGTCCCCACCCCCGCTACTTTCCCGGCAAATCCGCGGCCCGCGGCCGCCCAATCCGAGGTGCATCCATGGCCAAGGCCACGACCATCAAGGTCAAGCTCGTGTCGAGCGCCGACACCGGGTTCTACTACGTCGCCAAGAAGAACTCGCGCACGAAGACCGACAAGCTGGTGATGAAGAAGTACGATCCGGTCGTGAGGAAGCACGTCGAGTTCCGCGAGGGCAAGATCAAGTAACGTCCTGCGCGCTCGACGCAGACGAGCTGAGAGGGCGCCCTTGCGGCGCCCTTTTGCTTTTGCGGGTTGGCTCTCAGGCCGCGCGGAAATGGCGGTGGAAAACCCGATAGCTGCGCACAAAAAGGTGGCCGGCCGGAAGCGGTGGTATGAGGAGGCCACTCACACCGCTTCCGAGCCGGCCGAACCCCACGGGACCCAGGAGATGCGGCGGACCTGAGCATTCCGCAGGGTTATCAGTAGGATACGACAGTCCACGGCGGCCCGCTGGGAGAGCTGGCAAGCCGCGGGCCATTCGGCTTCGCCGCTGGTGTTGCAAGCTAAAGCAAGCGCGGATGAAATCAACGGCCAACCCGTTGATCCAAGCGGGATTTCCCGATCAACCTAACTTCTTATGGTTGACGCAGCACGAGAGGAATCTGCTTCACGCGCCCCGAGCGCACGCAACACCGATTCCATGTCGGATTTGCAACGGCGCTCCTTTGGCGCATATCCTTGTCGGCGAACCGGAGGCCACTTCGCCGGGATATGCGCTACGCCGCGTCGGCGACCACCCGGTTGCGGCCGTCGCGCTTGGCCCGATAGAGCGCCTGGTCGGCGCGCTTGAGCACGTTGGCGGCGCCGTCGTCGGCGCCCGTGAGCGCCGCGAGCCCGATCGAGATCGTCACCTCGACCTTGCACTCGCCCTGCGCGATCGGGAACGGGTCGGCCGCGATGCGCCGGCGCAGGCGCTCGGCGACCATCGTCGCGACCGCCATGTCGGTGTCGGGCATCACCACCACGAATTCCTCGCCGCCGAGCCGGCACGCGAGGTCGATGCCGCGGATCGACTTCTTCAGCCGCACCGCGAACTCGCGCAGCACGTCGTCGCCCGCGTCGTGGCCGTGCGTATCGTTGACCGACTTGAAGAAGTCGATGTCGAGCACCAGCACGGTGAGCGGCTTGCCGCGCGCGTGCGCCTGCTCGACCAGCGTGGCGAGATGGGTCTCCATGTAGCGCCGGTTGTGCAGGCCGGTGAGCGCGTCGGTGATCGCCGCCTCGATCGACATCTGCACATTGTCGCGCAGCCGCTCCGTGTAGCGCTTCTTGCGGATCTGCGTGCGCACGCGCGCCAGGAGCTCGTTGCGGTCGATCGGGCGGATCAGGTAGTCGTTGATGCCGATCTCGAGCCCGCGCATCAGCCGCGCATTGTCCTCGGCCTCGGCGATCGCCAGGATCGGCAGGTTGCGCGTGCGCTCGAGCGAGCGCACCTGGCTGCACAGCCGCAGCCCGTCGAAATTCTCCAAGCCGAGCGAGACCACGACCAGGTCGTGACCGCCGTCGGCGACGCGAAACAGCGCCTCGCCCGGATCGGGCTCGATCTCGACCTCGTGCTCGTCGGCGAGCATGCCGTGCAGGCGCTCATACGAGCCCTTGCGGTCCTCGACCACCAGCAGGCGGCCGCCGCGGCCCGTATCGGCGATCGCCTCGCGCGCCGGATTCTCGATGCCGATCTCGCGCGACGTGACGGCGCGCATGCGCAGCTCGTCGGTCATCATCTTGAGCCGCACCAGCGAGCGCACGCGCGCGACCAGCGCGAGATCCGACACCGGCTTGGTGAGGAAATCGTCGGCGCCCGCCTCCAGCCCCTTCACCCGGTCGGAGGCCTGATCGAGCGCCGTCACCATGATGACCGGCAGGTGGTGCGTCGACGGATTGGCCTTGAGGCGGCGGCACACCTCGAAGCCGTCCATGTCCGGCATCATCACGTCGAGCAGCACGATGTCGCACTGGGCGCGATCGCACATGGCGAGCGCCTCCTGGCCGGAGAGCGCCGTGATGACGTCGAAATACTCGGCCGACAGCCGCGCTTCCATCAGCTTGACGTTCGCGGGCACGTCGTCGACCACCAGGATGCGCGCAGTCATCGGACGAAACCTTCAGGCATTTCCAAGAAAATGGCGGATCGTCTCGATGAACTTGCCCACCGAGATCGGCTTCGACAGGTAGGCCTCGCAGCCGCCCTCGCGGATGCGCTCCTCATCGCCCTTCATCGCGAACGCCGTCACGGCGACCACGGGAATCGACTTGAGATCGGGATCGTCCTTGAGCCATTTGGTGACCTCGAGGCCCGATACTTCCGGCAGCTGGATGTCCATCAGGATCAGGTCGGGCTGGTGCTTGCGCGCAAGATCGAGCGCCTCGATGCCGTTGCGGGTGCCCACCGTGCCATAGCCGTGCGCTTCCAACAGGTCGTGGAAGAGCTTCATATTGAGCTCATTGTCTTCCACGATGAGGACGGTCTTGGCCATCCTAGCGTCCCCTTAGCGGCCGGCGGCCGTTACCCCTTGCAGGTGGCAAGGCCCGGCCGCGCGGCATACCGCACGCGGACGCCCATGTCCAAGCAATGTCCAAGACGGAACCCTAGTGCGGATTCCTTTCAGATTGGCAAATAGTAAGTCATGAACAAGGCCATAAACGACGCCCGCGAATCCGCAGAAGCGCTTGCCGTGCAAGCACTTAACTTCTTGGCAACCGAACCCGCAAGGCTGTCCCGCTTCCTTGCCGTCACCGGCCTCGATCCCGCCGCGATCCGCGCCGCCGCGGGCGAGTCTGGATTTCTCGCCGGCGTGCTCGCCTATCTGGGCGAGCACGAGCCGCTGCTCGTCGCCTTCGCGGCCGAGGCCGGCATCAAGCCTGCCGCGGTCGACCGCGCGCGCCGCCTGCTCGCCGGCGGGGATTGGGAGCGCGAGGTGCCTTGATCGCCGCGCCCTGCCGGCGCCACCATCCGGGGTGGAGAATTGCCAACATGGCGGGCTTCTGCCGCGATTGCCTCAAGGACGTGCCGGAGCGCGCCGCGCGCTGCCCGGCGTGCGGCTCGCCGCGGCTCGCGCGCCACGCCGAGATCGAGCGGCTGTCCATTGCCCATGTGGACTGCGACGCCTTCTACGCCGCGGTCGAGAAACGCGACGATCCGAGCCTGCGTGACAAGCCGCTGATCATCGGCGGCGGCAGGCGCGGCGTGGTGTCGACCGCCTGCTACATCGCCCGAACTTTTGGCATCAAGTCCGCGATGCCGATGTTCCAGGCAAAGAAGCTCTGCCCGCACGCGGCCGTCGTGCCGCCCGACATGGCGAAATACGCCCGCGTCGGCCGCGAGGTGCGGGCGCTGATGCTGGGGCTCACGCCGCTGGTCGAGCCGCTGTCCATCGACGAGGCCTTCCTCGACCTCTCCGGCACCGAACGCCTGCACGGCCGCGTGCCGGCGAAATCGCTCGCCGCCTTCGCGCGCAAGGTCGAAGACGAGATCGGCATCACGGTCTCGATCGGCCTCTCCGAGAACAAGTTTTTGGCCAAGCTCGCCTCCGATCTCGACAAGCCGCGCGGCTTCTCGGTGCTCAGCCGCCGCGAGGCGCCGGCCTTCCTCGCCCCCAGACCCGTCACCTTCATCTGGGGCGTCGGCAAACAGATGGGCGCGGCGCTCGCGCGCGAAGGATTCCGCGTCATCGGCGACCTGCAGCGCGCCGACGAGACCGACCTGATGCGCCGCTTCGGCGCCGAGGGCCAGCGTCTTGCGCGGCTCGCGCGCGGCGAGGATTCGCGCGACGTGAGCCCGGAACGCGAGACCAAGAGCGTGTCAGCCGAAACCACGTTCGACACCGACATCGCGGCCTTCCGCGAGCTCGAACGCACGCTCTGGTACCTGTCGGAAAAAGTGTCGGCGCGGCTCAAGGCCAAGGAGCTCGCCGGCAGCACGATCAATCTCAAGCTCAAGACCGCCGACTTCAAGATCCGCACCCGCGCTCAATCGCTGCCGGCGCCGACCCAGCTCGCGGCAAGAATCTTCGCGATCGGCCGTGAGCTGCTGGAGCGCGAGACGGACGGCACCAAATTCCGCCTCCTCGGCATCGGCGTCTCCTCGCTCGCCTCGCCCGAGGACGCCGATCCGGCCGACCTTGTCGACCGCCGCGGCGCGCGCGACAAGGCAGCCGAGCACGCGGTCGACCGGCTGCGCGCCAGGTTCGGCCGCGCCGCTGTCGTGAAGGGCCTCGCGCTCGACGAGGACTGAAATCGCCGATGCCGCATGACATTGTGATCCGCAACGGCCTGCTGATCGACGGCAGCGGCAGCCCCGGCATCGGGGCCGACCTCGCGGTCGCGGACAGCCGCATCGCGGCGATCGGCCAGGACCTCGGCGAGGCGCATCGCGTCATCGACGCCGGCGGGCTCGCGGTCGCGCCCGGCTTCATCGACATCAAGACCCACTCGGACTTCACCCTGCCGATCAATCCCAAGGCCGAGAGCAAAGTGCGCCAGGGCGTCACCACCGAGATCATCGGCCATTGCGGCTTCTCGGTCGCGCCCGTGCTGCCCGGCAAGGTCGAGCTCTTGCGCGACTACCTGAGCCCGAGCGCGCCGTGGCTGCCGTTCCGCGAGACCACGTTTCCCGAATATCTCGCGAGCTTCCCGCCGACCGCCGTCAATGCCGGCATGCTGGTCGGCCACAACACGCTGCGCCTGATGGTGATGGGGATGGCGGCGCGGCCACCCGACGCAAGCGAGCTGGCGCAGATGATCGCGCTCACCGAGGAGGCGCTCGCGGCCGGCGCGCTCGGGCTCTCATCCGGCCTGTTCACGGCGCCCGGCTCCTACGCGCAGCCCGCCGAGATGCATGCGCTCGGCCACGTCGTCAAACGCCATAATGCGGGTTATTTCACGCACTTGCGCGATGAATCGAACAAGGTGCTCGAAGCCGTCGCGGAGGCGATCGACGTGGCGCGCGAATGCGGCGTCCATGTCGAGATCGTGCACTTCAAGTGCTCGGGCCTCGACAACTGGGGCAAGGCCGCGCACGTCCTCGAGATGCTCGCCGAGGCGCGCGCGCGTGGCCTCGACATCGACTGCGACGCCTACCCGTACACGGCCGGCAGCAATCCCTTGAAGAACCTGCTGCCGCAATGGGTGCAGGCGGGCGGCGTCGACGCACTGCACGATTTCGAGCTGCTGGGCTCCTGGCGCGCCCGTAACCCGATGCACCAATCTATGATCCCCAGTGATCCGCCGTGACCAGAACCCACTCAAGTCATGTTTAAGCGGCTCTGGCTTGCCAAGCCCCTGGGGTTCGTTCTGATGTCCTCGATTAAAGCTTTGATCTTCTCCACCTTGGCCTGGTCGATGCGTTGCCAATATGTGTAATCGTCCCACGCGTCCGCGGTCCAACAGAGCCTCATCAGTGACGATCGTCAGATCTCATGCTCCGTCAGTTTGTTGGCGTCGGCGTCGGCGATTGACCGTAGCAGCCGCGAGGAGTTGGCAGGATTCTTCAGGAGATGCGCGGTCTCGATCAGGCCCTCGTATTCTTCCTCCGAGAGCACAACGACCGTGCGGGCATTGTGACGTGTGACGTACGGGACGCCCGGTCGTCGCAGACCTTCTCCATATAGCCGGCGAGGCGCGCCCGGAAATCGGTATATGTCGCAATTCCCATATCAGCCTCCTTCGCTAGCATGACAGGACCGACGTGGGCGTGACTTTGGGGCTGGAATCCGTCGCGCAAGGTGGCAAGCGCAAGTTCCTTGCGCAGCCTGCACAGGCAGGTCGAGCCGACTGGGCTCACGCCTTGGCGGCAGTGCCTCGAATCGGCTGACCGACCTGCCCTCACGGGGATTGCCTGGGCACGTAGGTGGCCGAATAGGAGACGTAGCAACACGGCCATAGGGCTCGGCATCGAGGGTCAGCTCGCCTCCGCCGGGCATGGCGATCTTGAGGGCGACCTTGGCGTTGTCGAGCGGCCGGTACTCGGCGTCGCGGAGCCGGATGGCCAGCTCGACGGCGTTCGAGGTCGCGTCGAGCTTGGGCTTCACGGCGATGTCAACCCGGCCCGGCACGTCGCCGACGAGCCAGCGGACGGTCTGCCGCCACGAGCGGTCGAGGTCGCTCTCGGCAGGGTCGAGGCGCCTGAGCCCCCATCGCCAGAGGTCGCCGATCATCAGGGCCGCGACGTGTCCCTTGCCGAACAACTGGGCCACGAGCGCCGGGGGACGGACTCCCGCAGGGTCGCGGACCTCGGACAGCACCAAGGCACCGGCTTGATATTGCCAACCTGGCTGACCATTTTGAACGTGCTCATCGAGTCCAGCCGCTTTTGCTCCTCGTCCTCCGTCTTTCGTGTCCGGACCCAGGGCTGGAGCCAGCCTTCTCGGGTGAGGACCAGGCTGTACTCGGTCTCGACCCGGGTGCCGAGCGGTTGTTGATCT
>CAVPGG010000180.1:0-18318 GCA_963703755.1 uncultured Pseudomonadota bacterium
CAGCCGGGCGCAGCCCCGCTTGCCCCAACCCCCCGAGCCGATATACGAACGCTTACCCCTTCAGGGCATTCGGGCGCGTAGCTCAGCGGGAGAGCACTACCTTGACATGGTAGGGGTCACAGGTTCGATCCCTGTCGCGCCCACCATTTTCCTCGCCGCCCGGCGGCGAAGAAAATGCCCGCCGTAGCCTTGGCGAAGGCGGGCCGCCTCCGCATCAGATGTGACTCTCGCCGCCATGCCCACCCTCCTCATCGAGGAAGACCACTTCCTCAAGATCGTCCCCGTCATCCTCGATCCGGACATCCCGCCGGCGCATCGCGACGCGGTGGCGGACTTCTTCGTGCATGACGTTCCCGATTTCCTCGGCTGGTGCGAGCGACTGCGCGCCCGCGTCCCCGCCCTCTATCCGGCAAAGATCGTGTGGGCGCAGGATCAGGCCGATTTCCTCGCCAAGCTTCCCGACGCCGACGCCGCGATCGTCGAGAGCCTCGTCGTCGATCGCGCGGCGCTCGCATCAGCGCCGCGCCTCAGGATCGTGCAGAAATTCGGCACCATCGGCGCGAACATCGACCAGGCCGCCTGCGCGGAGCGCGGCATCGCGGTCGCGTTCCTGCATCGGCACGTCAACGTGGCGGTCGCCGAGCAGTGCTTCGCGCTCATGCTCGCGCTCGCCAAACGCATCAGCGCGCTCGACGGGATGGTCGAGCGCGGCACCCTCGAAGCCGCCGGCTATTCGATCCGGCCGCGCGCCTCCAGCTACGTCGGCTACTCGAACTTCGCCCGTATCAGCGGCCTCAAGACGCTCTACGGCGCGACGCTCGGCATCGTCGGCATGGGCGAGGTCGGCCGCGAGATTGCGCGGCGCGCCGGGTCCTTCGGCATGACCACGCTCTATCACCAGCGCCGCCCGCTCGCGGCTTGCGACGAGGAGGCGCTCGCCGCCCGCCACGCGCCGCTCGCCGACCTCATGGCGCAGTCCGATTACATCGTGCTGCAGCTTCCGCTCAACTCGACGACCCGCGGCATCATCGGCGCCGACGCGCTGCGCCACGTGAAGCCGGGCGCTTTCCTGATCAACTGCGCGCGCGCCGAGCTGGTCGACCGGGCCGCGCTGGTCGACGCGCTCGACTTCGAACCCTCGGCGGCCTCGCGCTCGATGTCGGCTACGACGAACCGGCGCGGCCCGACGATCCGCTGTTGAAATTCCGCGGCAGGCCGAACGTGATCCTGATGCCGCACACCGCCATCGCGGCGCGCCAGAACGCGCTCAGCGACCTCGAGCGGCTGTGCGTGAATCTGTGGAAGGGGATAGCGCCGTAGGGTGGGCAACCGCGCTACTCATGCGCTACCGCGTGGGCAAAATCGCATCCGGCGCGGTTGCCCACGCGGACCGCGCTCGCGATTTTGCCCACCCTACGCTCACTCCATCGTGATCCCGCTCTCCTGGGCGAGCTTCTTCCACTTGGCGATGTCGTGCTCGATGCGCATGCGCAGCTCGTCGGGCGTGCTCGACGTTGCCGCGATGCCCTGCCGCTTGAGCGCGTCGATCACGTCGGGCTCGGCGAGCACCGCCCTGAGCTCCGCGTTCATGCGCGCGACGATTTCGGGCGGCGTCTTGGCGGGCGCGACCACGGCGAGCCAGAGCGAGGCCTCGAACCCGGGCAGGCCGGATTCGTCGAGGGTCGGCACGTCGGGCAGCACGGCGGCGCGCTTGAGGCTCGTCACCGCCAGCGCCCTGACCTTGCCGGAGAGCACGTGCGGCAGCACCGGCGCCATGGTGCCGAACTGCATGTCGATGCGGCCCTCGGCGGTGTCGAGCACCGACTGCGCCGACGTGCGGTACGGCACCTCGGTGAGCTTGACGCCCGCCATCTGCGAGAGCAGCGCGCCGGCGAGATGCGCGAGGCTCGCCGGGCCGACCGAGGCATAGCTCACGCCGCCGGGCTTGGTCTTGGCGAGCGCGATCAGCTCCTGCACCGACTTCGCCGGGAAATTCGGCGAGGTGATCAGCACATAGGGTGCCTCGCCGATCAGCGAGACCATCGTGAAGTCCTTGATGGGGTCGTAGGGCAGGTGCGGGTTGAGCGCCGGCGACACGCCATGCGTCGAGTTGGTCGCGATGCCGAACCAGTAGCCGTCGGGCGCGGCCTTCGCGAGCACGTCGCTGCCGATGTCGCCGCTCGCGCCCGAGCGGTTGTCGACCACGATCGTGCGCCCGAGCCGCGGCCCGAGCTTCTGCTGCAGGATGCGGATGGTGATGTCGGCGAAGCTGCCCGCCGGGAACGGAATGACGAAGCGCACCGGCTTGGTCGGCCAGTTCGCCTGCGCGGACGCATCGCCGGCCGCGAGGCAGAGCGCGAGCAGGGCGAGGAAGAGACGGTGCATTGGCGAGTTTCCTCTGCGTCATGCCCGCGCATGCGACGCGCATGCGGGCGTCCACGTCTTCGCGGCGGACCATAAAGACGTGGATGGCCGGGACAAGCCCGGCCATGACGGCGTCGATGTCGCACCGTCACCGCCCGCGCTGCTCGTCCGCCTCGAGGTCGATCGCGAGCGCCTTCATGACCCGGTTGTGCATCAGGTAGGTGCCGATCAGCACCGAGATCTCGACGATCGCGCGCTCGTCATAGTGCGGCTTGAGCGCGGCGAAGACGTCGTCCGGCACCGAGGTCTGCAGCACCATCGCGTCCGCGTAGGCGAGCGCGGCGCGCTCGGCGGGGCTGAACGCGCCCGCCTTGCGCCAGTCCTTGAGCGCGTCGCATTCGGCGACGCTCACGCCTTCCGCGACCGCGAGCCCCGGCACGTGCTGGTTGAGCACGTAGTCGACCCCGTTGACGTGCGCCATGCGGATCACCACGAGCTCGCGCAGCCGCCCGCTCAGGCTCGTCTTCCAGCGTACCGCGCCGACATGGTCGAGCCAGGTCTCGGCCAGCGGCGGCGCATGCAGGAGCAGCTTGTAGACATTGAGCAGCCCGCCCCGCCGCCCGGCCTTGATCTTGTCGATCAGCGGCGCGATCTCCGGATGATCCTTCTCCTCGATCAGCGAAATGCGGGCCATGGGAGATCCTCCTTCGCCGTCATTGCGAGAAGCGCGACAGCGCGACGAAGCAATCTCGATCCGCAGGCGCATGCACGAAAGAAGTGGGATTGCTTCGCTGGCGCTCGCAATGAACGTTGAGGGCATAGCAATCCGCGGCGCGCCACGGCAAGCTCATATGTGCCAATCAGTTACGGAGCGCGCCCATGCCCAACACGATGATTGCGACTCGCTCTGGCTGGATCACCGACCCGCCCGCCGTGATCGACGCCGTGCAGGCGGCGTTGCGCGAGGCCCTGCGGCTTCCCGAATGGGACCGCACGCTGCGCCTGATCGAGCACGCAGCGACCCACTTCGCCGTGCCGCCCGGGCGCGGCCCGCGTTTCACGCTGGTCGAGATCACGATGTTCTCCGGCCGCTCGATGGCGGCAAAGCGCGCGCTCTATGGCGCGATCGTGCGCAATCTCGGCGCCCTCGGCGTGCCCGCCGCCGATATCAAGATCGCACTGATCGAGGTGCCGCCGGAAAACTGGGGCATCCGCGGCGGCCAGCCCGCATCCGAGGTCGATCTCGGTTTTGAGATCAAGGTGTAATTCTCGAGGAAGTCCCTTTCATCTCGTAAGCGCCGGGCATTGCGCCGGGAGCGATCAGGCACTACAATTCCTGGTGGCGGGGGAGTGCTTATGAACGTTAGAAGTACGGACGTTGCGGCGCGGCTTCGCGGTATGGTTTTGTCCGCGTTGATTGCCGTGATGGTCGCGGATGCGTGACGGCCAGCGGCCCGACCTATCAGTCGGTGGCACGCAAGGAACTCGAGCCCGGGCGCACTCGGATCGTCGTCTACACGCCGGAAAGTGCCGGGGCAGTGATCAAGGTCGACGGCCAACCGATCGGCACCATTGCTCGCCGCAGCTTCATCTTTCGCGATGTGCCCGCCGGATTGCGTCAGTTGACAGGCGAACGGGCAGGATTTCCGGGCATCACCCGGCGCGAGTTCGTCGCGGCACCGGGCCGCACCTACTATTTCATGATCGCAACGAGCCAACGAGGCGCGGCTCTGCAAAACGCTGCAGCGCTCACCGGGCTCGTCGGCTATGCTGTTGTGGCTGCTGCGACTACGGACGGTGGTGGACCGGTCGACATTTTCCCGGTGGACGAGGTGACCGCACGGCAGGCGATCGCTGGGTTCAAGATGGCCGATCAGTGACGGGCCGGCATACAAGACGGCACCCCGTGCTCGCATCAGGAGCAGTCTAAGCCGAGGTGCCTTTCGTTCTCATCCCACCCCGACAACCTTCGCCAGATCCGCGCGCAGCTTTTGGGCCGCCTCCGCCCCGTATCCCGCCTCGAACTCCTTCTGCGCCGCGCGCCAGCGCGCTGCGGCGGCCTTCACGCGCGTCTCGCCGGCGGGCGTGATCCGCACCATGCGGGTGCGCTCGTCCTTGCCGGGCGCGATCGCGACCAGCCCGTCGCGCGCGAGCGGGCGCACCGCGCGCGTCGTCGTGGTGCGGTCCATCACCATCACGCCGGCGAGCGCGCCGATCGATTGCGGCCCGAGCCGCGCAAGCTTGGCGAGGATCGAGTACTGCGCCGTGGTGATGCCCTCGACCGCGAGGTGGCGGTCGTACAGCGCGCTCACGTGCCGCGCTGCCTGGCGCAGCGCCAGGCAATTGCAGATCGCGGGCTCGATCTCGCGCCGCGCCGCCTTGTCCTTGCCGGTCTGCATGTCCTTTTGCATGGGCCTCATTCGCAAGCCGTGCACGTGTCCGCTTGCCATAACGTGCATATGCACCTATTCTCCGGTCCCGTCAAGCCGCCGCATGGAGGCATCGACCATGGACCCCCGCACCCGCAAGCTGCTCGAAGCCCCGATCGTGCCGATGCTCCTGCGGCTCGCCCTGCCCAACCTCGCCGTCATGGTGGTGCAGGCCGCGATCGGCCTGATCGAGACCTGGTTCGTCGCCAAGCTCGGCACCGACGCGCTCGCCGGCATGGCGCTGGTGTTTCCGCTGCTCATGGTCATCCAGATGATCTCCGCCGGCGCCATGGGCGGCGGCATTCTGTCCAGCGTCGCGCGCGCGCTCGGCTCCAACCGGCGCGACGATGCGAACACGCTCGCCTGGCACGCGGCCGCGATCGCGGTGGTGCTCGGCCTCGCTACCGCGGCCGCCGCCTTCGCGGGCGGGCCGAAGCTCTACGCGCTGATGGGCGGCCGCGACGGCTCGCTCGCCGCCGCGCTCATCTATTCCAACATCGTGTTCGCCGGCGCGATCCCGCTCTGGCTCTACAACTCGCTCGCCGCCGTCATCCGCGGCACCGGCAACATGTGGGTGCCCGCGACCGTCACGGTGATGGGCGCGATCGTGCTGATCCCGCTCTCGCCCATGCTGATCTTCGGCATCGGCCCGCTGCCGCGCCTCGGCATCGCGGGCGGCGCGACTGCGGTCGTCGCCTTCTACGTGGTCGGCAGCGTGATCTTCGCGGCGTATCTGTGGTCCGGCCGCGGCGTGCTCAAGCCGGCCGCGCGTCCGCCGGCGCTGCGCTGGGCGCCCACGCGCGACATCCTGCGCGTCGGCGCCGTGTCGTCGCTCGTAAGCATCACCACCAATGTGAGCATCGCCACCGCGACCGGCCTCACCGGCGCCTTCGGCCCGGCCGCCGTCGCCGGGCTACGGCACCGGCGCGCGGCTCGAATACCTGCTCGTGCCGCTCATATTCGGCCTCGGCACGCCGCTCGCCGCGCTCACCGGCACCGCGATCGGCGCCGGCAATCGCGAGCGCGCGCTCAAGGTGGCGTGGACCGGCGCCCTGATCGCGAGCGTGATCACCGAGGCGATCGGGCTCGCGGCGACGACCTTTCCGGCCGCCTGGATCTCGCTGTTCGGCGCCGACGCCACCATGAACGCGGTCGGCATCCACTACCTGCACGTGGTCGGGCCGTTCTACGGCTTCTTCGGCATGGGGCTCGCGCTCTACTTCGCCTCGCAGGGCGCCGGGCGCCTCGGCTGGCCGCTTATCGGCGCGCTGCTGCGCGTCACCATCGCGACGGTGGGCGGCTACATCGCGGTGAAGGCGGCCGGGCTCACCGGTCTCTTCCTCGCGCTCGGCCTTGCGCTCGCCGTCTTCGGGCTCGTCACCGCGATCGCGACCGCGGCCGGCGTCTGGTTCCCGCGCGCCGCCGCGCCCGCTCCGTCGCGCGTGCCGCAACCGTCGTGAAGGAGGCCGCCATGCTGACGAAGGCGCAGGCGCGGACGCCCCTCTATTTCGAGGACTTCGCGGTCGGCCAGACCTACCGCTCCGGCACGCTGTCGGTCGACACGCCGGCGATCAAGAGCTTCGCGACGCAGTTCGACCCGCAACCGTTCCATCTCGACGAGGTCGCCGCCAAGTCGACCCTGTTCGGCGGCCTGGCGGCGAGCGGCTTTCACACCGCCGCACTGACCATGCGGTTGCTGGTCGACGGCGGCGCGCCGATCGCCGGCGGCATCATCGGCGCCGGCCTCAACGAGCTGCGCTGGCCGCGCCCGGTGCGTCCCGGCGATACGCTGCACACGGAGAGCGAGGTCTTGGAGAAACGCGACTCGCGCTCGCGCCCGAAGGAGGGCTTCGTGAAAATGCGCACCACGACGGTCAACCAGAATGGCGAGGCGGTGCAGGTGATGGTGGCGAACCTGCTGGTGCCGCGCCGGACGAGTTGAGGAAGAAGCGCAGAATGTTCTTCCTGGCACGCGTCAAATCGAATATTGCGAGATGCGGCGCGGCGAATTGCGTCTATACTATAGGTTGCAATACTAATATCATTACAACCGTTTTTGGATTTTGGCAGAACGAACCCGATTCTGCTGAAATTTCAATGGCAGGCCGGCTGCATGTCGCCAAAGCAGCCAAGCTGGCAGAAGGTCCTAACTGGGATAACAGCAGCAATTTCAATGCACCGGCTGCGGTGCCGAGGGCCACAAGCCGCGCGCATACTTGATCAGCTCGGCCGTCACCGCCGCCGGCTGCTCGGTGACCACCGCGTGGCTCGCGTTCGCGATCACCACCACGGTCACCCGCTCGCCGAGCGCGCGCTTGTACTCCTGCGCATCCTCGACACGGCCGAGCGGATCGTGATCGGGCTGCAGGTAGAGCACCGGCGCGTGGCCGGCGGCGTAATCCTCCTCGCGCGGCGTCTTGTCGCCGGCGATGCGCTCGGCCGCGAGCACGTCGCGATGCCAGCCGTTGAGCCACGCATGCGCGTCGTTGCCGGGCGCGAAGAAGGCAAACTGCAGCGCCGCGAGGCGCTTGTCGTCGGGCAGCGACAGGTCGGCGCTCGCCTTGATCGCCTCGCGCACCTTTGGCGGGCTCGGGTCGCGGCCCACATTGGCGGCGATGAGCCCGACCGCGCGCACGAGATCGGGCCGCGTGGTGGCGAGGAGCCGCGCCACGCGGTTGCCGAACGCGTGCCCGACCACGAAGGCCGGGCCGCCCTTCGCGGCCGCGATCACGGCTGCCACGTCGTCCGCGTAGTCGTGCAGCGTAATGCCGCTGAGCGCGCCCTTGCTTTCGCCGATCCCGCGCGGCTGCGGGCGCAGGACGCGAAAGCCGGCCAGCGCGAGATGCACCGCGATCGCGTCGAAATCCTCGGCGCCGCGACCGAGCGAGGGCAGCAGCACGATGAGCGGGCCGGCCCCTTGGCTCAGCACCTCGATGCGCGTGTCGCCGCGCGTCACGATCGTGCGCGTGATCTGGCGCGCAAACGTATCGGCATGGACGGGCTGCACGGCGCTTTGCGCCCGCGCGCCCGCGATGGCGAGTCCGAAGAGGAAAATCGCAAAAGGGAGGGATTTCATCTGACCTGACTCGTAGCCCGGATGGAGCGAAGCGAAATGCGGGGACATTGGTCCCGGATTGCGCTGCGCTCCATCCGGGCTACTTTCACTTCCGCACCGTCTCGCCCAGCCATTTCGCCATCACGGCGGCGATCTGGTCGTTGTTCTTCTCCAGCATCATCATGTGGCCGTTGCCGTGGATGCCGGCCTCGGCGAGCCGCGTGAAGGCCACGTTCACGCCCGCGCCGCGCAGATACTTCACGGTGCAGTGGTCGTAGCTCGCGTGATAGGACGCCTCCGACATCATCACCAGCACCGGGATGTCCTTGAGCTTGACAAGCCGGCGCGGCGGTCCCTTCTGCGCCCAGCAGCGCACGAGGTCGGGCGCGTCGGCCTTGTCCTCGCGCACGAACTCGGGCGGACCGGGCGGATCGTAGGTGAGCGGCACCTCGCCGAGGCCCCAGGTCTTGGTCTTCGGATTGTCGGCGAACCAGTCGGGCGCGCCCTTGAACTCGACGTCATGCACCGGCGGCCCACTCGGCTCGACCGCGACGATCGCCTTCACGAGGCCCGGCCGCGCATCCGCGATCGGCCAGCCCATGGCGCCCGACTGCGAATGGGTGAGCAGGATCGCGGGGCCGATCTTGTCGAGCAGCGCAATGCCGGCGTCGCGGTTGATCTCCTGCTGCTTGGCGAAGTCGACGATCGAGGGCACCTGGCTCGCATAGAACTGATCGAAGGTCGCGTCGCCCGGCTCGCCCGAGCCCGGCCACTGCGTGTGCAGATGCGCCTGCGGCCAGCGCTTGTAGCGCCCGGGCGCAACGAAGCGCTGCTCGACGAACGAAAGCCGCGGCGGCGTCACCGGCCCGTGCACCTGCGCCCAATGGGCGGCGCGCCCGCGCGCGACCTGGTCGACCACGTAGACCGCGTAGCCGCGGCGCAGGAAGTATTGCGCCCAGCCCTCGCGCCCGTCCGGCGTGCCGGTGAAGTTCGTGCCGGTCTGGCTGCCGCCATGGATCATCACGACCGGGTAGGGATGCCTGCGCTCCTGCGGGATCTGGTACTCGACATACATCTGCCCGACCATCGGCGCGCCTTCGATCGACCGGTCGATCCGGCCGCCGACGAAGAAGTAGCCCTGCTTGGCGATGACGTAGTGGTCCCTCGCCCGCGGCGAGCGCCGCCGGCGCCGCAAACGCCGCGATGATCCCGATGGCGCCGAGCGCCGCGACCACCGCGAGCATGAGATCGTGTCGTCCGAGCATGCATGTCCTCCCGTGGTTGCGAAAGGCTAGATGGAAATGCACGCGCTGTCATGCCGTCGGGTGGGCAAAGGCGCGGAACGCGCCGTGCCCACGCGATCGCGTGGTCGCGATGGTGGGCACGCTTCGCTTTGCCCACCCTACGGCTTGCGCTGGCAATGACGAGGTGCGTACATCCCGCGCAAGAGAAAATTCCGGAGGGACCGCCATGCGCAGACCGTACGTCGCGGTAGCGTGCCTCGCGTTCGCGATCTGCACGCGCGTCGCGTTCGCCGAAGACACGCTGAAGATCGCCGTCGGCGCGCGTGGCGTCGGCGAGACCTTCGTGGCCGAGCTGGGCCAGAACGCCGGCATCTTCCGAAAGCACGGCATCAAGCTGGAGATCCTCTACACGCAGGGCGGTGGCGAGACCCAGCAGGTGGTGATCTCCGACAGCGCGCAGATCGGCGTCGCCAACGGATTCCCTCGGCACGCTCGGCGCCTTCTTGAAGGGCGCGCCGATCCGCATCATCGGCGCGACCTTCACAGGCGGCAGCCAGCTCTTCTGGTACGTGCCGGCGAGCTCGCCGATCCGCAGCCTCAAGGACGCTGCGGACAGGACTGTCGCCTATTCGACCAACGGCTCCTCGACGCACAGCGCGGTGCTGGCCTTGCGCAAGTCGAGCGGCGTCAACTTCAAGCCGACCGCGACCGGCGCCGCGCCGGCGACGCTGACGCAAGTCATGAGCGGGCAGATCAACGTCGGCTGGGCCGGCGCGCCGTTCGGCGTCGACCTCGTCGAAGCCGGCAAGACGCGCGTGATCGCCAAGGCCTCCGACGATCCGGCGCTCGACCGGCAGACCATCCGGCTGATCATCGCCAACGCGACCGAGCTCAAGCAGCGCCCGGACGTGTTCGTGCGCTTCATGCGCGCCATCGCGAGACGCTCGACTGGGTCTACGCGACGCCGGAAGGCATCAAGGCCTATGCGGCGTGGGCGAGCATCTCGGAGGCACGGCGCGCCGCGCGCTGCAGGAGTTCTTGCCGAAGGCGGCCGTCGATCCCGATCGCATCTCCGGCCTCGACAACATCATGGCCGACGCGGTCGCGTTCAAATAGATTGCAGCACCGCTTCACAAGGCGCAGCTCGGCGAGCTGATCCAGATTCCCGAGCGCAAGGCGACGCAATGACCGAGCATATTCCTGGCCATGATCCGGCCGTGCTCACCCGTTTTCCGCCGTTGCGCGGAAACATCGATATCGTCCGGGTCGATCTTGCGCCGACGCTTTAGTTTTTATCTCATTGATTTACAAAGATAAACTGCCATGCGCCGCCGCCAGGCCCCACCGTACGGAAAGCCGTCGCGCCCCTATGGTCCGCGCAACTTTCAGACATTGCCCCGCCTCGCGCGGCCCGAGGTTCTCATGAAAGTCCGCAACTCGCTCAAGTCGCTGCGCGGCCGCCACCGCGACAACCGCATCTCCGCCGCAAGGGCCGCGTCTACGTCATCAACAAGACGCAGCGTCGCTTCAAGGCGCGCCAGGCTGACCACCATCTCTGCCCATCGTCTGTGCGCGCCGGCCTGCCGCGCCACGGTTTCACGCGGCTTTGATGTCAGGCGCCTTTCCGGCGCCACGGTCCGGCCCTAGACTGGTACCCATAAGTCGCCATTCTTTCGCGGCCGCCCTCGCGCTTGCCGCCCTTCTCATTGCCGGCAGCGCCTCGGCGCAGCAGCCGGCGCCCTCGCAGTCGCCGCTCGACAAGCCCGGCAAGCAGGACCTGATCCAGCCGCCCGCGAGCCCGCCCACGCTGCGGCGCGGCGAGCGGTTCCGCAATCTCGATTTCCTGTTCGGCGCCCTCAAGGTCGCGCCGGACAAGGCGAGCCGAAGAACATCGAGGACCGCATCTGGGCGATCTGGCTCACCTCGGGCGGCGACACCTGCAACCTGCTGATGACGCGCGTGAAGGCGGCCGTCGATGGCGAGAAATACGACCTCGCCATCCGCCTGCTCAACGCGATCATCGAAATCAAACCCAACTACGTCGAAGCCTGGAACCGGCGCGCCACCGTCTTCTTCCTGAAGAAGGATTACGCCAACGCGCTCGCCGATCTCGCCAAGGTGCTGGTTCTCGAGCCGAGGCATTTCGGCGCGCTGACCGGCCTCGGCGCGATCATGCAGGATCTCGGCGACGACGAGCACCGCGCTCGATCGCGTTCCGCGCCGCCCTCGCCATCGACCCGCATCTGCAAGGCGTCCCCGACAAGGTGAAGACGCTCGTCGTGAAGGTCGATGGTCAGGACATTTGAACCAATTCATCTGAACGCCTGACGGCTGCGTCAGGCCCGCGCCCGGCGCGGACATCCTTCATGCTGCTCATCATCGCGCTGGTCATCGTCGCGGCTCTCGGTCTTTGTGCTGCGATCACGTGGCTCGGCACAATCCACCTTGAGCGCGTGCATCGACCGGCCGGGCGCCTCGTCCCGAAAGGGCTATTATGTTTCTTAGGCCTGGAATAGTCGTTTTAGCGGATGGGGCCGCCCAAGAAGTGTCTCTTTATCGGGGGGATTGCGTGAAGCGCATTGCTGTGCTTGCTGACGATAGCCCGACACGGCCACCCGATAGCGAGGCACCTGTTGTCGTGGCACCCGGCCAGGCGGCCAGGCGCCAGGCGAGCGTAATCGATTATTACCGCCTCTACGAGTACCAGCAGTTGAAAAAAAAAAAAAAAAACAAAAAAAAAAAAAAAAAAAAAAAATAAAAAAATCAATGACAACAGGTGCCTCGCTATCGGGTGGCCGTGTCGGGCTATCGGTGCAAGCACAGCAATGCGCTTCACGCAATCCCCCCAATAAAGAGCATTCTCTGGGCGGCCCCATCCCGCTAAAACGACTATTCCAGGCCTAAGAAACGTGATCACCCTTTCGGGACGAGGCGCCCGGCCGGTCGATGCACGCGCTCAAGGTGGATTGTGCCGAGCCACGTGATCGCAGCACAAAGACCGAGAGCCGCGACGATGACCAGCGCGATGATGAGAAGCATGAAGGATGTCCGCGCCGGGCGCGGGCCTGACGCAGCCGTCAGGCGTTCAGATGAATTGGTTCAAATGTCCTGACCATCGACCTTCACGACGAGCGTCTTCACCTTGTCGGGGACGCCTTGCAGATGCGGGTCGATGGCGAGGGCGGCGCGGAACGCGATCAGTGCGTGCTTGTCGTCGCCGAGATCCTGCATGATCGCGCCGAGGCCGGTCAGCGCGCCGAAATGCCTCGGCTCGAGAGTCAGCACCTTGGCGAGATCGGCGAGCGCGTTGGCGTAATCCTTCTTCAGGAAGAAGACGGTGGCGCGCCGGTTCCAGGCTTCGACGTAGTTGGGTTTGATTTCGATGATCGCGTTGAGCAGGCGGATGGCGAGGTCGTATTTCTCGCCATCGACGGCCGCCTTCACGCGCGTCATCAGCAGGTTGCAGGTGTCGCCGCCCGAGGTGAGCCAGATCGCCCAGATGCGGTCCTCGATGTTCTTCGCGCTCGCCTCGTCCGGCGCGACCTTGAGGGCGCCGAACAGGAAATCGAGATTGCGGAACCGCTCGCCGCGCCGCAGCGTGGGCGGGCTCGCGGGCGGCTGGATCAGGTCCTGCTTGCCGGGCTTGTCGAGCGGCGACTGCGAGGGCGCCGGCTGCTGCGCCGAGGCGCTGCCGGCAATGAGAAGGGCGGCAAGCGCGAGGGCGGCCGCGAAAGAATGGCGACTCATGGGTACCAGTCTAGGGCCGGACCGTGGCGCCGGAAAGGCGCCTGACCATCAAAGCCGCGTGAAACCGTGGCGCGGCAGGCCGGCGCGCACAGACGATGGGCAGAGATGGTGGTCAGCCCTGGCGCGCCTTGAAGCGACGCTGCGTCTTGTTGATGACGTAGACGCGGCCCTTGCGGCGGACGATGCGGTTGTCGCGGTGGCGGCCGCGCAGCGACTTGAGCGAGTTGCGGACTTTCATGAGAACCTCGGCCCGCGCGAGGCGCGCGGCAATGTCTAAAAAGTTGCGCGGACCATAGGGGCGCGACGGCTTTCCGTCAACGGTGGGGCCCGGCGGCGGCTCATGGCAGTTTATCTTTGTAAATCAATGAGATAAAAACTAAAGCGTCGGCGCAAGATCGACCCGGACGATATCGATGTTTCCGCGCAACGGCGGAAAACGGGTGAGCACGGCCGGATCATGGCCCGGAATACTGCTCGGTCATTGCGTCGCCTTGCGCTCGGGAATCTGGATCAGCTCGCCGAGCTGCGCCTTGCTGAGCGGTGCTGCAATGTATTTGAACGCGACCGCGTCGGCCATGACGTCGTCGAGGCCGGAGATGCGATCGGGATCGACGGCCGCCTTCGGCAAGAACTCCTGCAGCGCGCGGCGCGCCGTCGCCTCCGAGATGCTCGCCCACGCCGCATAGGCCTTGATGCCTTCCGGCGTCGCGTAGACCCAGTCGAGCGTCTCGCGATAGGCGCGCATGAAGCGCACGAACACGTCCGGGCGCTGCTTGAGCTCGGTCGCGTTGGCGATGATCAGCCGGATGGTCTGCCGGTCGAGCGCCGGATCGTCGGAGGCCTTGGCGATCACGCGCGTCTTGCCGGCTTCGACGAGGTCGACGCCGAACGGCGCGCCGGCCCAGCCAACGTCGATCTGCCCGCTCATGACTTGCGTCAGCGTCGCCGGCGCGGCGCCGGTCGCGGTCGGCTTGAAGTTGACGCCGCTCGACTTGCGCAAGGCCAGCACCGCGCTGTGCGTCGAGGAGCCGTTGGTCGAATAGGCGACAGTCCTGTCCGCAGCGTCCTTGAGGCTGCGGATCGGCGAGCTCGCCGGCACGTACCAGAAGAGCTGGCTGCCGCCTGTGAAGGTCGCGCCGATGATGCGGATCGGCGCGCCCTTCAAGAAGGCGCCGAGCGTGCCGAGGAATCCGTTGGCGACGCCGATCTGCGCGCTGTCGGAGATCACCACCTGCTGGGTCTCGCCACCGCCCTGCGTGTAGAGGATCTCCAGCTTGATGCCGTGCTTTCGGAAGATGCCGGCGTTCTGGCCCAGCTCGGCCACGAAGGTCTCGCCGACGCCACGCGCGCCGACGGCGATCTTCAGCGTGTCTTCGGCGAACGCGACGCGCGTGCAGATCGCGAACGCGAGGCACGCTACCGCGACGTACGGTCTGCGCATGGCGGTCCCTCCGGAATTTTCTCTTGCGCGGGATGTACGCACCTCGTCATTGCCAGCGCAAGCCGTAGGGTGGGCAAAGCGAAGCGTGCCCACCATCGCGACGCACGCGATCGCGTGGGCACGGCGCGTTCCGCGCCTTTGCCCACCCGACGGCATGACAGCGCGTGCATTTCCATCTAGCCTTTCGCAACCACGGGAGGACATGCATGCTCGGACGACACGATCTCATGCTCGCGGTGGTCGCGGCGCTCGGCGCCATCGGGATCATCGCGGCGTTTGCGGCGCCGGCGGCGCTCGCCGCGGGCGAGGGACCGCTCGTCATCGCCAAGCAGGGCTACTTCTTCGTCGGCGGCCGGATCGACCGGTCGATCGAAGGCGCGCCGATGGTCGGGCAGATGTATGTCGAGTACCAGATCCCGCAGGAGCGCAGGCATCCCTACCCGGTCGTGATGATCCATGGCGGCAGCCAGACCGGCACGAACTTCACCGGCACGCCGGACGGGCGGGAGGGCTGGGCGCAATACTTCCTCGCCGCGGCTACGCGGTCTATGTCGTCGACCAGGTCCGCGCGGACGCGCCGCCCATTGGGCGCAGGTGCACGGGCCGGTGACGCCGCCGCGGCTTTCGTTCGTCGAGCAGCGCTTCGTTGCGCCCGAGCGCTCGAAGCTGTGGCCGCAGGCGCATCTGCACACGCAATGGCCGGGATCGGGCCAGCCGGGCGACGCGACCTTCGATCAGTTCTATGCGAGCCAGGTGCCCTCGATCGTCGACTTCGCCAAGCAGCAGGAGATCAACCGCGACGCCGGCATTGCGCTGCTCGACAAGATCGGCCCCGCGATCCTGCTCACCCATTCCAGTCGGGCGCCATGGGCTGGCCGATCGCGGACGCGCGGCCGGGCCTCGTGAAGGCGATCGTCGCGGTCGAGCCGAGTGGGCCGCCGGTGCATGACATGAGTTCAAGGGCGCGCCCGACTGGTTCGCCGACAATCCGAAGACCAAGACCTGGGGCCTCGGCGAGGTGCCGCTCACCTACGATCCGCCCGGTCCGCCCGAGTTCGTGCGCGAGGACAAGGCCGACGCGCCCGACCTCGTGCGCTGCTGGGCGCAGAAGGGACCGCCGCGCCGGCTCGTCAGGCTCAAGGACATCCCGGTGCTGGTGGTGATGTCGGAGGCGTCCTATCACGCGAGCTACGACCACTGCACCGTGAAGTATCTGCGCGGCGCGGGCGTGAACGTGGCCTTCACGCGGCTCGCCGAGGCCGGCATCCATGGCAACGGCCACATGATGATGCTGGAGAAGAACAACGACCAGATCGCCGCCGTGATGGCGAAATGGCTGGACGAGACGGTGCGGAAGTGAAAGTAGCCCGGATGGAGCGCAGCGCAATCCGGGACCAATGTCCCCGCATTTCGCTTCGCTCCATCCGGGCTACGAGTTAGGTCAGATGAAATCCCTCCCTTTTGCGATTTTCCTCTTCGGACTCGCCATCGCGGGCGCGCGGGCGCAAAGCGCCGTGCAGCCCGTCCATGCCGATACGTTTGCGCGCCAGATCACGCGCACGATCGTGACGCGCGGCGACACGCGCATCGAGGTGCTGAGCCAAGGGGCCGGCCCGCTCATCGTCCTGCTGCCCTCGCTCGGTCGCGGCGCCGAGGATTTCGACGCGATCGCGGTGCATCTCGCGCTGGCCGGCTTTCGCGTCCTGCGCCGCAGCCGCGCGGGATCGGCGAAAGCAAGGGCGCGCTCAGCGGCATCACGCTGCATGACTACACGGACGACGTGGCGGCCGTGATCGCGGCCGCGAAGGGCGGCCCGGCCTTCGTGGTCGGGCACGCGTTCGGCAACCGCGTGGCGCGGCTCCTCGCCACCACGCGGCCCGATCTCGTGCGCGCGGTCGGGCTCATCGCCGCCAATGTGGGCCGCGACCCGAGCCCGCCAAAGGTGCGCGAGGCGATCAAGGCGAGCGCCGACCTGTCGCTGCCCGACGACAAGCGCCTCGCGGCGCTGCAGTTTGCCTTCTTCGCGCCCGGCAACGACGCGCATGCGTGGCTCAACGGCTGGCATCGCGACGTGCTCGCGGCCGAGCGCATCGCCGGCGACAAGACGCCGCGCGAGGAGGATTACGCCGCCGGCCACGCGCCGGTGCTCTACCTGCAGCCCGATCACGATCCGCTCGGCCGTGTCGAGGATGCGCAGGAGTACAAGCGCGCGCTCGGCGAGCGGGTGACCGTGGTGGTGATCGCGAACGCGAGCCACGCGGTGGTCACCGAGCAGCCGGCGGCCGTGGCGGGCGGCTCATCAAGTATGCGCGCGGCCTATGGCCGTCGGCGCTGCAGCCGGTGCATTGAAATTGCTGCTGTTATCCCAGTTAGGACCTTCTGCCAGCTTGGCTGCTTTGGCGACATGCAGCCGGCCTGCCATTGAAATTTCAGCAGAATCGGGTTCGTTCTGCCAAAATCCAAAACGGTTGTAATGATATTAGTATTGCAACCTATAGTATAGACGCAATTCGCCGCGCCGCATCTCGCAATATTCGATTTGACGCGTGCCAGGAAGAACATTCTGCGCTTCTTCCTCAACTCGTCCGGCGCGGCACCAGCAGGTTCGCCACCATCACCTGCACCGCCTCGCCATTCTGGTTGACCGTGGTGGTGCGCATTTTCACGAAGCCCTCCTTCGGGCGCGAGCGCGAGTCGCGTTTCTCCAAAACCTCGCTCTCGGTGTGCAGCGTATCGCCGGGACGCACCGGGCGCGGCCAGCGCAGCTCGTCGAGGCCGGCGCCGATGATGCCGCCGGCGATCGGCGCGCCGCCGTCGACCAGCAACCGCATGGTCAGTGCGGCGGTGTGAAAGCCGCTCGCCGCCAGGCCGCCGAACAGGGTCGACTTGGCGGCGACCTCGTCGAGATGGAACGGTTGCGGGTCGAACTGCGTCGCGAAGCTCTTGATCGCCGGCGTGTCGACCGACAGCGTGCCGGAGCGGTAGGTCTGGCCAACCGCGAAGTCCTCGAAATAGAGGGGCGTCCGCGCCTGCGCCTTCGTCAGCATGGCGGCCTCCTTCACGACGGTTGCGGCACGCGCGACGGAGCGGGCGCGGCGGCGCGCGGGAACCAGACGCCGGCCGCGGTCGCGATCGCGGTGACGAGCCCGAAGACGGCGAGCGCAAGGCCGAGCGCGAGGAAGAGACCGGTGAGCCCGGCCGCCTTCACCGCGATGTAGCCGCCCACCGTCGCGATGGTGACGCGCAGCAGCGCGCCGATGAGCGGCCAGCCGAGGCGGCCGGCGCCCTGCGAGGCGAAGTAGAGCGCGAGCCCCATGCCGAAGAAGCCGTAGAACGGCCCGACCACGTGCAGGTAGTGGATGCCGACCGCGTTCATGGTGGCGTCGGCGCCGAACAGCGAGATCCAGGCGGCCGGAAAGGTCGTCGCCGCGAGCCCGATCGCCTCGGTGATCACGCTCGCGATCAGGGCGCCGGTCCACGCCACCTTGAGCGCGCGCTCGCGATTGCCGGCGCCGATCGCGGTGCCGGTGAGCGCGGCGAGCGGCGTGCCGAGGCCGAATATGAGCGGCACGAGCAGGTATTCGAGCCGCGCGCCGGTGCCGTAGCCCGCGACGGCGGCCGGGCCGAAGGCGCCGGTGAGGCCGGTCGCGGTGGCGATGCTCACATTGGTGGTGATGCTTACGAGCGACGACACGGCGCCGACGCGCAGGATGTCGCGCGTGGGCGCCCAGCGCAGCGCCGGCGGACGCGCGGCCGGCTTGAGCACGCCGCGGCCGGACCACAGATAGGTCGCGAAGATCACGCTGCCGACCACGTAGAAGGCGACGACCGCAGTCGCGCCGCCCGCGATGCCGAGGCGCGGCAGCGGGCCGATGCCGAAGATCAGCATGGGCGAGAGCGGGATCAGCACGATCGCGCCCATCACCGTGACGGTCGCGGGCACCCACATGTTGCCGGTGCCGCGGATGACGGCAGCGAGCGGCTTGTCAAGCCAGAGCGGGATCGCGCCGGCGAACACGATGTTGGAATAGATGAGCG
>CAVPGG010000181.1:0-3245 GCA_963703755.1 uncultured Pseudomonadota bacterium
GCGCGCGGCGCGCCATCCCCAGCAGCTTTTGCCGACCGCGCCGTCGCGGAACCGCCCCGCTCAGCCGCGTTGCCCCGCGGCATGCACCAGCCGGTCGA
Source organism: uncultured Pseudomonadota bacterium (assembly GCA_963703755.1). Classification (GTDB taxonomy): domain Bacteria; phylum Pseudomonadota; class Alphaproteobacteria; order Rhizobiales; family Xanthobacteraceae; genus JAVDCA01. Next base: position 99 of record CAVPGG010000181.1, read on the forward strand.
GCGCGCCCTGCAGGATGAACACGGCGGCGTGCTGGTCGATCACGGCCTTGCGCCTGGCGCGGCTCACGTCGGAGGCGATCAGCTCGCGCTCGACCGCCGCGGTGGAGAGCCGCTCGTCCCACAACGCGATCGGCAGCTCGGTCAGCTTGGCGAGGTTGCGCGCGAACGCGCGGGCCGACTGCGCGCGCGGTCCTTCGCTACCGTCCATGTTGACCGGCAGGCCGAGCACCAAGCCCGCGGCCTTGCGTTCGGCCGCGAGCGCGAGGATGCGCGCCGCATCGACCGTAAAGGTCGTGCGCGCGATGGTCTCGACCGTGGTCGCGAGCCGCCGGTCGGGATCGCTGGTCGCAACCCCGATGGTCTTGGTGCCGAGATCGAGGCCGATCAGCGCGCCGCGCGGCGCGAGCAGGGCGGCGGCATCGACGAGCGGGAGCACGGGCATGGGCTCATCCTATCACGCTCTGCACGGCGTCATGGCCGGCGAAAGGGGGGCCTTTACGCGTGCCTCATCGCACGTGGTAATGGAGAGCGAAGAAATCCTCGGGGCATGATGCAGGACCGTACACCAGGACGTGCTCGCAAGGCCGTGCGCAGGAAATCCGGGGCGCGCCCGTCGCGGCGCGAGCTTGCGACGATCATCGACCTCGTGCGCTACGCGGTCACGCGCTTCCGTGCCGCCAAGCTCGTCATCGCGCACGGCACCAGCGATCCGGTCGCCGAGGCCGCGTTCCTGGTGGGTGAGGCGCTGCATCTGCCGCCCGAGCGGTTCGACGCATTCTCGCGCGCGCGGGTGACAGCCAAGGAACGCGAGGAGGTTCTCCGGCTGATCGAGCGGCGCGTGCGCACCCGCAAGCCCGCCGCCTATCTGGTGCACAAGACCTACATCCAGGGCGTGCCGTTCCATGTCGACGAGCGGGTGATCGTGCCGCGCTCGTATCTGGGCGAGATTCTCGCCGGCGATCTCTTCTCCGGCGACGGCCTGGTCGATTCGGCGCGCGTGCGCCGCGTGCTCGACCTGTGCACGGGCTCGGGCTGCCTCGCGATCCTGGCGGCGCTGCAGTTTCCCGACGCCAGCGTCGATGCGGTCGACGTCTCGCGCGATGCGCTCGCGGTCGCGCGCATCAATGTGCGCGACCACCGTCTCGAGGATCGCGTGCGGCTGCTGCGCGGCGATCTCTATGCGCCGCTCGGCGAGGCGCGTTACGACCTGATCCTAGCCAACCCGCCCTATGTCGACGCCGCCGGCATGGCGGCGCTGCCGCCCGAATGCCGGCACGAGCCGCGGCGTGCTTTCGCGGGCGGCCCGGACGGGCTGCGGTTCGTGCGCCGCATCATCGACGAGGCGCCGCGCCATCTCGTCGAGGCGGGTGGGCTCCTGTGCGAGGTGGGCCGCGGCCGCGCGGCGGTCGAGCGCGCCTATCCGCGCACGCGCTTCCTGTGGCTCGACACCGAGGAAAGCGCGGGCGAGGTGTTCTGGATCGAGGCGAGGGATCTTAAGTCGTAGGATGGGTTGAGCGCAGCGAAACCCATCAGCCTGGTCGCCGCTTGAGATTCAGCCGATGGGTTTCGGCCTTCGGCCTCAACCCATCCTACGCGAACTGCCTACGCGAACTGCCGCTCGATTGCGGCGATCACGCGCGGATCGGTCGGCTCGACCTCGGACGGGAAGGCCGCCGCGATATGGCCGTCGCGGCCGATCAGGTATTTGTGGAAATTCCAGCGCGGCGTCTCGAGCGGGCGCTCGCTCGCGGCCCACTTGTAGAAGGGATGCGGATTGGCGCCGCGCACCACCGCCTTCTCGGCGATCGGGAAGGTGACGCCGTAGACGTGGTTCGCGGTCTCGTGGATGTCGGCGGCGCTGCCCGGCTCCTGGCCGCCGAAATCGTTCGACGGCACCGCGATCATCATGAGACCGCGGTCGTGGAAGCGCGTCCACAGCTGCTGCAGCCCGGCATATTGCGGCGTGAACCCGCATTGCGACGCGGTGTTGACCACGAGGATCGGCTTGCCGGCGAAATCGGCGAGCCGGAGCGCGCCGCCGTCGAGCGCCGCGAACGAGAACGCGTAGGCGGTGATGCGGTTCATGGCGGATGATTGCGCGCGGGCCGGCGCGGCGATCACGCAGGCCAGCAGGGCAAGCGCATGGCGGCGGTCGAAGGAGATGCACATGGTTTGCGGCGCCTCATAACGTATCGCATGCGGACGATCCGAATTACGCAACGCATCGCTTCGGGTTTCAAACCGGGTCGCGGCCGCGGAACGAGGCCGGAGCGTGCCACGCACTTATCTATAACCGAAATTGATCATCATTTCCCGCGCACCGCGGGCGCCGCCTCAAGTGTCCGCGCGTTACGTCCACATAAAACCTGTGGACAGCCCGGATCGGGCCGCAATGCCGGTATCGTGGTGGACGAGATTCGGCGCGCTGCGCGGCGGCGCCGGAACTTTGGTCACATTGTTGTGTTGGGGTGCTGAGGCTCGGGCACACCATGTAGATGCGAAGGGGGATGAGGAGGATCGGGGAGATTCCATGTCCCGCTATACGTCCCGCTACGCCTACGACTACTCGCTGATGCCGGCGCGGCCGACGGGGTGGCGCGGCATATTTGCCAATATTGCGATCTTCGGAACCGTGGTGGCGGTGTCGGCGATGAGCGGCGCCGTCGTGATGCTCCATCTCGCCCCAGCGCCGGCATCGCCCGCGCTCGCGTCTGACGTCGCGGCTGCCATTGCGCGGGCGCCCGTGACGGCGCTGCCGGTGTCCGCTCCGGCCGCGCGTGTCGTCGCGTTGGCGGCGCCAAAAGTGGAACCACCTAAAGCGGAACTCAAGCCAGCTCCCGTTAGCATGATCGCGCCGCTCGCCGCGCGCGCGCAAGTCATGCCGCCCGCCACCGTGGCGGCCGCGCCGCCGCAGCCCGTTCCGGCAGCCGCGCCGGTGGCGCCGCGCGCCGCCGCGACGCAGCCGGCGCCGATGACACTGGCCGATAGCGACCTGACCTTCACCAATGGCTATGCGCAGCGGCACGCCGCCCAGCGTGTTCCGAACGGGCGCCGGATCGTGGCGCAAGCCGTGATTCAGCAAAGCAAGCTCGGCCGCCCGGCGACCAAGACCCGCAAGGTCGTGGCGCGCAACAATGCGGCGGACCA
>CAVPGG010000182.1:0-3530 GCA_963703755.1 uncultured Pseudomonadota bacterium
CAGGCGGCGAGGACGCGCAAGGCCGCGTGGCTAGACCAGCTTCCGATCAAGTGTGATCGCAAGCCGGTCTAGATTTCATATTTGGTCGCATCTTCTGCGGAAAACCGGTGGCCACTTTTCCTGAAAATGCTCTAGGCGGCCGGCCGCCAGTCGCGCGGGTGGACCTCGATGGTGACGTGCGAGAGCGAGCGGAAGGCGGCGAGGCGCTCGCGATAGAACGCCGGCGCGCGTGGCATCGCGGTGGTGATCGAGGCGATGACGCCGATATGGCCGGGCCCGAGCCGCCACAGGTGCAGGTCGCACAGGCGGTCGCCGTCGCGCTCGATCGCCATGCGGATGTTCTCGGCCATGTCGGCGTCCGCCGTCATGTCGAGCAGCACGCCGCCGGTGTCGCGGATCAGCGCGTAGGACCAGCTCGCGATCACGACCGCGCCGACGAGGCCGGCGACCGGGTCCATCCACACCCAGCCGAGGAAGCGGCCGAGCAGCAGGCCGACGATGACCAGCACCGAGACGGCCGCGTCCGCCATCACGTGCACGAGCGCGGCGCGCAGGTTGTGGTCGCGGTGCGCGCGGGCGTCGTGATGGTCGTGGGCGTGATCATGATCATGCGCGTGGTCATGATCATCGTGATCGTGATGATGGTCGTGATCATGGTCATGCGCGTGATGGTGGCCATGGTCATGCCCGCCGCCGAGCATGAGCACGCTCGCGACATTGACGCAGAGGCCGAGCGCCGCGATCGCGATCGCCTCGTCGAATTGCACCGCGACCGGGGCGATCAGGCGCAGCACGGCCTCGTAGGCGATCAGGAGCGCGATCATCGCCAGCACCACGGCGCTGGTGAAGCCCGCGAGATCGCCGAGCTTGCCGGTGCCGAAGCAGAAGCGCGGGTCGTCGGCGTGGCGGCGCGCATAGCTGTAGGCGAGCGCGGCGAGCAGCAGCGCGGCCGCGTGCGTCGACATGTGCAGGCCGTCGGCGACGAGCGCGATCGAGCCGAACAGGATGCCGCCGACGATCTCGGCGGCCATCATGGCGGTGCACAGCGCGATGACGCCCCAGGTGCGCCGCTCGTTGCGCGCGTGGCCGCGCCCGAGGAAGACGTGGCTGTGGGCGAACGCGTCGGCGGTCCCGTCTGTGTGGCTCATATGCCGATCTCCCGGCCGCGCCCGGCCCGCCGCTGGCCGCCGCCCGCGCTCGCGGTCACTTCAGGTAGCTGTGCATCACGTCGATGAGCTGCTCGGCCGCGCGCGTGTCGAGCGCGGCGGCGTCCTTCTGCGGGCCGACCAGGTGATTGCGCACATGGTCCTCGACCACCTCGGCCATCAGCCCGGCGACCGCGCCGCGGATGCCGACGATCTGATGCATCACGGGCTCGCAGCCCGCCTCGCTGGCGAGCGCGCGCTCGAGCGCCTCGACCTGCCCGCGGATGCGCCGCACCCGGGCGAGCAACTTCTGCTTCTCGCGGATCGTATGGCTCATGGCATAGGGGGGTACCCTATATTAATCGAGCCGTCAACGCGGCGGCGGTTGCGTCTGCGCCGCCGCCATGGCCGAATGGCCGATGACGCGGCTACGCGGCACGATTGGGCGGCGGAACGGAGGCCCCGAATGGCGGGAGAGACAGCGCGCTTCGGTTTGCGGCCGCGCGGGCCGACGCCGACGATCCGGCCGTTCGATTTGCCGCCGGGGCTCAAGGACATGCTCGATCGCGGCCGCGCGGCGCTGGCCGAGCCGTTCCGCGGGATCGCCGGCAGCCACGGCATCGTGCCGGGGCTGTTCGCGCCCGAACGGACGGGGGTCTCGCTTGCGTCCCTCGTCGAGGCCGCGCGCTCCTTTGTGGCGGCGCTCACCCCACAGCAGCGAACAGCCGCATGCTTTGCGATCGACGACGAGGCTTGGCGGCACTGGTCGAACATTCATCCGTGGCTGATGCGCCACGGCGTATGCCTCGCCGATCTCGACGGCCGCCAGCGCGCGTGCGCGCTCGCGCTGCTGCGCGAGGCGATGAGCGCGGCGGGGTTTCGCCTGTCGCGCGACATCATGCGTCTCAACGAGCATGTCCTCGAGATCACCGGCCGGGCCGAGGAATACGGCGAGTGGTTCTATTGGATGAGCATCTTCGGCACGCCCTCGCCGGACCAGCCGTGGGGCTGGCAGTTCGACGGCCATCACCTCAACGTCAATTGCTTCGTGCTCGGCGACCAGCTCGTCCTCACGCCCGGCCTCATGGGCTCTGAGCCGGTGCTGGCGCGGTCGGGCAAGTACGCCGGGACCCGCGTGTTCGCGACCGAGGAGGAGCAGGGCCTGGCCCTGATGCGTTCGCTCTCGGCAGACGAGCGGGCGCGCGCGACCATCGGGCATGATCTGCCGGCCGAGTTGCTCACGGCGGCGTTCTCCGACAACCGGCGGATCGAGCCCGCCGGGATCCGCTATGGCGACTTGCCGGCGGAGGGCCGCGAGCGCCTCGAGGCGCTGCTCGCGACCTATACGGGCCGCATCCGCACCGGGCACGCCGAGATCCGCTACGGCGAGGCGAAACGCCATCTCGACGCCACGCATTTCGCCTGGATCGGCCCGTGCGACGACGTAAGCCCGTTCTATTATCGGGTGCTGAGCCCGGTGATCCTCATCGAGTTCGACCACCTGCCGGGCATCGTCTACGACAACGATACGCCCACGCGCGACCACATCCACACCGTGGTGCGCACGCCCAACGGCAACGACTACGGCAAGGACCTGCTGCGCCAGCACTACGCCGAGCACGACCACGCGCATCGCACGGCGGCGCATCGGCACCACATGCCGTGATGCGCGAGGGGCCCGTCATTGCGCGGAGCTAGGTCCGCGCCGGCAGATGATCCTCGGCCGCGAGGTCGGCGAAGCGCGTCGCCTCGGCCTCGAACTGGAGCTGCACGGTGCCGGTCGGGCCGTGGCGCTGCTTGCCGATGATCACCTCGGCCCTGCCATGCGCGGCCTCCATGTCGGTCTGCCACTTGAAGTGCTCATCGGAGCCGGGGCGCGGCTCGCGATTGCGCAGGTAGTACTCCTCGCGGAAGACGAACAGCACCACGTCGGCGTCCTGCTCGATCGAGCCCGACTCGCGCAGATCCGAGAGCTGCGGCCGCTTGTCGTCGCGGCTCTCGACCGCGCGCGAGAGCTGGGAGAGCGCGATGATCGGGACGTTGAGCTCCTTGGCGAGCGCCTTGAGGCTCGTCGTGATCTCGCTCACCTCCTGCACGCGGCCCTCCGCGGCGCGCTTGGCGGAACCCTGCAGGAGCTGGATGTAGTCGATCACCAGCAGGTCGAGGCCCTTCTGCCGCTTGAGCCGGCGCGCGCGCGCCGCGAGCTGGGCGATCGAGAGGCCGCCGGTCTCGTCGATGTAGAGCGGGATCAACTCCATCTCGCGCGCCGCCTCGGCGATGCGGTCGAAGTCGCCGCTTTCGATCTCGCCGCGGCGGATGCGCGAGGAGGGGATGCCGGTGCGCTCCGCGATGATGCGGGTGGCGAGCTGCTCGGCCGACATTTCG
>CAVPGG010000183.1:0-9693 GCA_963703755.1 uncultured Pseudomonadota bacterium
AACACCCGGCGCGGGCATCGCAAGCGAAGCGCCCGCGGCTCGGCCGCGGGCGCAAGAGGTCAACAAGGCTGTCGAATCAGGGTCAGCGCGGCGCCAGGATCATCACCATCTGCCGGCCTTCGAACCGGGCATCGGATTCGACCTTGGCGAACTTGGAGACGTCTTCCTTGACCCGGTCGAGGAGCCTCGTGCCCAGCTCCTGGTGCGCCATCTCGCGGCCGCGGAAGCGCAGGGTCACTTTGACTTTGTCGCCCTCTTCGAAGAAGCGCACCATCGAGCGCATCTTCACGTCGTAGTCGTGATCGTCGATCATCGGCCGGAATTTGATTTCCTTGACCTCGACGACCTTCTGTTTCTTGCGGGCTTCGGCCGCTTTCTTCTGCTCGGCATACTTGTACTTGCCGAAATCGAGCATCTTGCATACCGGCGGCTCGGCGTTGGGGGAGATCTCGACCAAGTCGAGACCGACCTCCTGGGCCAGCCGGATGGCTTCTGCGATCGGTACGGTGCCGCGGTTGGCGCCGTCTTTGTCGATCAGGTGTACCTCGCGGACACGGATCTCCTCGTTGATGCGCGGACCCTCCTTCTGGACAGGCGGCGCGGCTCTCATCGGACGACGAATGGCTTCGTTCTCCTCGTGCTGTTGATACGGTCGTTCACGACACGCTGTGGCGCCCAAACATGTGCTGCGCCGAGCCTGTCGTCAGCTCCAATATATACGAGAATCGGGGCAAAGCAGACCCGAGTCAACGGCGGTTTTCGGCCACCGCGGCATAGACGGCGAGCAGCTCGCCGGCCACGCTCGCAGGCGCGCAATGGGCCGCGACCCATTCGCGGCCGCGCCGGCCGATGGCCCGCCGGGTCGCCTCCGGCATGGACAGCAGCCGGATCAGGGCCGTTGCCAACCCCTCGGCGTCGCTGGTCGCGAAGCGCAGCCCGGTCATCCGCTCCTCCGGAACCTCCGGCGGCGCCTGTACGATGTCGCGGCCGGCCGCGAGATCGGAGACCACCACGGGCCGCGCCATGGCGAGCGCTTCCAGGATGGTGCGTTGAATGCCTTCCGGCTGCACCGAGGCCGACACGACGGCGGTTGCGGTTCCATAGGCCGCCGGCGCATCGGCCGGGGTCCAGGCCATGCGCACGATGTCCGCGGTCCCGGTCGCCAGCACCAGGTCCCACAGCTCCCCGGTGTAACGGCTGCGGCCCTCGTCCTCGCCCGCGAACACGAATAGCACGTCGTTGACGCCCATCTCCTTGAGCCGGCGCGCCGCCTGCACCACCACGTGATGACCCTTGCGGCGCAGCATGCGGCCGGTGATCAGGATCACCCGGGTATCCGCCTTGACGCCCCAGCCGCAGCGGACCGCGTCGATGCGCTCGGCCGTCAGCGCGGCTGGATCGAACCGTCCGATATCGACTGCCGCCGGAATGACCGAGATCCGCTCCCATGGCACGCGATGACGTGCGGCGATCAACTCCGCGATCTGGTCGCTCGGCGTGATCACCCGGTCGCCGCGCGCCATGACGCCGTTGTAGAAATGCTTGAACGCGTTCTGCTCGCGAAAGCCCTTGTACCAGCTCGTCAGGAACGGCACGCCGGCGCTGCGCGCGGCCGGCAGCGCGCTCCAGGCGGCGCTGCGCCCGTGCGCATGCACCACGTCGCAGCGATGCTGCCGCAGCAGACGGAAGAGCTTTGCGGCATTGCGCGCGATCACGCCGGGATTGCGGCTCGCCATGTCGAGGCGCACGAACGCGGCGCCGGCCTCGGCGAGGCGCGGCTCGAGTTGGCCGCCGCTCGACACCACGATCGGATGGTGCCCGGCGCCGGCCAGGATTGCGGCGAGATCGACCGCGCCCTCGTCGGCGGCGCCGACCTCGGTGGTCGGCACGACGATCAGCACCGTCAGCGGGCGCGATGCTACGGGCGCCGCATCGGGTGTGGCGGCGGTCGCGATGTCGGTCGGGCGGGATGCAGTCGATCCCAGGCTCACCCAGCACTCCTGACCCATGCGGACACGTACAACGTCCTGCGGCGGGCGATGATGTCGATGACGATGCGGCGATGGGCGCGCGCGACGGCGCTGCCGCTATAATGCGGACCATAGACCTCGCCATCGCGCGGAGCAACGCGCGCTGGGCAAAAAAGGCACCGCATGTCCGAGACGCTGAACTTCATCGATGTCGGTCAAGGCCGCGATGCGCGCGCGATCGCGGTGCGCGCCGCGCAGGGCGCGTCGCCCGGATTGGTCTGGCTCGGCGGCTTCAAGTCCGACATGCAGGGCACCAAGGCGGCGGCGCTTGCGCGCTTTGCAGCCGAGCGCGGCCGCGCCATCGTGCGCTTCGACTATTCGGGCCACGGCGAGTTGAAAGGCGAATTCACCGACGGCACGATCGGACGATGGCTCGAGGAAAGCCTCGCAGTCTTCACGGCGTGCTGCCGCGGCCCGCAGGTGCTGATCGGCTCCTCGATGGGCGCCTGGCTCGCGCTGCTGCTGGCGCGCGAGCTCAAGCGCGCCGCAAGGCAAGCCACGAGCCTTGCCACGAGCCTCGCCGGCATGGTGCTGATCGCGCCGGCTGTCGATTTCACCGAGGTGCTGATGTGGCAGCGCTTCTCGCCCGAGATCCGCCACGAGATCGAGACCAAGGGCGCGTGGCTGCGCTCCTCGCAATACGACATCGCGCCCTATCCGATCACGCGGACGCTGATCGAGGACGGCCGGCGGCACCTGCTGCTCGGCGGGCTGATCGCGACCGGATGCCCGGTCCGCATCCTGCAAGGCGTCGAGGACCCGGACGTGCCGTGGGGCCACGCCGTCGAGCTGGTGTCGCGCCTCGCGCAGGACGACGTGGTGCTCACTTTGGTGAAGGACGGCGACCATCGGCTATCGCGGCCCGAGGACATCGAGCGGCTGATCGCGGCGATCGAGGAGTTTTGATTTTCAGCGCATATCCCGGCGAAGTGGACACCGGTTCGCCGACAAGGATATGCGCCAACAATGTCGGTGCTTGCTTTCGAATTCGCGCGACGACAAGCTGCCGGCGAAATCGGCCGCGAAAGGAAGCGAAAATGCCCGGCATCAAGGTCACTGACATCGCGTGGGGGCGGCTGCGCTCGCCCGACCTCGACGTGCAGGAAGAGTTCCTCACCCGCTTCGGCCTCATCAAGGTCGAGCGCACCAAGGGCGCGCTCTACATGCGCGGCCTTGATCCGACCCACCACATCCATGTCACCGAGAAGGGCGACCCGAAATTCGTCGGCTTCGCCTACTATGCGGCGAGCGAGGACGACCTTGCGCGCGTCGCCAAGGTGCCGGGCGCGTCCGGCATCGAGACGATCGACGAGCCCGGCGGCGGCAAGCGCGTGCGGCTCACCGAGCCGAACGGCTATCAGATCGAGGTGGTGCACGGCGTAGCCGAGGTCGAGCCGATCCGCATGAAGGCGCGGCAGAAGCTCAACACCGGCGAGAGTCCGCTGTCGCGCGCCGGCGAGCTGATGCGCTTGCCCAAGGGCCCCTCGCAGGTCAAGCGCATCGGCCACGGCGTGCTGATGACGCCGAAATTCGCCGAGACGGTGCGCTGGTTCCGCGACACTCTCGGCTTCATCTGCTCGGACAACGTCTATGCGGGCGAGAAGGCGAACGTGATCGGGTCGTTCAACCGCTGCGACCGCGGCGACACCTATGTCGATCACCACGTCTTCTTCTGCCTCAACCATCCGAAGACCGGCCTCAACCATCTGTCCTTCGAGGTGCAGGACATCGACAACGTCTGCATGGGCCATGACTGGCTGCAGCAGGCCGGCAAGTACGAGCACATGTGGGGCATCGGCCGGCACGTGCTTGGCAGCCAGGTCTATGACTACTGGTCCGATCCATGGGGCCGCGTGCACGAGCACTGGGCCGACAGCGACCGCCTCAACCTCGCCAACGGCTCGAACCTCGTCTCCGCCGAGGAAGCCCTGGTGTCGCAATGGGGCGAAGCGCCGCCGGAGAAGTTCATCAACCACGCGAGCGCGTAGTCAGCGTCATTGCGAGGCGTGCGAAGCACGCCGAAGCAATCCCGATCGGCAAGCGCATGCGCAAGTGAAGCGAGATTGCTTCGCTTTCGCTCGCAATGACGCGGTCAGGGTTGTGCCTCGCCCTCCGCGTACAACGCCCGCAATCCCTCGCGATAGCTCGGATAGCGCAGCCGCACGCCGAGCTCGCGCTTGAGCTTGTCGTTCCGCACGCGCCGGTTCTCCGCATAAAAGCTCGCGGCCATCGGCGACATCGTCTTCACGGCCTCGGCGAACGGGATCACGGGCGGCGGCGGCACGCCGAGGAGTTCGGCCACATAGGCGATCGGATCGCCCGGCGGGCTCGGCATATCATCGACGACATTGAAGACGCCGTCGGCCTTGCGCGCGAATGCGGCATCGATCGCCTGGGCGATGTCTTCCACGTGGATGCGGTTGAACACCTGCCCGGGCTTGTCGATGTTGCGCGCGCCGCCGCTCCGCACATTGAGGAACGCGTTCCGCCCGGGCCCGTAGATGCCGCCGAGACGCAGCACCGCGACCGGCATGCCGCGCCGTTCGCCCAGCGCCTGCCACGCCTGCTCGGCCGTGAGGCGAGGCTGCGCCCGCTCATTGGCGGGATCGAGCCGCGCCGTCTCGTCGATCCATTCGCCGCCCCGGTCGCCATAGACCCCGATGGTGGACAACACCACCACGCTCGCGAGGCGCGGCGCCGCCACGAGCGCATCGCTCAGCGCGCGAAGCACCGGATCGCCATCCTCGTCCGGCGCCGCCGAGATCAACAAGGCATCGGCCCGCTCGATCGCGGCGAATAGCGCCGGCGATGCGGTGCTGCCGTCGAACGCCAGCAGCTCGACGTCCTCGGACCGTAGCCCGCATGGAGCCCTCGGGTCTTGCCTTCGGCAAGCCCAAGGGTGAACTCCGCGGAATGCGGGACCGCCGCCCCGGATTACGCTGCGCTCCATCCGGGCTACGACTTCTGCGGTGCGGCTCGTGCCGATGACCCGCGTGAAGCGCGCACCGAATTGGGCAACGTAATGCTGCGCGCAGTAGCCGAGGCCGAGGCAGATCAGGGTAGACATCGCGCGAGGATGATCTGGTGTTATCCTGTCGGCAAGCGCGCGATCTCCCGCACGAGGCCAATGCCATGAAAATCTATCTCGCCGGGCCTCTGGGCTTCTCCGAAGCGGGACGCGCGTTTCACGAGACGGTGGTGGTTCCGGCCGTCCAACGGCTCGGCCATGTCGGCCTCGACCCGTGGAGCCCGACCAATCCGCTTGGCGTCGAGCCCGGGCTCGACGCCGAGATCAAAACGGTGGCGCGCATGCCCTACGGCGAGAAGCGGCGCGACGCGTGGCGCAAGCTCAACCCGCGTATCGGCGCCAAGAACCGGGCGCTGATCGACGGCTGCGACCTGGTCTTCGCGGTCCTCGACGGGGTCGATGTCGACAGCGGCACCGCGGCCGAGATCGGCTATGCGTTCGCCAAGGGCAAACCGATCCTCGGCTATCGCGGCGACTTCCGGCTGTCGGCCGACAATGACGGCTCGATCGTCAACCTTCAGGTCGAGTATTTCATCCGCGCGAGCGGCGGCACGATCATCGCGCAGATGGATGAATTTGCGGCTGCCCTCGGCACGATCAAACGCTAAACCAGCGCCGCGTCCCATTCTTCGGTCACGGACGCATCCATCTCAGTGCCATCTCGGCGCGCGTGCAATTCGGCGAGCCGCTCCTTCGACACCAGCCGCCCGAGCGCCCATACGGCCGCGCCGCGCACCAGCGGCGAGGCATCGTCGAGCCGCGCTTCGGCCGCCGACGCAAGCGCCGGATCGCCGCTGTTGCCGATCGCGATCAGCACATTGCGCACGAAGCGGTCGCGGCCGGTGCGCTTGACCGGCGATTTCCTGAACAGCGCGCGGAAAGTGGCATCATCGAGGTCCGCCAGTTCGTCGAGCCGCGGCTCGATGAGCGCGGCGCGCGCAAAGACGATCGAAGCGCTGCCCTTGGTCGCGAACTTGTTCCACGGGCACACGGCGAGGCAGTCGTCGCAGCCGAAGATGCGGTTGCCCATCAGCGGCCGCAGCTCGCGCGGGATCGGGCCCTTGTGCTCGATCGTCAGGTACGAGATGCAGCGCCGTGCATCGAGCCGATAGGGCGCCGGGAAGGCCGCGGTCGGGCACACGTCGAGACAGGCGCGGCACGCTCCGCAGTGGTCGCCTTCCGCCGCATCGGGGGGCAGCTCGAGCGTGGTGAAGATCGCGCCGAGGAAGAGCCACGAGCCATAACGGCGCGAGACCAGGTTCGTGTGCTTGCCCTGCCAGCCGATCCCGCCGCTCGCGGCAAGCGGCTTTTCCATGACGGCCGCGGTGTCGACGAACACCTTCACGTCGCCGCCGGCCTTGGCGATCAGCCAGCGCGCCAGGCCCTTCAGGGCCTTCGTGATCAGCTCGTGGTAGTCGTCGCCGCGCGCATAGACCGAGATTGCGCCGAGCCCGCGTTCCTTCAGGATGGCCAGCGGATCGTGCGCGGGCCCGTAGTTGAGGCCGAGCATCACGACGCTGCGCACGTCGGGCCACAGGACACTCGGATTGCTGCGCCTCTCGGGATTTGCGGCAAGCCAGCCCATGTCGCCGTGGAGGCCCTCCGCGATAAAGCGCGCGAGCGACTCCCCAGCGTGCGCAATCGCGTCGGGCCTTGTCACCGCGAGCGCGTCGAAGCCGAACCCGCGCGCCTCCTCGGCCAGCGCGTGCTTGAGCGCCGCCGGATCGCTCAGAAGTCGAGGTCCGCGTAGGTCTTTGACGGCGGGATTCCGGAGTGGATGTCGGTGAGCAGCGGACGGAACGCCGGGCGCGACTTCACCCGCGCGTACCAGTTCTTCGCCGCCTCGTTTTCGCTCCACGGCACGTCACCCAGATAGTCGATCGACGAGAGGTGCGCGGCGGCCGCGAGATCCGCATAGGTGAGCCGCTCGCCCGCGAGCCAGTCGCGCGTCTGCACCAGCCAGCCGATATAGGCGAGATGATAGCGGATGTTGCCGAGCGCCGCACGGATCGCGTCGGTGTCGGGCGAGCCGCCGCCTTGCGCGCGGCTCATGTGGCGCTTGAGCACGCGCTCCATGGTCAGCGGCCCGCTCGCCTCGGCGAAGAATTTTTCGCAGAACCAGCTCATCAGCCGGCGCACCTCGACGCGCGCATGCAGGTCGCGCGGCAACAGCCGATGATCGCCGAGATCGTTGCCGCGCGTCTCGTCGAGATATTCGACGATCGTGCGCGCCTCCGGAATCGGCGGGCATCCTTCCTCGACCAGCACCGGCAGGGTTCCGGCCGGGTTCATGGCGAGGAAATCGTGCCGGCGCTCCCACGGCCGCTCCTCCACCAGACGATGCACGAGCCCGTACTCGCCGAGCGCGAGGCGCACGAAGCGGGAATGCGGGCAGAAACCGTGGTGAAGCAGCGTCAGCATGCGCCAAGTCTGAGTGCGTCAAGTCGGAATGTGTCAAGCCGGAATGCGTCAAGTCGGAACGCGCCCGGCAGTCGCCCCGGGCGGCGGGTACAATCGGGCCGCAAACGTATAGAAATTCCTAATATGGTGTCATCAGGGCGGCGAGACCTGTGTGGCGTCAAGCATTTACCGTTGCGGGACCGCCGCGCATCGGCCACAAAACACGCGCCGTTAATGACGATTTGAGATAGCACGCCGCCAGCGGGCGGCCAATCATCGGAGCCGCAATCCCCGTGCTGGACATCATCAAGGCGGTCATCCTCGGCATCGTCGAGGGCTTCACCGAATACCTGCCGGTGTCGTCGACCGGGCACCTCCTGCTGCTGCAGCACTTCTTCGGCTTCGGCGACGAGGGTTTTGGCAACACCTTCGCGATCTTGATCCAATTCGGGGCCATTCTAGCCTTGCTGTCGATCTACTTCATCCGCATCGTCGGGCTCGCGGCCGGCATGTTCGTCGACAAGACCGCGCGCCGCTTCGTGTTCGGCGTGCTGCTCGCCTTCCTGCCCGCCGCCGTGATCGGCGCGCTGCTGCACGGCTTCATCAAGAGCGTGCTGTTCAACCCATGGATCGTCTGCGTCTCGCTCATCGTCGGCGGCGTCGTGCTGGTGTGGGTCGAGAGCCTCGAGCTCAAGCCGCGCTACCGCGACGTCTTCTCCTTCTCGATGCCGATGTACTTCTTCATCGGCGTGTTCCAGTGCCTCGCCATGATCCCCGGCGTGTCGCGCTCGGGCGCCACCATCGTCTCCGCCATGCTGCTCGGCTCCGACCGCCGCACCGCGGCCGAGTTCTCGTTCTGGCTCGCCATGCCGACCATGGCGGGCGCCTTCGCGTTCGACCTGTGGAAGAGCCGCCACGATCTGTCCTCGAACGGCGCGCTGCTGATCGCCATCGGCTTTGCGGTCTCGTTCGTGTTCGGCTGGATCGTGGTGAAGACGTTCCTCGGCTACGTCTCGCGCCACGGCTTCATGGTGTTTGCCTGGTGGCGTCTGATCGTCGGCGTGCTGGGCATCGCGGGACTGATGCTCGGCTTGAGCTGGAAGTAATCGCGTCACCACACACTCTGCCGTCATGCCCCGCGGAAAGCGGGGCATCCAGTACGCCGTTTGGTTGCCGTCAGCACGGCGCCGGAAACGCCTGTGCTTACTGGATCGCCCGCTGGAGTTTACCCCCGACTTGATCGGGGGCGGGCGATGGCGGCAAATCCTTGGAAATGCCTGATCTACCCGTGCCGCAGGTGCTGGAACTGGCCGGCGGGGCGGAAGCGCCAGAGATACGACGGCACGATCGCCTGGATCGAGGTCGGCTCGATGTCGAGACCGGCGAGCGTGCGGCCCTCGTCCACCGCCGCTTTCGACACAACGCAGTCGCGCCGCAGCAGGTCGACCTGGTCGCGCGTGAGCGGTGGCTTGGGCAGGAGCTGCGCGAACGTCGCCTGCAGCTTGGCGAGCCCGAATGGAATCGGAATGAGCAGCCGCCGGCGCTCGATCGTCGCCAGCACGTACTCGAATATCTCGCGCAGCGTCAGCACCTCGTTGCCGCCGAGCTCGTAAGTAGTGCCCGGCTTGGTCGCGCCCGCGACCGCGGCCGCGACGGCCGCGGCCACATCGCCGGCGAATACCGGCTGGAAGCGCGTCTTGCCGCCGCCGATCAGCGGCAGCACCGGCAACATGCGCGCGAGACCGGCGAATTTGTTGAACAGGTCGTCCTCGGGTCCGAAGATCACCGAGGGCCGCACGATCGTCGCGCCCGGCACGGCCGCGCGCACGGCCTGCTCGCCGGCCGCCTTCGAGCGCGCATAGCCCGAGGGCGCATCCGCGTCGGCGCCGAGCGCCGACATGTGCACCAGCCGCGCGCCGTGCAGCGCGGCCGCCTTGGCGACTGTGTTGGCACCCTGGTGCTGTCTGGGTGTCGATCAGATGCGTCAACTGCATCACCTTGGTGAGCGTGACGTAGTTCGTCGGAACGGCGATGCCCATGATGAGAAGCAAGTAGATGATCTCGTGGCAGCGACTCCGGTGACGAGCCACGCGTAGGCGGCAAGAGCTGCCAGGAGAACGGCGAGGATCGTCGATCCGAAGGAATACAGGACACTGTTGAAGAAAGCCGTCACCAGGTTGCCCTGGTCGATGACGGCACGAAGTACCCGTGGGTCCTGTGCTCTTGCCCTGTTCG
>CAVPGG010000184.1:0-36416 GCA_963703755.1 uncultured Pseudomonadota bacterium
ACGTTGTCGAACGCCAGCCCCGTGCCGTGCAGCGCGATGGTGCCGCTCACCTGTCCGTTGCCGATCGGCATCTCGCCGGTGAAATCGGAGCTCAGGCTGAAGGTGACGTGGTCGAACGTGACGTTGGTGATGTCGGTGGTCGGCTTGAGGTCGAGCAGCATGCTGGTCGGCGTGCCGTTTTCGACCGTGAGGCCGCTCACCGTCATGTTCGACATGGTCGCCGGTGCGGTCATCGAGCCGTCGATCACGACGCCGGACTGGCTCAGGCCCTCCAGCGAGACGCCATTCTTGAGCGTCACGTTCTCGTCGTAGGTGCCATTCGAGACCAGCACCGTGTCGCCGGCGGAGGCCGCGTTGATCGCCGCCTGGATGGTCGTGTACTGGCTGTCTGCGCTCACCAGCAGGAAGTGATGGCCGGAGCCGTCCGTGACCTTGTCGAAACCGTGCAGCGTGTCGGTGCCTTCGGTAGGCGTCGTGACCGTCCACTTGCCCGCGGCGTAGCTGAACTCGCTCGCCGTGAGCGTCTCGGCATAGACGGCGGTGCCCTGGCCGTTGTCCGTGAGCGTGTCGTTGCCGCTGCCGCCCTCGATCACGTCGGCCGCGTTGTTGCCCACGATGGTGAGGTTGCTCGTGTAGCCGAAGGCATCGACGTCCTTGGCGACGCTGTCGGGCGCGAAGGTGTTGGGATCGACGAGGTCGATCTCCTGCACGTTGGTGACATTGCTGCCCACAACGAGCGTGTCGCCGGCGGCCTGGCTGGTGAAGAAGATTGCATTGTGACCGGCGCCGCCGTCGATCGAGTTGCCGGCCGTCAGAAAGCTGCCGCTGCCGACCAGGAAGACATCGTCGCCGGTGCCGCCGGTGAGATTGTCGGTCCCATTGCTGACCGCCATCACGTCGCCGGCGTTGGTGCCGTGCACGGTGAACGTCGAGTTCAAGTCCGCGCCATTCGGATTGGGATCGAAGTAGATTCCCTGGCTGCCGGCCGGGACGTCCGACGCCGTATTGCCGCTGATGTCCCAGGTGCCCGTAAGCCCGGCCCCGTTGGATACTGCGACGAATCCCGTTCCCGCCTCGTGGCTCTGGTTGTTGTCGAGTGTGCCGTTGGCCGAGTTCGAGCACATAGATGCCGACCGTCGAGCCGAGCACGTTGTTGCTGGGATCGAGCGCGCCCGTGAAGGAGTTGCCGTCGATCACGAGGGTGTTGTTGTCGAACGCCAGGATCCCGGTCGCGGCGGTGGTCGGATTGATGTAGCCGATGTTCGAGATCGTGTTGTCGTTGACGTTGCCGGTCGAGCCGGAGATCTGGATGCCGTTCTGCGCCTGGTTGACGTTGCCGACGCCCGTGACGGTGTTGCCATGCACGTCCGCGTGGGCGTTGGTGATGACGATGCCGCCCTTCTGGAAGTCGGTGACCGAGGAGTTCTCGATCGTGATGGTGTTGAGGCCGCCGAGCTGCGCCGTCGTCGGCTCGCTGGTGCTGGTGCCGTTGAGCGCAAAGATGCCGACGTTGCGCTGATCGCCGATGCCCGCATCGGATTCGCGGATGCCGGTCACGTCGACGCCGTTGATCACGCCGCCCGTGCTGTTGAGGTAGGCGATGCCGACGAGCTCCGGATTGTTCTGTCCCGCCGTGAAGTGCGAGTTGTCGCCGAAGTGCAGGCCGTTGACGGTCAGGTTCTGGATGGTGACGTTGCTCGTGCCGTTGACCGTGAACATGCCATCGATGTCGTGCGAGCCCGACGGCGTCGCGCCGGTCTTCACCAGCGTGGTCGGCGCGTCGATCGTCACGCTGCCCAGGCCGACGATCGAGATGCCGTCGAGGCCGTGGCCGTTGACGCTGACCTGCTCGGTGTAGGTGCCGGGCGCGACCAGGATCGTGTCGCCGGCGTGCGCTGCGTTCACGGCCGCCTGGATGGTCGTGTACTGGCTGTCGGCGCTGACCAGGAGGAAGTGGTGGCCAGAGCTGCCGTCCGCCACGGTCGAGACGCCGTGCAGCGCATCGGAGCCCTCGGTCGGGGTGGTGACGATCCACTTGCCGGCCGCGTAGCCGAACTCGCTGGACGTGAGCGTCTCGGTGTAGACCGCCGTGCCCTTGCCGGTGTCCGTGAAGGTGTCGTTGCCGGGGCCGCTCTTGAACACGTCGCTGCCGCCGCCGCCGTTGAACACGACGTTGATCGGCGTGCCCGTGATGCCGCTGGCGTCGACCGTGTCGTTGCCGGTGCCGCCGTTGATCGTCACCGTGTTGGTGGCGACGCCGGTGCCGCCCAGGTTACCGCTGATGTCGACGGTGTCGCCCGCATTGCCGAGGTTGAGGACGATCTCCTCGACGTTGGTGGTCGTGACCGCGGAGTTCGCGGCCGTGGCGGTGCCGGTCTGGTTGGCGCCCGCCAGGATCTCGATGCCGAGCTCGGTCGAGGGCGTGACCGGGTTGATGATGTAGGTCGAGGCCGCCGCGGTGCCGTTGATGATCTCGGCATCCGTGCCGGCGCCGCCGTCGACGTGCTCGACGCCGCCGACGATCTGGTTGTAGACGATCGCGTCATTCGCGGCCGTGCCGGTGATGTTGGTGGTCTCCGGCGTCCCGACGATGAGGTCCTGGAGGCCGGCCGCAGCGAGTTGGGCGAACACCGCGTTGCCGGGCACGAAGGTCCAGCCCGCGAGCGTGACGCCGGCGAGGTTGACGCTCGCCGGCTGCGTCGGGTCGGCCACGTAGCTGCCGCCCTGCGGGCCGAGGTCGACGAACATCGAGGTCCAGCCGGTCTGGGTCGTCGCATCGCCGAGCGTGAGGCCCGGGCCCGCGAAGTGCAGGTTGCTCGCGTCGTCGTAGCCCTGGATGTAGACCAGCGTCTTGGCGTAGGTGCCGGTCACCGACACGTTGTCGAACGTGACGTTGCCGAGCGGCTGGCTGACGCTGTGCGTTGCCTCGTCGAAGCCGGCGATCTGGATGCCGTTGTCGCCGGCGTTGGCGAGCGCCGTGCCGTTGGCGACGCCGGTCACCTGGACGTTGGTGAAGGCGGCGTTGCCGAGGAAGTCGAAGAAATCGATGTCGCCCGAGCCGCCAGACGTTTTGGCGATGCCATTGCCCGAGAAGCTCGAGTTCGTCGTGTCGACCGTGAGGCCGGTGCCGCCGCCGTTGACCGCGAATCCGGTCTCGCTCGCGCCGCTGATCGAGACGTTGTTGACCGTGAGGGTTTCGGGGCCCGAGAGCGTGGGCGTCAGCGAGATGCCGTTCTGCTGGCCGGTCGCATTGATGATCAGGCCCTCGATGGTCATGTTGCCACTGAGCGCGCCCGTCTGCGTGATCGAGCCGTCGAGCACCGCCCCGCCGACGCCATTGGCGCCGCCGAAGCCCTCGATGTTCATCGTCTTGCCGACGATGCTGACGTTCTCGGTGTAGGTGCCGGCGCCGACCTGGATGGTGTCGCCGCTCGTGTCGGCCGCGTTGACGGCGGCCTGGATCGTCGTGAAGCTGCCGATCAGCTGGTTGCTGCCGTTGAACAGCAGCACCGGGGCGAGCGCGGTGCCGGCGAACACCAGGTGCTCGACGCTGATGAGCGTGTCGGTGCCGTCGCCGGCCGCCCCGCGCGAATCCGTAACCGTCTCATTGTTGATGCCCGGGTTGAGCGTGATCGTGTAGTCCGACACCGGGCCCGAGAACTCCGCCGTGTCGGTGCCGGCGCCGCCGTTGAACGTGTCGTTGCCGTGGCCGCTGATGAAGGTGTCGTCGCCGGTGCCGGCGTTGAACACGACGTTGACCGGCGTGCCCGTGATGCCGCTGGCATTGACCGTGTCGCCGCCGTTGCCGCCGTTGATCGTGACCGTGTTGGTCGCGACCCCGGTGCCGTGCAGGTCGCCGTTGAGGTTGACGGTGTCGCCGCCGTTGCCGAGGTTGAGGACGATCTCCTCGACATTGGTGGTGGTGACCGCCGAGTTGGCCGAGGTCGCGGTGTCGGTGTTGTTGAGGCCCGCCAGGATCTCGATGCCGAGATGGGTCGCGTCGGTCGGATTGATGTTGTAGGTCGTCGCCGTGTTGGTGCCGTTGACGGTCTCGGTGTTGGTGCCGCTGCCGCCGTCGACCGCCTCGGTGCCGCCCGCGGCCACATAGTAGACGAAGCTGTCGTCGCCGGCCCCGCCCGAGAACGTGTTGTTGCCGGAGCCGCCGATGAACAGGTCGTTGCCGGCCGTCCCGGTGACGTTGAAGTTGCCGCTCGCCGCCACGTTGGTGGACGAATCGTAGGCCTCGAAGTCGAGCGCGAACTGGGTATAGTTCGTCACCGTGTTGGTGATGCCGACGTTCCAGGTCGGCGCGAACACGCCCGCGAAGCCGCCGCTGCCGTCCTCGAACGCGCCGATGCCCTCGAGCACGTTGGAGATCGTGTTGCCGTTGATGGTGATGTTGGACGAGTTGAGGCCGTAGATGCCGGTCTGCCCGACCACGTTGCCGCCGGAAAGCGCGCCCGTGATCGTGTTGTTGTCGAGCGTGAGGTTGTTGCTGTCCCAGAACAGAATCCCGGTGTCGGTGACGGTCGCGGGCGTATAGCCGATCGCGTTGATGATGTTGTTCGACGCCGTGCCGGTGTCACCGACGAGCTCGATGCCGTTCTGCGCGATCAGAGCGGTCGCGCCGGCGCCCGTGATGGTGTTGTGCTCGATGTCGACATTGGCGTTGCTGGCGACCACCGCGCCCTTCTGCCAGTCCTCGATGGTCGAGTTGGTCAGCGTGAAGTTCTCAGTCGGCGGGCCGACCGGCGCCGTATTGGAGACGTAGACCGCAAGTCCGCGCTGGTCGCCGAAGCTCGAATCCGGCTCGCGGATGCCGGTGACGTTGACGTGGTCGACGGTGCCGGACGCATTGAGGTAGGCGATGCCGACCAGCGTCGGGTTGTTGGCGCCGGTCACCAGGTTGCCTTCGTGCAGCCCGTTGAAGCCGATGTTCTCGACCGAGACGTTGCTGGCGTTGCTGACCGTGAGCAGGCCGTCGATGTCGCGGCCATTGGTGGGCGAGTTGCCGGTGCTCACCAGTGAGGCGGGCGCGTCGATCGTCACGCTGCCCAGGCCGACGATCGAGATGCCGTCGAGGCCGTGGCCGTTGACGCTCACCTGCTCGGTGTAGGTGCCGGGCGCCACCAGGATCGTGTCGCCCGCCGAGGCGGCGTTGATCGCCGCCTGGATGGTCGTGTACTGGCTGTCCGCGCTGACCAGCAGGAAGTGGTGGCCCGCGCTGCCGTCGGCCACCGTGGACACGCCGTGCAGCGTGTCGGTGCCTTCGGTCGGGGTGATGACCGTCCACTTGCCGGATGCGTAGCTGAACTCGCCGGTTGTGAGCGTCTCCTTGTAGACCGCCTCGCCCTTGCCGGTGTCCGTGAACGTGTCGTTGCCGGGGCCGCTCTTGAACACGTCGCTGCCGCCGCCGCCGTTGAACACGACGTTGATCGGCGTGCCCGTGATGCCGCTGGCATCGACGGTGTCGTTGCCGGTGCCGCCGTTGACGATGACCGTGCTGGTCGCGACGCCGACGCCGTGCAGGTCGCCATTGAGCAGGACGGTGTCACCGCCATTGCCGAGGTTGAGGGCGATGTCCTCGACGTTGGTGGTGGTGACCTCGGAATTCGCGGTGGTCGCGGTCTCGGCGTTGTTGGCGCCCGCCGTGATGTCGATGCCGAGATGCGTCCCGTCGACCGGATTGATGTTGTAGGTCGACGCGGCTGCGCTGCCGTTGACGAACAGGAAGTCGGTGCCGGCGCCGCCGTCGATGTGCTCAATGGCGCCCGGCGTCTGGTTGTAGACGATCGCGTCGTTCGCTGGCGTGCCGGTGATCTCGGTTGTCTGCGGCGTGCCGACGATGAGATCTTGCAGGCCGGCCGCCGCGAGCTGGGCGAACACGGCGCTGCCGGGCACGAAGCTCCAGCCCGCGAGCGTGACGCCTGCGAGGTTGACGCTCGCCGGCTGCGTCGGGTCGGCCACGTAGCTGCCGCCCTGCGGCCCGAGATCGACGAACATCGAGGTCCAGCCGGTCTGGGTCGTCGCGTCGCCGAGCGTGAGCCCAGGGCCGGTGAAGTGCAGGTTGCTCGCGTCGTCGTAGCCCTGGATGTAGGCCAGCGTCTTCGCGTAGGTGCCGGTCACCGACACGTTGTCGAACGTGACGTTGCCGAGCGGCTGGCTGACGCTGTGCGTCGCCTCGTCGAAGCCCGCGATCTGGATGCCGTTGTCGCCCGCGTTGGCGAGCGGCGTGTTCTTCGCGACGCCGACCACCTGGACGTTGGTGAAGGTGGCGTTGCCGAGGAAGTCGAAGAAGTCGATGTCGCCGGAGCCGCCGGACGTTCTTGGCGACGCCGTTGCCCGCGAAGATCGAGTCCGACGTGTCGACCGAGAGGTTTTTGCCGCCGCCGTTGACGGCGAAGCCGGTCTCGCTCGCACCGCTGATCGAGACGTTGTTGACCGTGAGGGTCTCGGGGCCCGCGAGCGTCGGCGTCACCGAAATGCCGTTCTCCGACCCGGTCGCATTGATGACCAAGCCCTCGATCGTCATGTTGGAGGCAATCGCGCCGGTCTGCGTGATCGAGCCGTCGAGCACCGCGCCGCCGACGCCGTCGGCGCCGCCGAAGCCCTCGATGTTGACGGCCTTGCCGTTGATGGTGACGTTCTCGTGGTAGGTGCCGGGCGCGAGCAGGATGGTGTCGCCGTCCTGGGCGGCATTCACGGCCGCCTGGATGGTGGTGAACGCGCTGCCGCCGCCGCCGACCAGCAGGAAGGCGTGGCCGGTGCTGTGGTCGGTGACCTTCTCGAAGCCCGTCAGCGTGTCGGTGGCGCCACCCGCCTTGCTGACCAGCCAGTGGGTGCCGTCGAAGCTGAAGCTGCTGAAGCTCAGCGGCCCGCTCTCGACCGCCGTGTCGATCCCGGTCCCGCCCTGGAGCGTATCGCTGCCGCTGTTGGTCGTGACGGTGTCGCCGAGGTTGTTGCCGATCACCGTGACGTTCGCGCCCGTGTTCGGCGCGTAGTCGCCGAGCGCGAGCTGCGTCACCGGCTGCGGCGTCGCTTCGCCGTCCGGCAGCGTCGCCGCCATCGTGAGCGTCAGGTGCGCCGAGTCGGCGTCGGGCTGGACGGTCAGGTTGTTGACGTCGATCGACGAGGAGAGGGCGTTCGGGCCGCTCTGCAGGAAGACGGTGTCGCCCGGCTGCAGGTAGGTCGCCTGGCCGGAGAACACGTTGTTGTTGCCCGCGGTCTCGAGCGCCAGCTCGAGCGTATCGATCGTGTTGGTGACCGCGAAGCTGAAGAACGGACCGGAGCCGAAGTCGCGCGTGGCGAGCTCGAGGGCGCCGCCTGGCTTCTCGACATACGCATAGGTGGTGTCGGCGTTGCCGTTGGTCGCGAGGAAGCTTGCGATGTCGGCCGAGGTCGGCAGATTGGCGGCGCTGATGTCGCTGCCGCGCATCAGGAACGGCGTGGTGTTGTCGCCGAACTGGTTGCCCGTGACGGTCGGAAGCTGGTTCAATTCGAGCAGCCAGCCGATGCCCGGGACCTGGCCGTTGAGCACGATCGTGTCGTAGCGGCCTTCGCCGGTCGCGAGGCTGAAGGTACCTTCGAACGTGTTGTCCGCAATCACCTGGTCCGGGCTGATCGAGCCCGGGATGCCGACGCCGTTGGAGACGTCGATGCCCTCGTTGAGGATGTTGTGCGAGACGTTGAAGCTCGCGATCTCGTCGGTGAACTTCGTTCCGTTGTCGTTGAAGTAGACCGCGATCGCCCCGGTGTAGCCGGTCACCGGATCGAACAGCGAGTTGCTGCCGGCGAGCGCATACGTTCCCGGGTTGGCGTTGACGTCGAGGAAGTCGCTGGTGACCGTGACGTTGTTCGACCAGAATCTCCAGGAGCTTGTTGGTCGTGTCCGGACCGGCCTGCAGGTGCAGGCCATTGAGCACGGTGTTGTCGCCGTTCGGGCCGATGAAGATGTTCGAGCCGAAGTCGGTCTCGGCGCCCGGAATGATCGTCGGCAGCAGGCTCTTGTTGGCGTCGCTGACCGACGTGAACAGCGTGCCCGTGTCGGAGACGCCCTGGATCGTCAGGTTGGGCGTGTTGATGAACAGGCCGCCCGGCGTGGACGAGAACGGCGCCGGCGTGAAGGTCTCCCTGTAGGTGCCGGGCAGCACCCAGATCGTATCGCCCTCGGTTGCCGCATTGACCGCCGCCTGCACCGACTTGAAGCCGTAGTCGCCGTTCGGGTCGACGATCAGCAGGCCCTTGTCGGCGAATTGGATGCGGTCGATGCCGGAAAGCGTGTCGGTGCCGTTCGCGGTCGTGACCGTGACGGTGCTGCCGGCGAGGCTGATGCTGGCGTTGGCGAAGGTCGAATTGATCACCGCGGTGTCGTGGCTGCCCGCGCCCGTGATGGTGTCGTTGCCCTTGCCGCCGATGAAGACGGTGTTGGCGCCGCCGCTGAGGTTGTCGTTGCCGTTCGTGCCGAACACGGTCGCGATCGGCGTGTAGACGCCGAAGCCGCCGTTGGCGCCGGGGAAGCCGCTGCCGGTCGGCGGGCCGACCGTCGTGTTGATGTCGATGACGTGGGCGGTGCCGGCGGAGTCGATCTCGACCAGCTCGTCGCCCTTGCCGGTCAGTGCCTCGAAATAGAGGTTGCCGTCGAACATGGTGAAGTGGGCATCCGTCGGCGGTGCGAACGAGTGGCCCGGATTGGTGGGGTCATCGACGAGTGTGGCGGTACCGCTGCCGTCGGTCTCGAACAGCCCGGGCGTTGCCGTCGGGGGCGCTGAGCTGGTGTCGTCGGCGAAGAAGTACAAGTGGCCATTGAACGACGCGAAGCCGCCGCTCTCGCCGCCATCGATCAGGTAGTGGCCGCCCACGTCGGTGACCGGCGCAACGATTTCATGGCTATTGAGCTGGAAGAGCACCGGATTCGGCGAAAAGCCGTTGGTGCCGAGCACGCCGTCGCTGGTCTGCGTCTCGGCGGAGAAGAAGAGACTGCCGCCGAAGGCCGTGAGGCCGCCGTTGGACAGGTTCGTCGAGAAGTCCAAGCTCTGGCCGCCGTAGAGGATCTCATTGGAAATCCCGCTCGGCGTAATCTGGAGCAGGCCGTCGATCGAACCAGAGGTTTGCTCGGTGACGTAGAGGTCCGAGCCGAGGGTCTGGAAATACGTCGTCTCCCCGAACACGTGCAGGATCGGGTTCCCGCTGACGCTCACGGGCGCAGGCTGGCCGTTGGCGTCGAGCTCGAACAGGAGTTCGTTGAAGCTCGAATTGAAGGCGTTGAAGAAGAGGCCACCGTTGAACGTGAAGAAGCCGCCGTCGTGGCCGGCATCGTCGAGCGACTGACCGTTCGACGTGACCTCGTGGGCGACGTTGCTGTTCGGGTCGATCTCGAACAGGGCGGACTTGTCGAAGTTGGTCGACGCCGAGCTGTAGGCGTTGAAGAAGAGCTTGCCGTCGAACTCGGTCAGCCCGAAGCTGTTGTTCTGGTCGAAGGCGTTGCCGCCCCCCGGATTGACGTTGATCTCGGTTACCGCGCCGGTGGGATCGATCTTGAACAGATCGAGGCCCGTGCTGCCCTCGGCGATGAAATAGAGACTGCCGTCATAGATCGTGAAGTCGGCGTTGATCTGGCTGGGATTGCTGATGTCATGTCCGCTCGCGTCGGTGACCGCATGCGCGACGTTGTCGGCGCCCAGGCTGAACAGAACCTCCCCGGTCGCGTCCTTGTTGGCGAAGAAATAGAGCTGGTTGGCGAACTGGATGAAGCCGCCGTCCTCGCCCGCGAAGCTGCCGTTCGGCGGATTGACCGGGATCGAGGTGAGGCTGCCGGTCGAGTTGAGCGTGAACAGGTCGGGATTAGGCGCGAAACCAGGCGGCGGCGGCGGGCTGGTGTCGTTGGCCGAGAAATAGAGTGCGCCCTTGCTGTCCGCGACCGCAATCGCGATCGAGTCGACCACGGACCCGGCGCCGTCCTGCACGCTGTAGACGATGCTGTCGCCGTGGTGGCTGCCGCTCGCCGGCGGCGTGTAGGTGAGGGAGGTGAGCTCCGCGATGGTGGTCAGCACGGTGCCGTCGGTGACGATGTGCGTGCCCGACACGTCGGTGTACTGCACGGTGCCGTATTGCGGCACCGCCGTGATGGTGATCTTGAGGTCGTTGCCGTTGTCGGCGTCGACCGGCGCCGCGATGCCGAGCGACTGCGCGCCGCCGCCTGACATGAGAGTGAACGACGGCGGATTGCTGAGCGTGACGTCGTTCGCGTCCGCGACCGTGACCGTGACGGTCTTGAGCGTGTCGGCGGTGCTGGTCGACGTGCCGGTCGAGAGCGTCGCGGTATCGGTCGAATGGGCGTCGATGCTGAGCGAGAAGGTGCCGGTGTAGCCGGCCGGCGGCACGAGGGTGAGGCGCTCGGTCGCGAGCGCGGCCGCATTGGGGATGACCCAGTTGCCGTGGCCGTCATCGGCGCCGATCGTGACGCCGTTCGCCGTGAACGTCGTGCCCGGCGGATAGCCGGTGATCGTGATCTTCAGCGTCTCGAAGGCATCGGGCGGGATCGACGCGTTGAACAGCGCGATCGGCGTGTTCTCGGTGCCGACCGCGGTGTCGCCGATGCCGATGTTGACGGCGGTCGTGCCGTTGTCCCCCGTGATGCCGCCGGTGACGAGCAGGCCGTCGTTCGACAGCGCGACGCGGAACTCCTGGAAGTCCGAGAACTGGCCCGGGTCGGACGGGCTCGCCACGAGCTCGAGCGGGTTGCCGACCGCCGCGCCGTCGGCGCTGAACTGCTGGACGGTCAGATGGTCCTGGTTGCCGCCCGAGCCGTCGCCGACCGCGTGATCGTAGACGACCGCGAACGTGCCGTCCGCGAACTTGATCATCTCGAGGCCGGAGTAGGTGTTGGTGGCGTCGGACGGCCCGCCCACCGCTTGCGCGTCGCTGACCGGCGTGCCGTTCGCCTCGAACACGCGCACGAAGGTCTCGGGCCCGTCGGCGGCGGCGACGCCCCACATCACCGCAAAGCGGCCGTCCGCGAGGGCGAGGACCTGCTCCGGCGTGGTCCCGCCGGTGGCACTGATCCCGGCGTCGACCAGGATGCCGTTGCTGTCCGCCGGAGTGTTGTCGGCGAGGTGGCCGTTGGCGTCGTAGACCTGGACGTAGGTGTCCTGGGCCTGCTGCCACATCACGACGTAGCCGCCGGTGCTCAGCCCGGCGATCTGGGCCGGCAGGTCGGTCGCGCCGCCGCTGTTGCTGACGACGACCGTTTGCTCGCCGGCGTAGTTGTCGCTCGCGTGGAAGACCTTGGTCAGGATTTCGGTCGAGCCCGACGGGAATCCGGGCAGCCCGTGCGTCCACGCGACCGCAAAGTCGCCGTTGGCGAGCGGCGTGATGAGCGCGCCGCCAGTGGCGGCGTTGAATCCGCCGTCCTGGCCGCCGACCGCCGGCGTGCCGAGCTGGATCTCGGGCGTGATCGGGTTGCCGTTATTGCCGTAGACGCGCACCAGCTCCACCTGCTGGCCATCGACGATCGACGACCACGTCACCGCGTAGCCGTTGGGCAGCGTGGCCATCTGGATCGCTTCGGGCGTCGGGAACGTGTTGGTCTCGGTTGCGACCTGGTCGCCGATGTCGCCCGCTGGCGTCGTGTTGACGAGCTGCTCGCCCGCCGCGCTCGGCGCGCCGTCGGCGCCGAACACCTGCGTGTAGACGTCCTCGTGTCCGGCGTTGCTGCGCTCGTAGAGCACCGCGAAGCCGCCGTCGGTCGTCGCGTTGACCTGCACGGCGTAGTTCGGGAAGCCGCCGCCCTGGATGTTGTGCTGCGTGCCGTTGGCGCTGCCGTCCGCGTGATAGGCCTGCTCGACCAGTTGGCCGCTGCTGTTGAGCCACACGATCGCGTAGCCGCCGCCGTTGAGCGCGACCGCGAGGTTGAACGCGGCGGGGCTCGCGGTGTCGCCGACCGTCACCGGAGAGCCAAGCGCCTTGCCGCCGGCATCGAACGTCTGGGCGAAAAGGTTGCCGCTGCTCTGCCAGCTCTCGACGTAGCCGCCGCCCGAGAGCGTGGTGAGCGTCGTGAAGGCATTGGGCGAGGCATCGGCTGGGGTGAACGTGGCCGACGCGACGTTGGTGATCGCCGGCGTATCGGCGACCGGCGCGACGTTGATCGTCGCGGTCGCGGCAGACGGACTCGTGGCGCCGTTGGAATTGGTCGCCGTGTACTGGAAGGTCGTGGACCCGGCAAAGAATGCATCCGGGTGGAACACCAGGTCGAGAAAACCGCCCGTGGCGCCGTAAGCCGTGCCGGCGACAACCGGCGTGTGGCCATCGCCGAGAAAGAGCGTGCCATGCGCCGGTAGGGCATTGATGATGAACGACGTGGTGACGCCGGCGGCATTGTCGGTGGCGGTCAGCGAGAGCTGAACCGTCGTTTGCGTGCCCGGCACGTTGAGGCTCGGCGGATCGGGCGTGTACTCGCTGCCGCTCGCGTGCACGTCGGCGATGACCGGCCGGTCGTCGCTGACCACGACGGTCACGTCGCCGCTCAGCGCGGTGGCGGTGCCGTCGAAGTCGACGGCCGCGATGAAGCCGGATATGTCGAGGTTGAACTGGTTGTTGACCGCCGCCTGGTCGATCGGCGCGTTGAGCTCGAAGCTGTACGAGCCGTCGCCGCCGACCGTGAGGGTGAAGACGACGTTGTTGTTGGTATCCTCCGCGACCACGCTCGTGCCGGTGACGACCGTGTGGTCGACCGCGACGCCGTTCGACGTGAGGTGGAGCGAGTTGAGGAAGGCGTCCCCTGCGGCCTTGTCGATCGGCTTGAATGCCGTCGCGGCCGGGCCGTCGGCGCCGAAGCTCGTGAGGCTGTTGAGCGTGCCGGCGGCTATGGTGACGGTCTGCAGCGCCACGTTGGGGTGGCTCGAACTCGAGCGGCCCTTCCTCGACCGACGTGAACTGGCCATTGCCGTTCGCTTTCGGCGCGTCGTCCGTGATGGTGACCTGCAGATCGTTCGCCGACAGCGTCACCGCGCTGCCGTCGAAGTCGACCGCCTGCACGAGGCTCGACAGGTCGATGGTCGTCGCACCGTTGTGGTCGATCGACGACCACAGCGTGAAGTTCCACGACCCGTCGTTGTCGAGCGCGAGCGTGAACACCTTGGTGCCGGCGGTCGAGCCGCCCGTATAGCCGTCGATCTCGACGCCCGACCCGAATGCGTTCAAAGCGGCGAAGTTCACGGTCGCGCCGTGCGACACGATGCCGAGGCCGGTCAGCACGCTGGTGACGTTCGACACGAACTGGAACGGCACCGAGGCACCGCCGTCGGCGCCGAAATGCACCAGCGAGGAGAGCGAGCCGGCCGAGCCCGAGAAGGTCGTCGCCGACGACGGCTCGTTGCCGGTGCCGTTCGGATCGGTGGCCCCGGTCAGGCCGCCCTCGTTGACGGTGCCGGTGAGACCGGTCGCGCCCGCGACCAGCACCGGCGTGTCGTCCGTGATGGTGAGCTGCAGCGTGTTGGCCTGCAGCGTGGTCGCGCTGCCGTCGAAGTCGACTGCCTGGACGAGGCCCGAGAGATCGATGATCTTCACCCCGTTGTCGTCGATCGGCGCAAGCAGCGCGACGCTGAACGAGCCGTCGGCGGCGACGGTGACCGTGAACACCTCGGTGCTGCCGGCAAAAGCCGCCAGCGTTTCGCTCGTGCCGGTCTGCGTGACCGTTGCGGTGTCGACCGCGATGCCGTGCGATGAGACGCCGAACCCGGCGAGCACCGTGCTGGCGTCCGACACGAACTGGAATGGCGTCGCGTTCGGCCCGTCAGCACCGAAGTGCACCAGCAAATCGAGCGCGCCGGGGCCCGTGTTCGCCGATGTGACCGCTGCGGGCGCGTTGCCGCTGCCGTAGGGATCGGTGGCGCTCGTCAATCCGCCCTCGTTGAGGGAGGCGCCGACCACGGCCATGGTCGAGGGCACCGTCACCGGCGTGTCGTCCGTGATGGTGACCTGCAGCTCGTTGGTCGAGAGCGTGACGGCGCTGCCGTCGAAGTCGACCGCCTGCACCAGCGCGGATAGGTCGATGGTCGTCGGGGCGTTGTGATCGATCGGCTCGAGCAGCGTGACTTTCCACGAGCCGTCATTGTTGAGGGTCAGCGTGAAGACGTGGTCGCCGTTCGTATCGAGCGCCGTCAGCGTGTTGGTGGCGGTGTCGACGCTCGCGGTGGTGACCTGGAATCCGTGCGACGTGAGGCCGAGGCCGGCCACCACGCTGCTCGCGTTGGCGACGAACTGGAACGGCGTCGCGTTGGCGCCGTCGGCGCCGAAATGCACGAGCGTGTCGAGCGAGCCCACCGTGCCCGTGAAGGTCGTGGCCGACGCCGCCTCGTTGCCGGTGCCGTGCGTGTCGGTCGCGGCCGTCAGGCCGCCTTCGTTCACGGCGCCCGTGAGGCCGGTCGCTCCGGCGACCAGCATCGGCGTGTCGTCCGTGATGGTGACCTGCAGCTCGTTGGCCGAGAGGCCGACCGTGTCGCCGTCGAAATCGACCGCCTGCACGAGGCCCGACAGGTCGAACGTCTGCGGCCCGTTGTGGTCGATCGGCGCGAGCAGCGTGACGTTCCACGATCCGTCGTCGTTGAGCCGCAGCGTGAAGACCTCGGTGCCGGCGGCGCTGCCGCCCGTATAGGCCGCGAGCGTCGTGCCCGTGGCGTCGGTGGTCACCGACGCGAAGTTCACCGCCGCGCCATGCGACTCGATGCCGAGCCCGGTGAGCACGGTGCTGGCGTTAGAGACGAACTGGAACGGCGTGGCGTTCGGGCCGTCGGCGCCGAAATGCACCAGCGCGTCGAGCGTGCCGCCGGCCGCGCCGGAGGTGGTTGCCGACGCCGGCTCGTTGCCGTTGGTCAGGCCGCCTTCATTGACGGTGGCGTCGAAGCCCGGCACGTCGACGGCAAGGATCGGCGTGTCGTCGGTATCGGTGACCGTGAAGGAGCCGGTGGCGGTGTTGCCGTCGAAATCCTTGGCGGTGAAGTCGAATACCAGGTTCAGGCTGTCGTCGCCGGCGAGCGGCTGATCCAGCGGCTTGTCGAGGACGAAGTCGTAGCTGCCGTTCGCCGCCGTCGCCGAGAGGACGACCGAGAACACCACGCTCGCATCGCTGATCGTGGTCGGGGCGGTGGCGCCCGTGTAGGCGACGAGGGTCTGCGCATCGATCAGCGCGAACTCGACCGCCACCCCGTGCGACGTCAGGGTGACGGGTGCGTGGTTGGCGTCGGTGGCCGAGACGTTGTTGAAGGCGTTCACCGGGTCGGCGAACGAGACCGCGTTGACCGCGGCGGCGCCGTCGGCGCCGAACGCGATGCCGAGCGAGCCGCCCGACGCAAGGGTGGCCCCGGTATCGTTGCCGGTGCCGAATGGATCGGTCGCGGCGGTCAGGCCGCCCTCGTCGACACTGCCGACCACCGAGCCGGTCAGCGTCGGCGTATCGTCGGTGACGGTGACCTTGAAGTCGCTCGACAGCGTGACGGTGCTGCCGTCGAAGTCGACCGCCTGCACGAGGCCGGACAGATCGATGGTCGCCGCGCCGGACCCGTTGTCGAGCGGCTCCAGCAGGTTGAACGTCCACGAGCCGTCGCCGTTGACCTGGAGCGTGAACACCTGGTCGCCGTGCGAATCGGTCGCCGTCAGCGTGTGGGTCGTCGTGTCGATCGTCGCGCCGTTGATCAGGAAGCCGTGCGACGTGAGGTGCTGGCCGGCGAGGAAGCTGCCCGCAGTGGTCTGGTCGACGAGCTGGAACGCGGTCGCGTTGGCGCCGTCGGCGCCGAACTGCACCAGGGTCTGCAGGGAGCCGGCCGTCGCCGAAGCCTCGGTCGCGGAGCTCGGCTCGTTGCCGGTGCCATAGGTATCGGGCGGGGACGTCAAACCGCCCTCGTTGACGGTGGCGGTCACCGCCGTCGCGGCGGCGTTCACCACCGGCGTGTCGTCCGTGATGGTGAGCTGCAGCTCGTTGGCCGACAGGGTGACCGCGCTGCCGTCGAAGTCGACGGCCTGCACGAGCGCGGAGAGGTCGAATGTCTGGGGGCCGTTGTGGTCGATCGGGGCCAGGAGCTGGACGCTCCACGAGCCGTCGGCATTGAGCGTGAGGTCGAAGACGTGGGTACCGCTCGCCGAGCCGCCCGTGAAGGCCTCGAGCTCCGTGCTCCCGCCGGCGATCTTGACGACCGCGAAATCCACCGCCGCGCCATGCGACGTGATGCCGACATCGCCCAGCACCGTGCTGGCATTGCTGACGAACTGGAACGGCGCCGCGTTCGCGCCGTCGGCCCCGAAATGCACCAGCGTGTCGAGCGAGCCCGCAACGCCGCCCGAGGTCGTCGCCGACGCCGGCTCGTTGCCGGTGCCGAACGGATCGCTCGCGCCCAGGCCGCCTTCGTTGACGGTGGCGGCGACGCTCGCCGCCACGGTCACCGGCGAGTCGTCCGTGATGGTGACCTGCAGCTCGTTGGCGGCGAGCGTGACGGCGCTGCCGTCGAAGTCGACCGCCTGCACGAGGCCCGACAGGTCGATGGTCGTCGGGGCGTTGTGGTCGATCGGCTCGAGCAGCGCGAACGTCCACGAGCCATCATTGTTGAGGGTCAGCGTGAAGACGTGGTCATTGTTGGTATCGATCGCCGTCAGGGTGTTGGTGGCGGTGTCGACGCTCGCGGTGGTGACCTGGAATCCGTGCGACGTGAGGCCGAGGCCGGCCACCACGCTGCTCGCGTTGGTGACGAACTGGAACGGCGTCGCGTTGGCGCCGTCGGCGCCGAAATGCACGAGCGCGTCGAGCGAGCCGACCGTGCCCGTGAAGGTCGTGGCCGACGCCGGCTCGTTGCCGCTGCCGTAGGTGTCGGTCGCGGCCGTCAGGCCGCCTTCGTTGACCGTGCCCAATGTCAAGGCGTCCGCCACGGTCGGCGCGTCGTCATTGACGGTGATCTTGAAGTCGTTCGACAGCGTCACCACGTCGCCGTCGAAGTCGACCGCCTGCACCAGGCCGGAGAGATCGATCGTCGCCGAGCTCACGCCCTGATTTCGGGCCGTTGTCGAGCGGCTCGAGTAGGTTGAACGTCCACGAGCCGTCGGCGCCGAGCTGGAGCGTGAACACCTGGTCGTTGTTGCTGTCGAGCGCCGTCAGGGTGTTCGTGGTGGTATCGATGGTCGCGTGGTCGACCAGGAAGCCATGCGACGTAATCGTTTGGCCGGCGAGCGCAGTGCCGGCGGTCGTCGCGTCGACGAGCTGGAACTTGCCGAAGCCGTCGGCGCCGAAGTTCACCAGCGGCGCCAGCGATCCGGTGAGGCCGCTGGCCGAGATCGCGGTGAGGCCCGCGTGGGTGCCGGCGTCGTGAGTGTCCGTGCCGCCAGTCGCGGTGGAGACGAGGCCGGATTCGTCGACCTGCGCCGTCACCGCCGTCGCGGCGCCGTTGACCTGCGGCACGTCGTCGTTGACGGTGACCTCGAAGCTGCCGGGCGGCAGCAGGACGCGATCGCCGTCGAAGTCGTTCAGCCCGACGAACTGCGAGAGGTCGAGCGTCCACGACGCGGTCGGGCTGCCCGCCACCACGTCGTCGATCGGATTGATCAGAGTGAACGTGAAGGTGCCGTCGCCGTTGAGCAGGAGGGTGAACACCGCGTGGCCGCCATCGGCCACGTCGCCGCCCGCAAAAGCGGTGAGGGTCTGCGACGATTCGTCCGCGGCGGTGTCGACCGTGAAGAAATTGATGCGGTCGCCATGCGACGTGACATCGGGCAGCAGCGTGCTGTCGGAGGTGCCGTTGGCGACGGAGAAGCGGAACGACTCGTTGATGCCGTTCACCACATGCGGGCCGTCGGCGCCGAAGTTGACGGCCGCGTTCAGCGCGCCGGTGACAGAGACGTGGCCGCCGAGGTTGCCGCTGCCGAACTGATCCCCCACGCTGCCGGACGACAACGCGCCCTCGTCGACGCTGGCGGCCAGCGGGCTTGGCGGAGATGAACTGCGGCGTGTCGTTGGTGACGTCGATGCTGAAATCGCCCGCGAGCGCGAGCGTGCTGCCGTCGAAGTCCACCGCCTTGACCAGCGATGACAGGTCGAGCGTGAAATGGCTGGGATCGTCGCCGGTGTCATCGAGCGGATTGATCAGCGTGAACGTGTAGGTGCCGTCGCCATTGAGGGTGAGCGTGAACACCTCATGGCTGTTGGGATCGTTCGCCGGGCCGCCGTTGGTCCACGCCGTGAGCGTCTGCGAAATCCCATCGGCGCCGGCCACATTGTTGGCGATCGCGACGAAGTTGACCTCGGCGCCGTGCGACGTGACGCCGAAGTCGTGCGTGGCGCCGTTCGTCACCGCGAACTGGAAGCCGGCGGCCTCGACGACATTGGCGATCGTCTGGGTGGCGGCGCCGTCGGCGCCGAACGACACCAGGTTCGCCAGCGTATCGGAATGTGTGGTGGTGAAGGCCGGATTGCCCAGCTCATTGCCGGTGCCGAACTGGTCGCCGCCCGGCGCCGGCCCGGCCGCCAGCGCGCCTTCGTCGACGGTCGCGCTGGCCGTGTTGGCGGTCTGCACCGGCGCGTCGTCGGTGACCGTGATGGTGAAGTCGTGCGCGAACGTGATCGTCAGGCCGGTCGCGTCGACCGCCTGGATGAGGCCGGAGAGATCGACGTTCGCCTGGCCCGTGCCGTTGTCGAGCGGGGCGAGCAGCGTGAACGACCACGAGCCGTCCGAGTTGATGGTGAGCGAGAACACGTCGTGCGGGCTCGCCTGGCCCGCATCGGTGCTGGCGACGAGCGTGTTGCCGTTGATCGTCGCGGTGTCGATCGCGGCGCCGTGCGAGGTCAGCCCGAGGCTCGCGAGCCAGGCATTGGCGGCCGCGGGCGAGACGAACTGGAACGGGGCGGCGCCCGCTCCGCCGCTGCCGAAGCTCACCAGCGCGTTGAGCGAGCCGGGGGTGCCGGTCGCCGTGAAGGCCGAGCCTTGGCTGTTGCCGCCGGCTGGGTTGAAGGCGTCGGTGACGAGCCCGCCCTCGAATACGGTCGCGTTGATCGCGGCGCCGGTGAGCCCCTCCGGTGCGGCCGGCGGCGTCGTGACCGTATTGCCGGCCCCGTTCGCGGCGCCGTTTGGCTGCTCCGAGCCGAGCAACGGCAGTCCGCTGCCGTTGCCCGTGAAGGTGTCGACCGAGAACGACACGAAATTCGCGCCCGACGACACCGAGTTCGGGCCACCCGAGGCCGGCAGCACCGACTGGTCGGTGGTGATGGGGAAGTCGGTGGCAAACTGCGACGCCGAGACGTCGCGGCCCGGCGCGAGCTCGACGGTCACGTCCGGCAGCGGCTGGCCGTTGTCGGAATAGAACGGCTCGATGGTGACTTCGGCGTGATTGGCGAAGAGGATGATCAGCCGGTCGCCAACATGGACGAGGGTAATGTTTTCGTTGGCGATCGCCGACAGGTCGAGCTTGGTCGCCCCCTCGAGATGGATTGTGATCGCCTGATTGTCGCCAGGCTTGACGACCGTGATGACTTTGGGGGGAGTGTTCGGACCCTGCGGACCGGTCGCCTGAGCAACAACGATTTGACCACTCATTGCGTATCACCACCACTTGACCACTTGGACTTGACGGATGACCACGAACGCGGCGCGCGACGACGAGGTCGCGTGCCGCGCACCACATGCCTTGGTTGCGCAGTACTCAAATGCTACTTGATGGGGATTTTTAGTTTTATCCCCCCTGCTGGCGTTAAGCTATTCTTAACACTACTATACCGTCAACGAATATCGCCATACACGTGGCGAAAAACGGGGCCCGTGGTTAAGCCGCAACGGTGCTTGTGAATTGACGCGGTTCCGCCACTTTGGCTCTTGTGGCGTCTGCGGATCCGTCGTTAAGTGATTGCTGTCGCTGGGGACGCTCGGATGGCGAAAATGTGTTGGCGGATGGGTGCGGTCGGCCTTGCGGCGGCTGTGTCACTCTTTGCGGGCTCGACTGGCGCGGTTGCGCACGGGGTGCGGGCCGATTTCCTGCTCTCGTGCGAGAACGGGCGGACCTATCCGGTCCGCGCCCGCGCCGTGACGGTCGATGGCGATCTCGTCACCGGCTACATCTACGCCGGGCGGCATCGGGGAGCGCATTTCCGCCTCGTGCCAATGGGCGATGGCTACCGCTATGTCACGCGCGGCCTCTATTTCGAGGGCGTGCGCGCCGACGCGGAACTGAACTTCCGCAAGCACCACCCGATCGCCTGCACGGTCGCGCACGAGTGACGCGCTACGGCGCCGCGCCGAGCTTCTCCAGCGCGGCCAGGATCTCGGCCTTGACGGCATCGGGAACCTCCAGCGCCAGCGCCGCCCGATAATCCGCGATAGCGCGGTCGCGGCCGCCGAGCTTGGCGGCGCAGCGCGCGCGGCCGATCAGGCTGTCCGCCGACTTTTCGTCCAGCGCGATGATCGCGTCGTAATCGGCGATGGCGCGATCGCATCTATCTTTCGTCTCGAACAGCCGCGCCCGCGCCGCCAAGGCCTGGCGGTCGCGCGGATCGGCCTTGAGCAGCGTGGCGTAGTCGGCCAGCGCCGCCGCGTCGTCGTCGAGATCCGCATGGGTGCGGCCGCGATTGAGGTAGGCGTTGCGCTGGGCCACTCTGATGTCGAACGCATCGGCCGACATCGGGATCGCGTCGCCGTTGAGGTGGATGGCGGCGGTGAAATCCTTGATGGCGCGGTCGAATGCATTCGCATCGCGCAGCAGCATGGCGCGCCGATAGTGCAGCAGCGCAAGCTCGCTGCGGGTGAAGCGCCGCGACGCCAGCGCGCGCGTGCAGGCGTCGATCGCGGGCTGACCGCTGCCGGTCGCGCAGGTTCGCGCGTCATCGGGCTTGGCCGCCGGCTGTGCCCATCCGAGGCGCACCGGCGGCAGCGCGGCGCACGCCAGCAGAAGGACGACGGGAGCTCGACGCATCGCCGGCGCGCTCCGCTTTACGTGCGATCGAGCGCGATCACGCGATTGTCCTCGACCGCGAGCGCGAGCTTGCCGTGCTTGAGGGCGAGCGCTTTCTCGCCGAACAGCTCGCGCCGCCAGCCGTGCAGGGCAGGGACGTTGGCGTTGTCGTCGCCGGCGATCTGCTCGAGCTCGTCGATCGTGGCGATCACCTTGGCGGCGACCGCGTGCTGCTCCGCGGTCATGCGCAGCAGCACCTTCAAGAGCTCGAC
Organism: uncultured Pseudomonadota bacterium; assembly: GCA_963703755.1. GTDB lineage: Bacteria > Pseudomonadota > Alphaproteobacteria > Rhizobiales > Xanthobacteraceae > JAVDCA01. Next base: position 21,186 of record CAVPGG010000184.1, read on the forward strand.
CGTCGCGGCGCCGTTGCCGCCGCCGCGCTGCCGCTCAAGGCGCGGCAGCGTCTTCGGATCGCGCGCGAGCCCGCGCGTGACCGCCGCGAGGATGTCCTGGCCCCATTTCGAGCGCTCGAACCCGCGCGGCAGCGAGCGCAGCCCGGCGAGGCGCTCGATCGTGGTCGGCGCCTGCGTCGCGATCTCGCCCAGCACGTCGTCCTTGAGCACGCGGCCGCGCGGCACGTCGCGGGTCTGCGCCTCGCGCTCGCGCCAGGCCGCGATCTCCATCAGCACCGCGAGCTCCTTGGGCTTGCGCACGCGCGTCTTGAGCCGCTCCCACGCGGACTCGGGCTCGGCCCGGTAGGTCTCGGGCGAGGTGAGCACCTCCATCTCCTCGCCGACCCACTCGGCGCGGCCGCGCTTGTGCAGGTCGGCGTCGAGCGCCACGAACACGTCGCGCAGGTGCGTCACGTCGGAGATCGCGTACTTTACCTGCGCGGGGCTGAGCGGCCGGCGCGACCAGTCGGTGAAGCGGTGCGACTTGTCGAGCGTGTCGCCGGTGATGCGCGCCACCAGCTGGTCGTAGGAGATCGAATCCCCATAGCCGAGCACCATGGCGGCGACCTGGGTGTCGAAGATCGGGTGCGGGATCAGGTTCGCCTGGTGCCAGACGATCTCGATGTCCTGGCGCGCCGCGTGAAAGACCTTCAGCACCTGCTCGTTCGCCATCAACTCGTAGAACGGCTTGAGGTCGAGGCCCGCCGCCAGCGTGTCCACCACCACGGCCTCCTCGGCGCTCGCCAGCTGGGCGACGCACAGCAGCGGGTAGTAGGTGGTCTCGCGCAGGAACTCGGTGTCCACCGTGATGTAGCGATGGCGCGCCAGGCGGCCGCAGGCCTCGCTCAGGTCGCGCGTCGTGGTAATCAGCTCCATGACGCTTCTATTACCGGAGTCGGGCGGCCGTGTCGCGCTGCCGCGGGCCGCGTATCATCGGGGGGATCGGAACATTCACGGGTTGCACCGTCGGACAAGTCATAGGATGGCGCCTAACATTGAATTTCCCGGCCGCCGCCCGCAACCCCCGCGCGGGCGCTGAGCCCATGCGGCGCGGGGCATTTTGCCTGTTCCTGCTCGTCCTCGCCGCCGCGCTGGCGCTCGCGCTTGCGGTCGGCCCCTATCCGCTGCACCTCGCCGACGTGCTCGACACCTTCGCGCGCATGACCGGCCACGACGCCGGCGCGCCGACGGCGGGCGAGATCGTGTTCGGCCGCGTCCGCCTGCCGCGGGTCGCGGCTGGCCTCGTGGTCGGCGCCGCGCTGTCGGGCGCCGGCGCCGCCTACCAGACCCTCTTTCGCAATCCGCTGGTCTCGCCCGACATTCTCGGCGTCGCGACCGGCGCCGGCCTCGGCGCCGTCACCGGCATCCTGCTGGCGCTGCCGGTCGCCGGCATCGAGGCGCTCGCCTTCGCGGGCGGGCTCGCGACCGTCGCGCTCGTCTACCTCATCGCCGCCGCGCTGCGCGGGCATGACCGCACGCTGGTGCTCGTCCTCGGCGGCGTCGTGGTCGGCGCGCTCGCCGGCGCCTGCATCTCGCTCGTCAAGATCATGGCCGACCCGTACGACCAGCTCCCCGCGATCACGTTCTGGCTGCTCGGCAGCCTCGCGGCGATCAAGTTCTCAGACCTCGCGGTCGCGGTCCCGCTGGTGCTCGCGGGGCTCGTGCCGCTCGTGCTCTACCGCTGGCGCATCGGCGTGCTCTCGCTCGGCGACGACGAGGCGCGCGCGCTCGGCGTCGATGTGACGCGGCTGCGCGCCATCGTGATCGCGGCCGCGACGCTGCTGACCGCGAGCGTGGTCGCGATTGCGGGCGTGGTCGGCTGGATCGGCCTGATGATTCCGCACGTGGCGCGCATGATCGTCGGTCCGAGCTTTTCCCGCCTGCTGCCCGCCTCGATGCTGCTCGGCGCCGCCTTCATGCTGGTGGTCGACACCGTGGCGCGCAGCCTCGCGCGGGTCGAGACGCCGCTCGGCATCCTCACGGCCGTGCTCGGCGCGCCGTTCTTCCTCTGGCTGCTCGCGCGCGGCCGCAAGAGCTGGGGCTGACCCGTGCAACTCGAGGCGCGCGATCTCGCCATCGGCTACCCGAACCACTTGGTCGGCCGCGACATCTCGCTCGCGCTGCGGCGCGGCGAGGTGCTGTGCCTGCTCGGGCCGAACGGTGCCGGCAAGACCACGCTGTTTCGCACCCTGCTCGGGCTGCAGCCGCCGCTCGGCGGCACGGTGCTCATCGATGGCGTCCCGCTCGCCGAGCTCCCGCGCGCCGAGATCGCGCGCCGGCTCGCCTATGTGCCGCAGGCGCACGTGACCGAGTTCTCGTATTCGGTGCTCGACGTGGTGTTGATGGGGCGCACCGCGCGGCTCAAGCCCTTTGCGAGCCCGGGCGCTGCCGACGAGCGCATCGCGCGCGAAAAGCTCGCCGGGCTCGGCATCGGCGAGCTCGCGGCGCACGACTACACGAAGATTTCCGGCGGCCAGCGCCAGCTCGCGCTGATCGCCCGCGCGCTCGCGCAAGATGCGCCGATCCTCGTCCTCGACGAGCCGACCGCGAGCCTCGATTTCGGCAACCAGGCGCTGGTGCTGGCGCGCATCCACGATCTCGCGACGCAGGGGTTCGGCATCGTGCTGTCGACCCATGATCCCGACCACGCCCTGATGGTCGCGACCCGCGTCGCCGTGATCGCCGAGGGCGGCCTGCGCGCCGTCGGGCCGCCCGCCGAGGTGGTCACGCCGGCGACGCTGTCGGCGATCTATCGGGTCGAGGTGCTGGTCGAGGCGACGCCCTCCGGCCACCGCGTCTGCGTTCCGGCATGGGAGGGCGCCGATCGCCGCAGTTCGCCATGATCGGCGCCCTGATTGGTGCCATGATTTCTGCGCTTTGCCTTGCGATCCTCGGCTGACGCGATAAATTCGGCGCCGAGAGGGAGTGCGCCGACGGGGCCCAGCGGGAGGATCGCCATGCAAGCGAAGATCATGCGAGCGAAGATCTTGCGAGCGAAGATCTTGAGCGCGGCCATCGTCTTGACGTTGGTGGCGCCGGCCTATGCGCAAATGAACATCATCGCGCCGAACCAGAAGTACACGACGCAGGAAGAGGTCGATCAGGCAGCCAAGCGCGACCAGGACTATAAGGCCACGATGCACAAGCTGCCCGACCAGAAGACCAGCAACGACCCGTGGGGCAATGTGCGTGGAACCGGCACCGCGCAGACCGAGACGAAACCCAAGCCGAAAAAGAAGCAGACGAACGCGCAGCCGTAACGCGCGATACTGCTGCATCGGCAAGCACTTAAGACGAACAACTGATCTGACGGCTCAACTTCCCCGCACGCGCGGTAGGAAGATGTATTTCCACGGATTCGGCATGCCGCCGACCGGCACGTCGATCAGCGTCGGCGTATCGCGCCGCTTGAAGGCGCGCCGGAGTGCCGCGCCCAGCGCCTTTGGCGTCTTGGCGCGCTCGGCGGCGGCGCCGAAGCTCTCGCCGAAGCGGACGAAATCCGGATCGGCGAGCTCGCTGGCGATCTGGCGGTCGCCGTAGACGTCGTGCTGGATGCGCCGGACATTGCCGAAGGCGCCGTCGTTGAACACGATCGCGGTGAGCGGGATCTTGTGCTTCACGGCGGTCGCGATCTCGTTCGCCGTGAACATGAAGCCGCCGTCGCCGTTGATCGACATCACCGGCACATCCGGCCGCGCATGCTGGGCGCCGAGCGCGGTTGCATAGCCCCAGCCGAGATTGTCCTGGTAGCCGGGCGAGAGGAACGTGCGCGGCTTGTAGACCGGAAAGAGGAGACGCGCCGCGAAGCCGACCTGCGTGACCTCGTCGACATAGATGCCGTCCTCGGACAGCTCGGCGCGCATGGCGTCGAGGAAGGCGACCTGCGGCGCGAGCGCCGCCTCGAGGCGCTGGCGCCACGCCGCCTGGCGGCGTGTCATCTCGGCGCGGCGCGAGCGGCGCTTGAGGTTGTGCGCCGGGATGGCGTCGATCAGCCGCCGCAGCACCGGCGCGGCGTCGCCGATGAGCGCGACCGCGGGCGCGCGCACGCGGCCGGGCTCGGCGGGATCGGCGTCGATACGGATCACCGCGAGGTCGTCGTCGATGCCCCATGGTCCTGCCGTGAACACCTTGTGCTGCTGCATCAGCATGCGGGTGCCGATCGCCAGCACCACGTCGGCCTTCGCCCACAGCTCATGCGCGAGCGGCAGCGTCACGCTCAGCGGATTGCGGCTGTCGAGCACGCCGCGGCCGCGGCGATAGCCGAGCACTGGCGCCTGCAGCAGGGCGGAGAGCTCGGTCACCTCGCGCGCGGCATCCTGCGCGCCGCCGCCGCACATGATCAGCGGGTTCTTCGCGTTGCCGAGCCGCTTGGCAGCGTCGCGTATGGCATCCTCGTCGATCGCCGGATCCGACGCCGCGAGCGGCGCCTGCGCCGTCACGGGTCCGCTCGCGCCCCAGGTGTCGATCGCGCAGGAGAGGGCGGCCGGGCCGCGCCGGCCGCTCGCCATCGCGCGCATCGCCTCGGCGACGAGGCGCGGCGCATCGGCGGGCGAACGGATATGCGCCGCATGGTCGACCAGCCGCGCGATGACGCCGGCCTGGTCGCGCAGCTCGTGCAGGTGGCCGAGGTGGCGGCCGATGTCGCGCTCGGGAATTCGCCGGTCAGCGCCAGCACGGGCGCGTTCATCGAATAGGCGGTGAGCAAAGCGGCCGATGCATTGAGCAGGCCAGGGCCCGGCACCACCGCAAAAGCCTGCGGCTTGCCGGTCGCCAGCGCGGCGCCGAGCGCCATGTAGGCCGAGCCCTGCTCGTGCCGCGTATGGATGGTGCGGACGCGGTTCTGCGCCCGGTACAGCGCATCGAACAGGTGGTCGTTCTGGATGCCCGGCAGCGCGTAGACGGTCTCGACGCCATGCGCGATCAGCGCGGCCACGACGGCCTCGGCGGTGGTCATCTGTTCCGGCATTTTGCATCCGTCCTTCCTGCGCAGGACTGTGAAGATCGACGCGGGCGCTGTCGAGAGGCTGTCGAGAGGGGGGGATTCCTTGACAAACCAAGGGGTCCATGCACCTTCCGCACCGCCGCGGCCGCCCCGATCTGCCCCGGATTCGGCCCCGTTTTTCCTGGCTCCAAGAAGGTCCGCCATGCACCAATACCGCACCCATAAATGCGGCGAGCTTCGCGCGAGCGACATCGGCCACGAGGTTCGTCTCTCGGGCTGGTGCCATCGCATCCGCGACCATGGCGGCGTGCTGTTCATCGACTTGCGCGACCACTACGGCCTCGCCCAGGTCGTGGCCGACCCGGATTCGCCCGCCTTCAAGACCGCCGAGAAGCTGCGCGCCGAATGGGTGGTGCGCATCGACGGCAAGGTGCGCGCGCGCCCAGCGGGCACGGTCAATCCCGACCTGCCGACCGGCGAGGTCGAGGTCTACATCAGCGAGATCGAGGTGCTGGGCCCCGCCGGCGAGCTGCCGCTGCCGGTGTTCGGCGACCAGGAATATCCCGAGGACATCCGCCTCAAATATCGCTTCCTCGACCTGCGCCGCGAGCGGCTGCACGCGAACATCATCAAGCGCGGGCAGATCATCGACTCGATCCGCCGGCGCATGAAGGAGGGCGGCTTCTTCGAGTTCCAGACGCCGATCCTCACTGCGTCCTCGCCTGAGGGCGCGCGCGACTTCCTCGTGCCGTCGCGCATTCATCCCGGCAAGTTCTACGCGCTGCCGCAGGCGCCGCAGCAGTTCAAGCAGCTGATCATGATCTCGGGTTTCGACCGATATTTCCAGATCGCGCCGTGCTTTCGTGACGAGGACGCGCGTGCCGACCGCTCGCCCGGCGAGTTCTACCAGCTCGACGTCGAGATGAGCTTCGTCACCCAGGAAGACGTGTTCGCGGCGGTCGAGCCGGTGATGCGCGGCGTGTTCGAGGAATTCGCCGGCGGCAAGCCGGTGACGGCGAAATTTCCGCTCATTCCCTACGCCGATGCACTGCGCCTCTACGGCAGCGACAAGCCGGATCTGCGCAACCCGATCAAGATGGCCGACGTGAGCGAGACCTTTCGCGGCTCCGGCTTCAAGGTCTTCGCCGGCATCCTCGAGGACAAGGCCGCTGCGGTGTGGGCGATCCCGGCGCCGACCGGCGGCAACCGCGCGTTCTGCGACCGCATGAACTCGTGGGCGCAGGGCGAGGGGCAGAAGGGCCTCGGCTACATCTTCTGGCGCGAGGGCGAGGAGGGCGGCGCCGGCCCGGTCGCGCGCAACCTCGGCGTCGAGCGCACCGACGCGATGCGCAGGCAATTGGGCCTCGGCGTCGGCGACGCGGTGTTCTTCGTCGCCGGCAAGCCGAAGGAGTTCGTCAAGTTCGCGGGGTCGGCGCGCACCAAGGTGGGCGAGGAGCTCAAGCTCATCGACAAGGACCGCTTCGAGTTCTGCTGGATCGTCGACTTCCCGATGTACGAGTGGAACGAGGAGGAGAAGAAGATCGACTTCTCGCACAACCCGTTCTCGATGCCGAACGCCACGCCCGACGACTTCATCGCGCTCGACGCCGCCGACAAGGACAGGATCCTCGGTCTCAAGGCGATCCAGTACGACATCGTCTGCAACGGCATCGAGCTTTCATCGGGTGCGATCCGCAATCACCGCCCCGACGTGATGAAGAAGGCCTTCGCGATCGCGGGCTACGGCGAGGACATGCTGGAGCAAAAGTTCGGCGGCATGCTGCGCGCGCTCTCTTACGGCGCCCCGCCGCACGGCGGCATCGCGCCCGGCATCGACCGCATCGTCATGCTTCTCTGCGGCGAGGAGAACCTGCGCGAGGTGGTGCTCTTTCCGATGAACCAGCGCGCCGAGGATCTGTTGATGGGCGCGCCCTCGGAGGTGACGCTGAAGCAATTGCGCGAGCTGCATATAAGGTTGGCGTTGCCGGAGAAGTAGCCGGATTGCTGCCGGCAAAGGTCGACTCCTCATCCTGAGGAGCGTCGCTCAGCGACGCGTCTCGAAGGATGGGCCGCAGGCGCAAGCGGTGCTATGTCGTTTCGTGGCCCATGGTTCGAGACGCGACGCTGCGCGTCGCTCCTCACCATGAGGGATCGGTTTTTGACCCTCACGCCCCCCGCAGCGCCCGCCGCAGCGCCGCGGCCGCCATGTCGAGGGCGGTGTTGCCGGCGCGCACGATCCTGCCGTGGCTGAGGAACCCGTGCATCTGGTCGGCGAAGTGCAGATGCGTCAAGCGCACGCCGTCCTGCTCGAGGCGGCGCGCGTAGGCGAGGCCCTCGTCGTGCAGCGGATCGTACGTGCAGGTGAGCACGAGCGCGGGCGCGGTGCCGGCGAGGTCGGCGGCGCGCAGCGGCGAGGCGCGCCAGTCGGTGAGATCGCGCGGGCCGCGCACGTAGTGGTCGATGAACCATTTCATCGTCGTCGTGGTGACGATTTCGACGTCGGCGTGCCGCGACGACGGCAGCGTCATCGTCATGTCGGTGGCCGGATAGACGAGCAGCTGGAACGCGAGCGGCGGCAGGTCGCGGTCGCGCGACATGAGTGAGAGCACAGCCGCCAGATTGCCGCCGGCGGAATCGCCGCCCACCGCGACGCGCGCCGGATCGATGCCGAGCGCGGCCGCCGCGCCGATGATCCACCGCGTCGCCGCCGCGCTGTCGTCGACCGCCGCCGGAAACTTGTGCTCGGGCGCGAGCGGATAGTCGACCGAGACGACGCGGCAGCGCGCCGCGTTGGCGTAATGGCGGCAGATGAAGTCGTGCGAATTGAGGTCGCCGAGCAGCCAGCCGCCGCCGTGGAAATGAACGAGCGCCGGGAGCACGTCGGTTGCCGCCGTGCCGAGCGGCCGATAGGCGCGCAGCGCAATATCGCCGCGCGGGCCCGGGCACGTGAGGTCGCACACCTCGGCAACCTCCTGCGGCGGCGGCGTCACGGCGGCGCGCCCGGCCCGGAACGCCGCGCGCGCCTGCGCGGGCGTCAGCGTCTCGAACGGCGGCCGGCCGGCCGCGTGGATCATGTCGATGAGCGTCTGCGCGTCCGCGTCGAGGGGCATGGTCGGTCGCCGGTGTCCCGAGCTACTTCTCATCCACCCATTCAAGGATTGCGGCGGCGACCGCATCGGGCTGGTCGAGCTCGGCGCGATGGCCGGCCGCCGGGATGACGGTCGTCCGGCTTTTCTGTCAAACCGTGACTGCGGCGGAGCGGGTCAACGCCTTCACCTTGTTCTGATGATCGATGGCGGCCTTGGCCCCGGTGGTCTTGGTGAGAAGATCGAGCGTCGACTCGTCGTCATCGTCGCGCACCGGCGTCAGCGCGAGGTCCGTGTAATTGCGATAGTTCGGGTCGCGCAAGATGCGCCGTTTGGCCGACAGCACCCACAGGACGGTCCAGGCGGTCTTGACGACCTTCACGAGCGTTTGCCCGAGGTAACGCGGGTAGAGCAGCCACGCGCTTTCGCGGGGCAGGCCGAATTGACGCTCCGAGGGGTGGATGAGGCGCAAAATCCCGCTCTGGAGCGGATGCACGTTTTCGACGCGAACCGCGGTCGAGAACGTGATCAACAGCTTCACGACGCTGGTCATCCACACGCCGGTCGCGGCCGCGCGCCGCAGGAGCGTCACCATGTGCTCCGGCGTGTAATAGAGCGACCAGGCCTCCCGGTAGATCGCGTCCCACTCCGCCTTGCTCATCTTCGAATGTGGCGCGGTGACGTGCTCGGTGTCGTACCGGTTGAGGTCCGGGTCCATTGCGGTGCCGTTGCGCCAGAGGATTCTGGTGATCCTCCGACCCCGGCAGCGGCGTCAGGTTGAAGAACTCGAGAATATCGAGCGGCAATTCCTTCTGGATGATCGCTATATCGCGCCTGATCGTCTCGGGCGTGTCGGCGGGAAAGCCCAGAATGTATCCGGCGAGCGTCATGATGCCCTGCAGCTTCCAGGCGAGAAGCATCTTGCGATACTCGGTGATCTTGTTCTGGCGCTTTTTTGCGCCCGCCAGGTTTTCTGGGTTGATGTTCTCCAATCCGATGAAAACCCGCGTGACGCCGGCGCGTTTCGCCTTTTCGATGAAGTTCGGAATTTTGTGGCACAGCGCGTCGACCTGGATCAGCATGCCGAGCGGAATCCCGTCCTGCTCGCGCAGCTTGATCAGGCGATCGAAGATCGACTCCCACTCCCTGTTGCGGGCAAAATTGTCGTCGGTGATGAAAAACCTGTCGATGCCTTGCGCCCAGTTGAGGCGCACGAGATGCTCCACGTCATCCGCCGAACGGTAGCGCGACTTGCGGCCCTGCACGTTGATGATGGTGCAGAACGAGCACTGGTACGGGCAGCCGCGACCTGCGTCGAAACTCGTGCTGATGCCGACCGTGCGCGCTATGTTCTGCTTCGGGAGGAAGGGTACGGGCGCGCCCTGCATCTCCGGCAAGTCCTTCATGAAGTCGTAAAGCGGCGCGAGCCGGCCCGCGGCCGCGTCGCGCAGCAGCATATCGAGCCGGCCCTCGACCTCGCCCGCGAACATGGCGACGCCCATGTCGCGGCAAGCGTCGAGCTCGACCGCGCGACCGTCCAGCATCGACAGGCATCCCGACACGTGGAAGCCGCCGATGGCGACCGCAACGCCGGCAGCCCGGAACGGCCGCGCAATGTCGAGGGCGCGCGGATACTGGTTCGACTGGACGCCGACGAGCGCAACCAGGCCAAGACCATCGTGACGGCGAAAGCGGGCGATGAGCGCCGGCACATCGACGCGGGTATTGGTCTCGTCGATCACCTCGATTTCTATGTCGACGTCCGGACCGAGGACGCGCCGCTCCGCGCAATCCGCCGCAATGCCGTAGAGCGCGGCGAGCGAGTTCGACGGAATCATGGTTCGCCACCACCGGATCACGTAGCCGTCGTCGTCGTAGTGCGACGGCTTGATCAGCAGGAGCAGGAACTTCCGCATCGGGCCCGTTGCATCCAGCGCAGGTTGTACGGTGAGCGAAAAGACGGTGGCACGCCCCGACTTGGCGGGCTGCGACCCACGTCGTCTCAAGAGGCACTCACGCTAGCCGCTGTTCGACGCTGTTGTCGAGGATTGATTGCGATTGCGCAAAAACATGGCGGTTCCGGAAAGCCGCAATGTCGACGAGCGGAACTACCTCTCATCCACCCATTCAAGGATTGCGGCGGCGACCGCATCGGGCTGGTCGAGCTCGGCGAGATGGCCGGCCGCCGGGATGACGGTGGTCTTCGTCGGGGCCTTGATGGCGCCGGCGATGCGGGCCGCGTAGCTGCGCGGCATGATGCGATCCTGATCGCCCCACAGCAGGAGCGTCGGCGCCGTGATCAGCGGCAGGCGCTTCTCCAGGCGGGTGTTGCCGAGCGGCCAGAAGGCGCGCGCCGCGGCCTCGTTGGCGCGCACCTGCTCGATCGGCCATGCGGGCGAGTTGGCGCCGGCCGGCGGCGCCTTGAGGCGTTCCCAGTTCTCCGGCTCGGCGCACATCAGCCCCGCCACCGCATCGCCGCGCTGCGCCCACGGATCGGTCGGCGGGTCCTTTTCGTCGAACAGACCGAGCGGCGCGATGAGCGCGAGCCGGCGCACCATGCCGGGCCAGATCGCCGCCATCTCGGCCGCGAACGACGCGCCAACCGAGCTGCCGGCAAGATCGGCGCCATCGAGCTCCGCTGCGTTCAGCAATTGGCGCACCGCCAGCACCCAGTCGAGATGATTGTCGAGCACGGTGTGGCCGAGCGCGCCCGGAAAGCCCGGGAGCGAGGGCACGATCACCGTGCGGCGCGCCGCCAGCCGGTCGAGAAAAGGAATTGCGCGCGGCAGGCCGCCGAAGCCGGCGATGAAGCCGAGCCTCGGCCCGCTCCCCATGCGCCAGACGCGGCACGGCGAGCCGTTGATCTCGACGGTGGTGGTGTGGGGGTCACTCATGGTGAGCAGCCTTCACTCGTCATGGCCGGGCTTGTCCCCGGCCATCCACGTCTTTCTTGCTTGGCCGGAAGACGTGGATGCCCGGGACAAGCCCGGGCATGACGGGGAGATGGCCTATTCGGCCGCGGTGACATGCGGGTGAAATGGCGTCACCGCCGCGCGATCAGCGGCGGGCATCGGCTGCGGCCACCAGCGATCCTCCCAGTCGGCGAACAGGTCGCGCATCTGCGGCAGCACGCGCTCGGCGAAGAGCTTGGTGTTGTAGCGGGTCAGCTCCTTGCTCATGTTGCCGAACTGCAGGAGCAGCATCAGGTGGCCGACGTTGAGGTCGCGCGCGACCTCGCGCAGCTGCTCGGCGACCTCGTCGGGCGAGCCGACGATGACGTAGCCGCGCTCGACGATGTCGTTCATCTCGTGGGCGAGCAGCTTGAACTTGTCCTCGTAGCGCGGCGGTGCGGTGCCGGCGGCGCGCGCAATCTGGCTCTCGATGCCGGCGCGCTGCGTCGCCTCGCTCACATAGCCGGGCGGCTGGGCGAACGCCGCGCCGACGTGCAGGCAGCGGCCGTAGAAATACTCAGCCGCCTCGGCGTAGAGCTCCAGCGCCTGCGCGCGGCTCTCGCCGACGCCGACGAATTGCAAAAAGCCCGCCCGGTACGGATTGCGGTCCTTGCCGAGCCGCGCCATCTCGTTCCAAAAACCCTCCATGGTGGCTCGGCCGGCCTTGTAGCCGTAGTAGGAGAGGTAGCAGTAGACGTAGTCCTTAGCGGCACACCATTGCCAGGTCTCGACCGAGCCGCCGCCCGGAATTCACACCGGCGGATGCGGCGTCTGGATCGGCCGCGGCCAGATGTTGACGTAGCGCTGCTGATTGAACCGGCCGTTGAACGCAAAGGTATCGCGCTCGGTCCAGGCGCGCATGACGAGGTCGTGCGCCTCGTGATAGCGCTCGCGCAGCATGCTCGGGTTCTGCCCGTAGGCGAAGCAGGTGTCCATCGGCGTGCCGACCGGGAAGCCCGCGATCAGCCGCCCGCCCGAGATGCAGTCGATCATCGCGAACTCTTCGGCGACGCGGGTCGGCGGGTTGTAGAGGGCAAGCGAGTTGCCGAGCACGCAGATCGCCGTGTCGGTGGTGCGCCGCGCGAGCGCCGTCGCGATGAGGTTGGGCGACGGCATCAGGCCGTAGCCGTTCGAGTGGTGCTCGTTGACGCAGACGGCATCGAACCCGCATTCCGCCGCGTACTCGAGCTCGTCCATGAAGTCGTTGTACATGAGGTGGGCGCGCTTCGGGTCGAACAGCGAGGAATGGATGTCGACCCAGATCGACGGATGCTTGTCGCGGAAATCGGCGGGCAGCTCCGTATAGGGCATCAGGTGAAACCAGAGCAGCTTCACGGACATCCTCCCTTGTTCGCTGTGGCCATTATCGGATGCTTTGCGGCGCCGGCAAGCCCTGGCGGCCCCGCTGTCGTAAGCAGACGAGTTGTCCGGGTTAGGTAGCACACGAGTTGTCCGGTTTTCTGGCCCTGCAGGGAGCAGGGCAGATGAACCGGGCAGCGTGGCTACAGGACCGCAGGATGCAGAAATTTCGGGATGTGTTGAGCCGCTGGGAGGCGGGGGAGCTATCGATGATGGAGGCGGGCGAGCTACTGGGAATGTCGGAGCGGCAGTTCCGGCGATATCGCGACCGTTACGATGAGGAGGGGGTGGCCGGACTGGTCGACCGCCGGCTCGGCAAGCCGTCGCCAAAGCGGGTACCTGCCGACGCCAGGGATTGGATGCTGGCGTTGTATCGGGGGGAGTACCCGGGTTGGAACGTGAGCCATTTCCACGAGCATTTGCGGCGCCACCATGCGTTCCGCTGGGGCTATACGTGGACGAAGAAGCAGCTGCATACAGCCGGCCTGGTGGAGCGGGCGGGGCGGCGTGGGGCACACCGGCGCAAGCGCGAGCGCAAGCCATGCGCGGGCATGATGTTGCACCAGGACGCGAGCCGCTTCGCGTGGCTTGCGGGCCAGCCGCCGCTCGACTTGGTGGTGACGATGGACGATGCGACGAGGCGCGGCCTGGAAACACACGAGATCGCGGCGCTGCCTCAGCGACGGCCAACCTTGACGGCGGCTGCGCGCGGCGTCCCGTCTCCAGTGCGGGTCGGGACGAAGAAACGGCCCCCGGGTCGAACAAAGAAACAAATCAAACAGCAGAAGCGCTCAAACGCTCTGCCCGCCTAACCAACTTCTCGGCCGGAGCGTCCACCGCTTCCAACCCGGCCCGAGCGCAAACCAAGAAGCGGACAACTGATGTGCTACCAAAACCGGACAACTTGACTTGCTGCCAACAGCCCTGGCGGCCCCGCTTGATTCATCCCCCCGCTTGGCGTTCACTTCGCCCAACCCGTGACACACAACGGTATCCGCGCGCCAACGCGCCGCAAGGGAGGACACCATGGACGCCGTCGAACGGCGCGCCTTCATGAAGGGCGCAAGCGCCGGCGCGCTCGCCTTCACGGTCGGCGGCGCGCAGGTGCTGCTCACGCCGGCGCAGGCGCGCGCCGAGGGCGTGCCGCTGCGCACGCTCAAGCCGGACGAGGCCGCGACCATCGAGGCGGTCGGCGAGACATTGGTGCCCGGCGCGCGGGCGCAGGGCATCGCCAACTTCATCGACCAGCAGCTCTCGATCCCGGCCGAAGAAGCGCTGCTCGAGGCGCGCATCCTCAACATCAAGCCGCCCTATGCCAATTTCTATCGCGCCGCGATCGGCGCCATCAACAATGCGAGCACCGCCAAGCACGGCAAGCCGTTCGCGCAGCTCGACGCGGCCACGCAACATGACTTCGTCGATGCCATGCGCCAGAACAAGATCGACGGATGGAAGGGCCCGCCCGGCGGCTTCGTCTATTTCGTTATGCGCAGCGATGCGGTCGACGTGGTCTACGGCACCATGGCGGGCTATGCGTCGCTCGACATTCCCTACATGGCCCATATCGCGCCGACCAGGAAGTGGTGAGACCATGGCAACGCACGAGAAGGTGGATGTCGTCATCATCGGCGCCGGCGCATCGGGCTCGACCTATGCGGCGGTACTGGCCCGGGCCGGCAAGAAAGTCGTCCTGCTCGAGAGCGGGCCGGATTGGCAGCTCACCGACCTGATCAGCTCGGACTTCTGGGGCCGCCGGTTGAAGCCGGCGGGCGCGCCGTTCCTGCTTCAGGGAAAGAATCCGTATGGCTACGTCTATCAGGCCGGATGGGGCGTCGGCGGCGCGGCGCTGCACTATTTCGCCAATTTCCCCCGGCTGATGCCCAACGACTTCAAAGTCAAAAGCGAGCATGGCCGCGGGCTCGACTGGCCGATCAACTACGCCGACGTCGCGCCCTTCTACGATCGCGTGGCCGATGATGTCGGCGTCTCGGGCGACGCCAAAGCGGAAGAGCGCTGGCGCCCGCCGGGCAAGCCCTATCCGATGCCGCCGATGAAGACGTTCAAGAACGGCCAGGTCTGGCTCAAGGGTTTCGAGGCCGTCGGCATCAAGATGACGCCCGCCGCGGTCGGCATGAACTCGACGGAGTACAAGGGCCGCCCCGCCTGCCTCTATGACGGCTGGTGCCACGTCGGCTGCCCGATCGGCGCGCTCGCCAACCCGCTGGTGACGTATCTGGGCGACGCCAAGAAGGCCGGCGCCGAGGTGCGCCCGCTCTCGACCGTGACGCGCGTGCTCACCAACGCGGCCGGCAACAAGGTGACGGGCGTCGAATACTACGATGCCAAGAAGGAGAAACAGGTGCAGGAGGCGAGCGTCGTCGTGCTCGCGGCTTGGGCCGCGCAGAACCCGCGCCTCATGCTCAACTCGGCGACCGACAAGCATCCGAACGGCCTCGCCAACAAGAGCGGGCTGCTGGGCAAGTACATGATGGCGCATTTCGCGTCGGGCACGTTTGCGATGTTCGATGAGGACATCCAGAACCACATGGGCACGATCGGCGCCCAGTACTTCTCCTATGACCGCTACGACAAGCTGACCCACAAGGGTAAAGGCGCGTTCGGCTCGACCTTCATCGTCGCCGGTGCCGCGCAGAAGACGAGCGATCTCGGCGGCTTTGCCAACGCGCGGGGCGACCTGTTCGGCCCCGCGCTCGTCGACTTCATGAAAAAGGCCAAGCGCGGGCTCTCCCGCATGACCGCCTTCGGCGAGGAGATGCCCAATATCGAGAACCGCATCGAGCTCGCGAGCGACAAGGACGAGTTCGGCATGCCGCTCGGCAAGTTCACCCACAGC
>CAVPGG010000185.1:0-5582 GCA_963703755.1 uncultured Pseudomonadota bacterium
AGGGCATGAGGGCACTCATATTTTCCATCTCGCGCAATGCTCCGGAACCCCGTCATGCCGACCTCTGCCTGGCCGACCGAGATCAAGCTGCGGCGCGACCGTGCCGCGCTCATCGTGACGTTCGACAATGGCGAGCATTTCGAGCTGCCGGCCGAGTATCTGCGCGTGAAGAGCCCGAGCGCCGAGGTGCAAGGTCATTCGCCGGACGAGCGCAAGACGGTGCCGGGCAAGCGCAACGTGCTGGTGCTCGAGGTGCAGCCGGTCGGCAACTACGCGGTGCGGCTCGTGTTCGACGACATGCATTCGACCGGCATCTATAGCTGGGACTATTTCCTCGATCTCGGCCGCAACCAGGCGCGCTACTGGCAGGCGTACCTGGACGATCTCGCCGTCAAGGGACTTTCGCGCGAGACGCCGAAGCACATCTGAGTGCGTCGGCGCGAAAGCGCTCGCACGAATCCGCATGAACAATTTGACAGCTTGACACACACGCGTGCGGCGACGGTGTCGCAGGATGAAACCCTTTGGCCCCCCGCCGCGTTTCAGGAGTGGCGACGTGGAGGCTTCATCATGTGCAGCAAACATTTCAGTGCCGTCGCGGCGCTTCTACTGGCGTCGACGGCTTTGGCCATCCCGGCGGATGCGCAAGTGCGACGTGGTGGTGGTGGCGGCGGCGCGCCACATGCGGCGGCGGCGCCGCACGTATCGGCACCCGCACCGCATATCTCGGCACCTGCCGCGCATATCGCAGCGCCGCATTTCTCCGCGCCGCATTTCTCCGCGCCGGCGGCGCGGATCGCCGCGCCACGAATGGCTCCGCACATCGCCGCACCGCATTTCGCGGCGCGGCCCGCAGCACCGCGTATCGCAAGTCCGCGCATGTCGCCGCGCTTTGCGGCCCCTCGCGCGGCGCCCACCTTCTCGCGCGGCAATGCGGCGCGCACGTTTGCGCACGGCACCAACCCTCGCGATCTCACCCGTCACACGCTGACGCCGGCGAACGCGCCGCGCATCAACGCGACCGGCACCGCCGCCGATCGGCTGCGCGGGCGCGGCCCGGCCAGCACCGTCGGCGCGGCGCCGGCGCAGACCGGCGCCCTCGCGCGCGGTGCGCGCAACAACCGCATCCTGCGCAACGCGGCGTTGACCAATCTCGCGGCGCGCGATCCGGCTGGGCGCAACTTCGCGCGCTCGACCTTCCGCGGGCGCTTCGCGCAGTCGGGCTTCGTGCGCGACTGGGATCGCCACCACCATCGTCATTTCGGCTTCGTGCTCGGTTTCGTCGGACCGGTGTTCTGGCCGTATGCCTACGATGACCTCGCCGACTACACGTTCTGGCCCGATGCGTACGACACGTTCTGGCCGTACGCCTATGACGACGTGTTCGAGGGCCTCTACGGCGCCTATGCGCCCGAATACGGCACGTCGTACGCCTATGCGGGCGCGCCGGCATCGAGCTCGACCTACGCGAACGACGCGGCGGCGGGCGGCGAGGCGACGCAAGTCTGCGCCGCCCAGGCGCAGGGCCTGACCGATTTTCCGATCGACCAGATCGCGCGCCAGGTCGAGCCGACCGGCGCGCAGCAAGGTCTGCTCAATGATCTGAGGTCGGCGACCGCCAAGGCGGTGAGCATTCTCCAGGCGGCTTGCCCGAACGACCTGCCGGCGACGCCGACCGGGCGGCTGGCCGCCATGCATGTGCGCGTCCAGGCGATGCTGCAGGCGGTCGAGACGGTGCGCCCGGCGCTCGACAAGTTCTACGGCGCGCTGAGCGACGAGCAGAAAGAGCGGTTCAACGCGCTCGACCAGAACGCATTCGCGGGCGCGCCGAAGCCGGACGTCGCGAACCTGTGCGGCAATGCGCGGTCGCCCTCCGTCGGCAACCTGCCGGTCGCACGCATCCAGCAGTCGCTCAACCTGACCGCTGCGCAGGACGCCGACCTCAAGGCGCTCAACGACGCGTCGGCGCAATCCGCCAGGATTCTCAGCGCTGATTGCCCGACCGGGCAGGAGTTGACCCCGCCCGGGCGTGTCGTTGCCATGGAGCGGCGGCTCAAGGGCATGCTGCAGGCGATCGAGACCGTGCGGCCCGTGCTCAACAAGTTCTACGGTTCGCTGAGCGACGAGCAGAAGGCGCGCTTCGACCGGCTCGGCAAGGCGACCTGAGCGCAGGGCGCGTCGACAGAAATCCCCGCGCGGCGTGCGCCGCGCGGGGATCGGCGTCTTTGCGCAGGACGCGCCCTCGAGACGCAAGGGAAGTGGCATAATACCGCAGCTCGCCAAGCCCGCCGAACCTGGTGCGAGGCCCTCGCAAACCGCGCGTGCTGTCATCGTTTTGAAATAAAACCCTCCTTGAAGTTGCCTCCGTGAAGGCCCGGGGCCATGGCCCGCGCGGCCGATCGAGCGGGAGGCACGTCATGCAAAAGCATCTCGTTGCGGCCATCGCCGCCGCGGCATTTGCCACCAACGTCTATGCCGCAAACCTCACGGGGGCGGGCGGGACCGCGATCTATCCGCTGCTGGCGAAGTGGGCCGAGCGGTACGCCAAGGACAGCGGCGACACCATCACGTATCAGCCGGTCGGCTCGGGCAGCGGCATCCGCAACATCGAGTCGCGCATCGTGCTCTTCGCCAACACCGACATGCCGCTCAAGCCGGACGACCTGGCGAAGAAAGGGCTGGTGCAGTTTCCCCAGGTGATCATCTCGATCACGCCGATCGTCCATCTCGCGGGCGTCAAACCCGGCGAGATCGTGCTCGATGGCGCGACGCTCGCCAACGTCTTCCTCGGCAAGATCAAGCAATGGGACGACCCGACGATCAAGAAGCTCAATCCGGACGTGACGCTGCCGCATCTCGCGATCACGCCAGTGCATCGCTCGGACGCCTCCGGCACGACCTTCAACTTCGCCGACTACCTGTCGAAGGTGAGTGCGGACTGGAAAAGCCACGTCGGCGCCGGCACGCTGGTGAGCTGGCCGACCGGCGCGGTCGGGCAGGGGAACGCCGGCGTTGCCGCCACGGTCCAACGCATCGACGGCGCGATCGGCTATGTCGAATACGCCTACGTCACCCAGAATCATCTCATCTACACCGACATGATCAACAAGGCGGGCAAGCGCGTCGCGCCGAGCCTCGACGCCTTCCAGGCCGCGGCCGCCAACGCCGATTTCACCAAGGTGAAGGACTTCTACCTGATTATCACCGACCAGCCCGGCGACAAGAGCTGGCCGATCACGGCGGCGACCTACATGCTGCTGCGCAAGGACCGTGCGGCAGACGAGAACCATCGGGCTCTGGCTTTTCTCGACTGGGCATTGCGCAAGGGACAGGAGCAGGCGAGGGCGCTCGACTACGTGCCATTGCCGGACGACGTGATCAGACAGATCGAGGCGCATTGGTCGCGCGAGCTCGGCGAGGCGTGGAAGAGCGCGACGCACTAGAAATAGCGGCAGGGTGCGCGCCGCGCACTGGACCGCCGCCTCTGCTCCGATGTACACGTTCGGCCGGATGAGCCCGCCAGCGCGGGCTCGAGCAATTTTCCGGCGGGAGAAAGCGTGGCGAAAGAGCTTCAGTACGGCGTCCCCGCGAAGTTCTTTCACTGGCTGGTCGTCGGATTGCTGATCGTCCAATATTTCATCGGTTGGCTGATGCCGGATATTCATCGCGGCATGCAGCCCGGAACCGGCATGATGTTTCATGTCTCGTTCGGCGTGACCATCCTCACCCTGATGAGTGCGCGCTTCTTTTGGCGCGTGGCCCATCCGGTCGCGCCCGAGAGCTCGCTGCCATCCTGGCAGCGGCTTTCGTCGGAGGCCGTGCACTGGCTGCTCTACCTTCTCGTCTTCGCGGTCACGATATCCGGCTGGTTCTTCGCCACCATGCGCGGATGGACCTCCGTCAGTTCGGGATCGTCGATCTGCCGATGCTGGCCGGGCCGAACTCGCCGGTCGCAAGCGCGATCGGCCGCTGGCACCAGACGCTCGAATGGACGCTGCTCGTCTTCGTCGGGCTGCATGTCCTCGCGGCGTTGGTGCACCTATTCGTGTACCGTGATCGCGTGATGGCGCGCATGCTGCCGGGAAGGTGATCGCTTCGGCCGCGATCGGCGCCGGTACGAGGCGGCCTCGTTGGCGCTCGCGCCACCGAGCGGGTGGGGGATCAATGGATCGGTGGCTGCACCGAATGATCCTGGTGGGCTCTGCGCTCGGGCTGCCCCTGGCGCTGCCCGCATCGGCGCAAAGCGCCGTCGACGCCGCGACCACCCAACCCTCGCTGCCTCAGCTCCTGCGCCAGATGACTGATGTCGGCGGATGGCGCTCGCGGCTCGAGCAGGCCGGGCTGACGTTCACGTTCACGTATTACGGCGATGCTTTTGCCAACCCGAGCGGCGGAGTGCAGCGGGGCATCGGCTACGACGGTCGCTTCGGGATCATTATCGACGGAGATATCGAAAAGCTCGCCGATTGGTCCGGTGCGGCCGTCCACGCCAGCATTCATGCGATCCACGGCAGCGAGTTCGGCGCCGCCAATCTCGACAACCTGATGACCGTCAGCGGGATCGAGGCTGCGCCTTCGCTTCGCGTGTTCAATCTCTGGATCGAGCAGAAGTTCGGCAGCCTCGCCAACTTGCGGGTCGGCCAGTTTTCCGCCGCCCAGGAATTCCTGGTCAGCCAGAATGCCGCTCTGTTCGTGAATTCCACCTTCGGCTGGCCGGTGCTCACCGCCCAGGATCTCCCGAGCGGAGGCCCGGCCTATCCGGAGGCCACGCCGGCAATTCGCCTGACCTTGACCCCGACCGATCAACTCACCGTGCGCGCCGCGATATTCAACGGTGACCCCGCCGGACCCGGGCCGGGAACGCCCATCGACCGCGATCCCTTCGGCCTTGCGTTCCGCGTCAACGACCCGCCGCTGCTCATCGCCGAGGTTGCCTACGCGTACAACCAGGGTTCGGCCGACGCGGCCCGCCGCGGCAATCCCCACCAGGAGGGAGAGGGGTCATACGGCGGCACGAGCTCTCACGACGCAAGCAACGCGGGACTGCCCGGCACCATCAAGGTCGGCGCTTGGCTGCACACGGCCCTGTTCGCGGACCAGCGCTTCGACACGACCGGCGGGCTGCTCGCCGCATCGGGCGGCGCCCCGCTGATGCACACCGGCAACTATTCGGTCTACGGCATGATCGACCAGATGCTGTGGCGCGTGCCCGGCAGCCAGGACCGCGGCCTGAGCGCATTCCTACGCATCTCCACGGCGCCCAGCGATCGCAATCCGATCGACCTTTACGTGGATGGCGGCTTTACGTTCAAAGGTCCGTTCGCGTCGCGGCCCGACGACATGGCTGGACTTGGCATCGCCTATGGCCGGATCTCCCCGCGCGCGGCTGCGGCCGATCGCGACATCGTGGCATTGACCGGCGTGCCGATGCCGATCCGCGATTTCGAGGCGGCGATCGAGCTCACTTATCAGTTTCACCTGGACAACAACTGGGCGATCCAGCCGAACCTGCAGTATGTCATCCACCCCGGCTATCGCCGCCGTCGCCTTCAGCAATACGCCGAACGAAGCCGGCATACACG
>CAVPGG010000186.1:0-10411 GCA_963703755.1 uncultured Pseudomonadota bacterium
AACAGGTTGCGGGCGAGCCAGGTGCGGGCGAGCCCAGGTTGCGGGCGAGCCCGCCCGCGGCCCGACTCCGGCAGGTCGGTCAAGAGGTTGCCGGCCAAGAGGTTGATTGCTCGACCTGTTACTTGGCGCTGCCGTCGCAGTCGGTATGGGTGACCTTGCAGAACTCGCGCCGGCCGGCGCCGGCGGTGTCCTGGCATTTGGCGAGCGCGTTGCGCCCGGCCGCAGCCCTGTCGTCCGCCACCGCCCAGCCGGCGCCCGGGGTGGCGTCCTTCGGGTCCATCGCGACCGCGAAGCACTGGTTGCGGAACGTCTGCACCACCTTGCACAGCGCCTGCGCACGCTTGTCGACCCCGGGCGATTCCGTCTTGCAGTCGCGCAGCGCGGCCGCGCCCGCGACATCGGCACTCGTCTGGTTGATCGCGAAACCGTAGGCGTAACCTTCCTCGGCAACGTCTGCGGGCTCGCCGACCGCGAGCGCGCCGTCTGCCGCGGCGATGCCGGGATGCACGATGGCGGCGAGCATGACGACGGCAGCGAAGGCTGCGGCGGCCGTCATCCGCTGCAGCAGCAGGCATACGGTGGGCATGCGGGTCTCTCCGATCGTTTGCAAAATGTTATCGCGGAACATCCGTTGCCGCCATGGCCGGGACTGGTGGCCGGTAGCCGTGGCCGGATCACATAAAGGACGCATTCCGCGCGGACAGAAATACCGTGCCGACCCTTGCGCGAGCGCCGGCCCGGCCAAACATGTTCGATCGGGCCGACCGTGCCGGGTTCGGCGGGGTGAAGGATCAGTAATCGTGTCGACGCGTCTCGTCGGGCTTCGGGTTGTGGCCGCGGTGGCGTTTGCCGCGCCGGCACTGTGCGCGCTGACGGGCGGCGCGCACGCCCAGGGCAGGCTCGAAGCGCGTTATGTCGCGACGCTGGCGGGGCTGCCGATCGGCCGTGGCAACTGGACGATCGACATCGGCGACGACCAGTACGTCGCGACCGCCAGCGGCAAGACCACCGGGCTGCTGCGCATGTTTGCGAACGGCGAGGGCACCACCGCGGCGCGCGGTCGGGTGAGCCACGGCAACCTCCTGCCGGCGACCTACGCGTCGACCATCACGACCGACAAGTACACCGAGCATCTGCGCATCACGCTCGCGGCCGGCAACGTGAGGGATTTTTCCATCGAGCCGCCGAGCCCGCCGCAGCCCGACCGCCTCCCGGTCACGGAGGCGCACCGGCGCGGCGTCATGGATCCGATGTCGAGCACGTTCACCCATGTGGTCGGCGCCGGTGACCTGCTCGCGCCGACGGCGTGCAACCATAGGGCCTCGGTGTTCGACGGCCGCATGCGCTACGATCTCAAGCTCGCCTACAAGCGCATGGACACCGTCAAGGCCGAGAAGGGCTATGCCGGCCCCGCGGTCGTGTGCTCCCTCTATTTCGTGCCGATCGCCGGCTATATCCCGTCACGTCGGGCGATCAAGTATCTCGCCGCCCAGCGCGACATGGAAACCTGGCTGGTGCCGATCGCCGGCACCCGCCTGATGGTCCCGTTCCGCGTCTCGATCCCGACGCCGCTCGGCGTGGGCGTGCTGGAGGCGACCGAGTTCGTCTCCGCCGCGGTCCCGCCGCACGTCTCCGCCGCGAAAATCCCCTGAGCGGAAAATTTTCTCGAGGCTTCGTGCGGCCGTCGCGCGGTTTCGCTATGTCAGGCGCGATGAAGCGCTACAGTCCAGGTTGCCATCCAAACGTCACAAGCACGCCGTGCGACGTTTCCCCCACGATCTGGTGGCGAGGTCACCGGCCCGTCACCATATGTCGGATGGAACGAATCTGGACTCGCGCCGAGTCAGCGATTCGCTCGCAATTCGTTCGGGACTCGTTCGCCGTATCGGGATGGGGAGCGAATTTGCCGCCCCTGGCGTCGCATTGTGATACAGACTTCTTCCGACACGGGGCCGTTGGCGCCCGCCGGCAGGACCCCTGATGCCCATTTCCTTCTCCTCCGTCACGTCCCGTGACGCCGTCGCCCGCGGCCATGGCGTCACGGCGGTGCTCGGGCCGACCAACACGGGCAAGACCCATCTCGCCATCGAGCGGATGCTGGCGCATTCGACCGGCATCATCGGCCTGCCGCTGCGGCTGCTGGCGCGCGAGGTCTACAACAAGGCGGTCGAGCGCGTGGGGGCCGACGCGGTCGCGCTGATCACCGGCGAGGAGAAGATCAAGCCGGCCAATCCGCGCTTCTGGGTCGCGACCGTCGAGGCCATGCCGCGCGACCTCGACGTGTCGTTCGTCGCAATCGACGAGATCCAGCTCGGCGCCGACCTCGAGCGCGGCCACGTGTTCACGGACCGCATGCTCAACCGAAGAGGCCGCGACGAGACGCTGGTGCTCGGCGCCGCCACCATGCGGCCGATGGTCGAGAGGCTCTTGCCCGGCGCCAATATCCTGAGCCGCCCGCGCCTCTCGCAGCTCACCTTTGCGGGCGAGAAGAAGCTCACCCGCCAGCCGCGCCGCACCGCCATCGTCGCGTTCTCGGCGGAAGAGGTCTACGCGGTCGCCGAGCTCATCCGCCGTCAGCGCGGCGGCGCCGCCGTCGTGCTCGGCGCGCTCTCGCCGCGCACGCGCAACGCGCAGGTCGCACTCTACCAGTCGGGCGATGTGGACTACCTGATCGCCACCGACGCAATCGGCATGGGGCTCAACCTCAACGTCGATCACGTCGCGTTCGCGTCCGACCGCAAGTTCGACGGCTACCAGTTTCGCCGCCTCAATCCGTCCGAGCTCGCGCAGATCGCCGGCCGCGCCGGGCGCGCCATGCGCGACGGCACCTTCGGCACCACGGGGCGCTGCGCGCCGTTCGAGCCCGATCTCGTGCAGGCGCTGGAAAGCCACAGCTTCGAGAACGTGAAGATTTTGCAGTGGCGCAACACCGATCTCGAGTTCTCCTCGACCGGCGCGCTCGCGGCTTCGCTCGGCGCGGCGCCGACGCTGCAGGGCCTCACGCGCGCGCCCAATGCCGAGGACATTCTCGTGCTCGATCACGCGTCGCGCGACGACGGCGTGCGCGCGCTCGCGACCACGCGCGACGCGGTCGAGCGCTTGTGGGAAGTCTGCCAGGTTCCGGACTATCGTCGGCTCTCACCGGCCGCACATTCGGAACTTGTCGTCGCCCTCTATGGTTTTCTCATGCGACGGGGTACAATTCCCGACGATTGGTTTGCCGATCAGGTGGCGCAGGCCGATCGCACCGAAGGCGACATCGACACACTGTCGCAACGCATCGCGCATATCAGGACCTGGACCTTTGCGGCGAACCGTCCGGACTGGCTCACCGACCCCGAGCATTGGCAGGGCGTCGCCCGCGGCGTCGAGGACAAGCTCTCGGACGCGCTGCATGAGCGGCTCACCGAGCGTTTCGTCGACCGCCGCACCAGCGTGCTGATGCGGCGGCTGCGGGAAAACACGATGCTGGAAACCGAAATCACCAAGACCGGCGAAGTGGTCGTCGAAGGCCACGCGATCGGCCGGCTCGATGGCTTCCGTTTCGCGCCGGAGACGACGAGCGGCGGCACGGATGCGAAGGCGCTCGGCGCCGCGGCGCAGAAGGCGCTCTCCGGCGAGATCGAGACGCGCGCCACGCGTCTCTCGCAGGCGCCCGACTCGCAGTTCGTGCTCGCCGCCGGCGGTACCATCCGCTGGATCGGCGAGGTGGTGGCGAAGCTCACCGCCGGCGACAACATCCTGCGCCCGCGCGTGCGCATCCTCGCCGACGAGCAGCTCACCGGTGCCGCGCTCGAGCATGTGCAGACGCGGCTCGATCTGTGGACCCGCACCCATATCGAGCGGCTGCTCGCGCCGCTGTTCGTGCTCGGCGTCGCCGATGACGTGACCGGGCTTGCGCGCGGTATCGCCTACCAGGTGGTCGAGGCGCTCGGCGTGCTTGAGCGCTCGAAGGTTGCCGAGGACGTGAAGAGCCTCGACCAGGCGGCGCGCGCGATTCTGCGCAAGCACGGCGTGCGCTTCGGCGCCTTCCACATCTACGTGCCGGCGCTGCTCAAGCCCGGCCCGCGCGCGCTCGGCGCCGAACTGTGGGCGCTCAAGCATGGCGGCCCCGACGTCAAGGGCCTCGACGAGGTGCAGCGCCTCGCCTCGAGCGGACGCACGTCGTTTGCGGCCGACAAGGAGACGCCGAAGGCGCTCTATCGCGCGAGCGGCTACCGCGTGTGCGGCGAGCGCGCCGTGCGGGTCGACATTCTCGAGCGCCTTGCCGATCTCATCCGCCCGGCGCTCGCCTGGCGTGAGGGCGGCAGCGGCCAGAAGCCTGCCGGTGCGTTCGATGGCCGCTCCTTCACGGTCACCCAGGCGATGACGTCGCTCACCGGATCGTCGGGCGAGGATTTTGCCTCGATCCTGCGCGCGCTCGGCTATCGCATGGAGAAGCGGCCGAAGCCGCCCGAGCTGCCGCCCGCACTGCCGGCGGCCGCGGCTGCCGCGGCGCCTGAGGCCGTGGTGCCCGAAGCCCCGCCATCTGAAGCCGCGCCATCTGAAGCCGCGCCATCTGAAGCCATGGCGTCCGAAGCGCCGATGCCGAGCGAGGCGCCCGTCTCCGATGCAAGCGAGCTGGCGATCACGCCCGAGGTCGTCGCCGATGCGCCCGCGGCGGACGTTGCCGAAGTGCACGGCGAGGCCGAAGCGCACGAGGAGGCCGCGGCGCCCGCGAGCGTGGCGTCGGCCGATGCCGCGGTCGACGCCTGTATGGCGACGGAAGCCGCATCCGAGCCCGCGATGCAGATTGCGGCCGAGACCGCGGGGCCGTC
The DNA here is from genome assembly GCA_963703755.1 of uncultured Pseudomonadota bacterium. GTDB lineage: Bacteria > Pseudomonadota > Alphaproteobacteria > Rhizobiales > Xanthobacteraceae > JAVDCA01. The sequence continues at coordinate 4,818 of CAVPGG010000186.1, forward strand.
CCCGGTCGCGAGCGAGCCGGCGCTTGCCGAGCCTGTCGCCGCGTCGCCGGCGCAGGACGAGGTGATCGCTGCCGAGCTCGCGCCCGCGATCGTGGCCGTCGAGCAGGAGTTCATCGAGGTTTGGCGGCCAGGCGGCCGCTCCGACGAGCGGCGCGGACCGCGCCGCCACGGGCGCCCGCCGCGGCGCGGACAGACGGAGGCCGCGGCGCCGGCCGTCGAGCAGCCGGCGGCGAGCGCGGACGGCGCCGCCGCGGCAGCGCCCGCGCCGGCCGCGCCCGATGGCGAGCAACGCGGTCGCCATCACGGTCGCCGCGATCGCGCGGGCGGTGAGGATCGTCCGCCACGCCGCGAGGGCCGGCGTCCTGAGCGTGGCGACCGGCAGGATCGCCGCGATCGACCGGAGCGCGGCGAGCGGCGCGACCGTCGTCCGGACCGGCGTGACCGCGGCGGCGAGGAGAACCGCATCTTTGCCACCACCGAGAAGAGCCCGCGCGAGCGTGGCAACCGCGATCCCGATCCGAATTCGCCCTTCGCCAAGCTCGCCGCGCTGAAAGCGCAGCTCGAGGCGAGCGAGAAGGAGAAGCGATAACCCTCAGGACGGCTGGAGCCTTTTGACCGACGACCGCCAGCGCATCGACAAATGGCTGTGGCACGCCCGCGTGGTGCGCACGCGCAGCGCCGCGGCCGAGCTCGCGGCCTCCGGCCATGTGCGGGTGAACGGCACCCGGGTCGGGGCGGCGTCGAAGCCGGTGCGCGGCGGCAACGTCGTGACGATTGCGCTCGATGCGCGGGTGCGGGTGCTCAAGGTCACGGGCTTTGCGCTACGCCGCGGCGGGGCCGCGGAAGGGCAGGCCCTCTACGAGGATCTGGCGTCGGCCGCGACCGGTGCAGGCGCGGCGGCCGAAATGGCGCCAGCGTCGGTCGTCCGGCGCGACCCGGGCAGCGGCCGGCCGACCAAGCAGGAGCGGCGCGCCATCGCGCGCTTCACGCGCGATACAGAGGTGTAGCTTCTCCCATGTCCATCCGGCATGGCTGCTTGCACTGCACGCAGCCATGCGCTAGCACCACGGCGGCCGATGTTCCGGCGGAGCCTTCTCGTATGACCTACGTCGTCAGCGAAAACTGCATCAAGTGCAAGTACTTGGACTGCGTCGAGGTATGTCCGGTCGACTGCTTCTACGAAGGCGAGAACATGCTCGTCATTCATCCCGACGAGTGCATCGATTGCGGCGTCTGCGAGCCTGAATGCCCGGCGGAGGCAATCAAGCCCGACACAGAGCCTGGCCTGGAGAAGTGGCTGGAATTGAACGCCGAATACGCGAAAAGCTGGCCCAATATTACCATCAAGCGGGACCCGCCGGCCGACGCCAAAGAATGGGATGGCGTCGCGGACAAGCTGAAACACTTCTCGCCCAAGGGCGGTCAGGGCGACTAAAAACGGCGGCCGATCTCCTAGCCACCTCACGCGTTTACCAATCGCCACAATTTGTCTGCCGCAGGGCGGGAGAATTACCTCTTCGCAGTGCCGCAAGGCTTTGATTTCGGACGAAAATGTGTTATATACGCCAGACAATGAACAAACACCGCACCCGAAGCTCCCCCTGGGGAGCCTATTTTTTCGGTGCACTCCCGAGGAACCGTCGTTTAGGGGCGTGAAACCCACGCGAGCGCTGTGGCTGCAAAAACGCGTCATCGGTCGAAGTCGAAAAAGACCGTCAATAAACCCTCCGCCGCGACACGTCGGAGGGCTTCGCAGGCCGCGCGCGGCTCCGCCCGTCGCGCTGCTCCCGTATCGAAGCCGGCGCGGCGTGCCGCGGACGGACATGGAGTGACTGAGGGAATGACTGTCGCCAAGAAGACTACTCAACGGCAAGGCTTCAAGACCAACGAGTTCATCGTTTATCCGGCCCATGGCGTGGGCCAGATCATGGCGATCGAGGAGCAGGAGGTCGCCGGCTGCAAGCTCGAACTGTTCGTCATCAACTTCGTCAAGGACAAGATGACCCTGCGGGTCCCGACCGCCAAGATCGCGGCCGTCGGCATGCGCAAGCTCGCCGAGGGGCCGATCGTGCGCCGCGCGCTCGAGACGCTCAAGGGTCGCGCGCGCGTCAAGCGCACCATGTGGTCGCGTCGTGCGCAGGAATACGAGGCCAAGATCAATTCCGGCAACATCGTCGCGATCGCCGAGGTCGTGCGCGACCTCTACCGCTCGGAGACCCAGCCGGAGCAGTCCTACAGCGAGCGGCAGCTCTACGAAGCCGCGCTCGACCGCCTGTCGCGCGAGATCTCGGCCGTGCAGCGCATCACCGAGACCGAGGCGATCAAGGAAATCGAGGCGGCGCTCGCCAAGGGCCCGCGTCGCGGCGTCAAGCCGACCGACGAGGAATCCGTCGTCGAGGAAGAGGCCGCCTGATCGGGCGTCTCGGCTCTCGCGGCAGTAGATCAAAGGCCCGGCCATTCGGTCGGGCCTTTTTCTTGGACACGTGAAGGAAGGGCAGCGAATGGCGAGTAGCGAAGAGGGGCAGCAACGAAGTCTGTCTTCCATTCGCTACTCGCCACTCGGCTATTCGCATCCCCTTGTTCCCGCTACGTTTCTACCTTTCCAATCACCGCGATCTCTCCATGGTTAAGTCATAATTAAACACCGTTTGCCAGGAGTAGTGCCTTGGTAAATGGGGTGAAGGATATCGTGGCAGTCGGGACGGGGTCGCGCCGCGCGGCGGGCAAGCGGGTGCTTGCGGGCCTTGCGGTCATCGGGGTCATGGTCATCACTGGCGTGCTTGCCGCCTGGGGCGTGAGCCCGGGCGAGTTGCGCGAGATCGCGCCCGCCGACGTGGTCACGCTGCGTTTCCCGGCCGACTGGATGGCGACCGACACCACGGCCGCCGCCGCGCCGCCCACGACCTTCGCGCTCGCGAGCGCGTCCGAAGTCGGGCGCGTTCGACGCCGCGATCCTGTTCAATCCCAATCCGACCTACGTCGCGCCCGCCGCAGTGCAGCCGCCGAGCGCGCGGCAGGCCGAGATCAAGGCCGAGCCGAAGCCCGAACCGAAGGCGAAGCCGGTCGTCGTCGCGTCGCGCTCGCTCGCGCCCGCGCATCACCCGGCGCCGCACGCGCGCCGCGACAGCGGCGTGATGTTCAACGAGGCCCAGCTCGCCAGCATCAAGGCGCGCCTCAACCTCAGCGACTACCAGGAGCAGTACTGGCCGGCCGTCGCCTCGGCGCTGCGCGCGCTCGGCACCCGCGCGGCGCGCGAGCCGGCGCGCACGACCACCGCCTATGCGAGCGAAGGCACGCTCGCCGCCATCGATCCGGACGGCCCGGAAGTGCAGCAGCTCAAGTCCGCCGCCTTCCCGCTGATCATGAGCATGAACGACGAGCAGAAGAACCAGGTGCGCATGCTCGCCCACGTGATGGGCCTCGAGCAGGTCGCCGCGTCGTTCTGACGATCACTCCACCACGATCTTCACCTGCGTGCCCACCTTGAGCCGATCGCCCGGCTCGAGGCCGTTGAGCACGCGGAAGCGCTCGACCTGGCGGTCGATCATCGCCATGCGGCTCGCGATCTTCTCGACCGTGTCGCCGGGCTTCACGGTGACGATGTGCAGCCGCAGGGGCTTCGCCTGCTGCGCCTCGGCCGGGCTCAGCCGGCGGAAGGTCGCGACCAACTCGCGGAACTCGCGCTCGCTCTCCGGCGTCGCGCCCTTGATCGCGAAGATGAAGCGGTAGACCTCGCCGTTGAAGCGCACCGCGTAGAGGCGGAACGCCCACTGGTCGCCCTTCGCGCTTGCGGTCGCGGCCGCCAGGCCGCCGATCGTCAGCTCCTCGATAGATCCGCGGTCGACGTTCTCGATCCAGCCGGAGCCGAGATACGTGGTGAGGCTCTGCTCGGCCGCCACGTGCACGGCGTCGAGGCGGAGCGCCTCGTTGCCGCCGTCCTTGAGGCCGAGCACCGCCTGCGCGGTGTTCTCCAGCGTAAAGCCTTCCGGCGCCGTGAACGTGAAGCCGAGCTTCGGATGCAGGAAGCGCCGCCCGCGCACATAGCCTTCGATCGGGTCCTCGCCGTAGACGAGGCCATCGAGGGTCGCGAGGTAGGCGGTACGGTCGCGCTCGCCCGCGCCGGCGCCGGTGCCCGGCGCCGCATATTGCCGCGCCGAGACCTGCGCGGCCTTCACGCGCTCGGGCGTTGCCGGGTGCGAGGAGAAGAAGTCGGGCGAGCGCATGTCGGTGCCGGTGCCGCCGGCGCGCAGGTCGGCGTTGTGCCCCATCGAGGTGAGGAAGCGCGCGGCGCCGAACGGGTCGTAGCCGGCGCGCGCCGCGATGCCGACGCCGATGCCGTCCGCCTCGAATTCCTGCGCGCGCGAGAAGGTCGCAAACTTGATCTTCGAGCGGGCGAGCGCGAGCGCGCCTTCCTGCGGGTCGCTCAGCACGTCGTTGACGACCGCGCTGTTGATCGAGACCTGACGCGCCTCTTCCTCGCGCAGCGCCGCGTGCTTGGCGATCACATGCGCCATCTCGTGCGAGAGCACCGAGGCGAGCTCGGCGTCGTCGTTGGCGAGCGCGAGCAGCCCGCGCGTCACGTAGAGCTGGCCGGTCGGCAGCGCGAAGGCGTTGACGGCCGGCGAATTGAGCAGCGTCACCTTGTACGTGATGTCGGGCCGGTCGGAGGCCGCGACCAGGCGGTTGACGATCGCCGTCACCCGCGCCTCGAGCTTGGGGTCGTCATAGGCGCCGCCATAGGCCGCGAGGATGCGCAGGTGCTCGCGGTCGGCCGCGCTCGTGACCGGGTTCGTCTCGGCCGTGGCCTGCTGCGGCGTGGCGCTGAGCAGGTTCTGCTGGTCGGCGGCGAAGCGGTCGCTCGTGCAGCCGGCAAGCGCGATCGTGGCGGCGATCAGCGCGATCGCCGCCCGCCCTGCGCCGCGCATCCGTCTGCGCAATAAGTCCACCACCCAGTTCACCCGCAACCCGTCCCTTGGTCGCCTGCTTGGTCGCCTATCTGTCGGCGATGACCTCGATCTGCTCCGGTCCCGTGGCCGCGATCCACGGACCGCCCCGCTGCTCGATCCATCCTCGCACCAAGACGCGCCGGCCCGCGAGCGAACGCACTGCAAGGCCAGCGGCCGTAAACTGACGCTCGTTACGTTTCAAAATCGTAACGGTGAAATCCTCGCTCCAGCGCTGGCCGAAATTGACGTAGATCGTGCCGCCGCTTTCGCGCACTGACACGACCTTGCCCTCGACCAGCGTGAAACGGCCCCGTTCGGCCAGGACCCCCGCCGGGTCGTCGGCCGCCTTGGGAAAATAGCGCGGATCGCCCCACAGGCCAAGCTTCGCGGCCCGCGCGGCCCGCTCGGCGGTGCTCCAGTCCGCCGCGCAGGCGGGCGCGACCGCGAACGCCGCCAGACGGACAAGGCCTTGGGACAACAGGGATTTTATCACGGAGGCGGGCTCGCCCCCGGCCACGGCGGCATCGGCGGTCAGCCGCCCGTAACGGTCGGTCACGGGTTTGGGATGCCGCAGCTCGACCTCGCGGCCGCCGATCAGGGCGCGCAGCGCCGCGGCCGCCGCAAGGCCCGGATCCGCCTGCAATTGGG